>CAKQFF010000263.1 GCA_934230685.1 uncultured Prevotella sp. | reverse complement strand
CGAGCGGAGCGCCATGAGTCTTGATGCTGTGCTCATAGCTTGAACCGTCTTCCTTCAGGGCACCCTTGCCCATGATGGTGCGGCCGATGATAAGTGTAGGACGCTCCTTCTCTGTCTGTGCGCTAACGAGAGCCTGACGGATTTCGTCGGGATCATTACCGTTGATTGAAAGCACGTTCCAACCCCAAGCCTCATACTTGGCAGCTGTGTCTTCCTTCATCACCACCTTGCACTCGGTAGAGAGCTGAATCTCGTTGGAGTCGTAGAACATGATGAGGTTGTTCAAGCCAAGAACGCCAGCCAAGCGGCCTACGCCCTGAGAGATTTCCTCCTCAACGCCACCATCAGAGATGTAAGCGTAGATCTTGTGCTGCATAGGAGTCTTGCCCAAGCGAGCCTCAAGGAATTTCTCGGCTACAGCAGCACCTGCTGCAAAAGCATGACCCTGGCCAAGCGGACCAGAAGAGTTCTCTATGCCGCGCACGATGTCACGTTCTGGATGTCCGGGAGTAGGAGAGTCCCACTGGCGGAATTCCTTCAGTTCGTCGAGAGTGAACTTGCCCTGCAAAGCGAGAGCCGAGTAGAGCATAGCCGACATGTGGCCCGGGTCGAGATAGAAGCGGTCGCGGCCTGTCCATTCAGGATTCTCAGGATCGTAAACCAAGAATTCAGAGAAAAGAACGTTGATAAAGTCGGCACCACCCATTGCGCCACCGGGGTGACCAGAGTTAGCCTTTTCAACCATTGACGCAGCCAGGATACGGATGTTGTCGGCTGCTTTATACATTAATTGTTTTGAGTTCATTGTTTCTTTTGTTTTTTTTTAATTCTTGTTTGCTACAGCTGCCTGCTCAATAGCCAAGCCAGCCTTGTAGCTCTCGATGTAAGTGTCGAATCCTGCAACCTCCTCTGCAGTAGGAGCAATTTCCACTCCCTTGTTGCCTGCAAACACATGGCTGTCGAGATAGTCGGCGAGAGCCTCCTTCTTGTCGTTGTTCACCAAGTATCCGGCAAGCAGGGCAATACCCCAAGCGCCACCCTCGCCGGCAGTCTCCATTACAGAGATAGGCGAGTTGATAGCTGCAGCAAGAATGCGCTGGCCTACACCTGGAGTCTTGAATAAGCCGCCATGGCCGGTAATGCGGTCTACCTCCACATGCTCATCCTTGAAGAGTACGTCGTTGCCAATCTTCAGTACGGCAACGGCAGCATAGAGGTTTGTGCGGATGAAGTTGGCAAGGTTAAACTTGTCGCTTGCTGTGCGCACGAACATCGGACGGCCCTCCTGCAAACCTGTGATAGGCTCGCCAGAGAAGTAGTTGTAGGCGATAAGTCCACCGCAGTCGGCGTCACCCTCAAGAGCATGGTTGTAGAGCTTAGAGAAGATGTCGCCCGTGCTAACCTCCACGCCAAGCAACTTGGCATACTCCTTGAAGAGCGAAATCCAAGCGTTGAGGTCGGATGTGCAGTTGTTGCAATGAACCATAGCTACGGGGCTTCC
>CAKQFF010000262.1 GCA_934230685.1 uncultured Prevotella sp. | reverse complement strand
TTCTTGTTGTCTTTGCGAGACGTTACCACCACGGCGTATGGATTTAATAAGGACGTAAAAGCAGAAGATCCCGCAAGGAACTTGAAAGCATCCGATTTTGCCAAATTCCACGGGGTATCGATGGGTAACACCCAAAAGGATTATGTTACCTGGTACACTCGCTCGCCCTCTCTCGCCGTCGGCAATCAGGGATACACGACCTTCGTTCTGTACAGGGATAATAAAGGTGTTATAAATTCCCCGGACCTTATCGCGGAAGGCGGCGTTGTCCCCGCGCTCTGGATAACACTGTAAGTTTATACACGAGCAACAAAGCAAACGAGCCGTCTCTTTTGACGGCTCGATGTTTTTTTATTACCATATAAATTAAAATAATAAGACCCAACGCCGTTCCGCATCGGGTCTTATTATTGCCGTATATATCTTTTATTCGGTCTTGTCAATGATAATATAAGGGGGGGGTACGCACAAAATTTGTGCGTAAGCAGATGTGTAGGTAAATAGGAAATTGCATTGCACCTACACGGTTTCAGCGTGGGCGGATATTTGGCTAAAAACGTTCAAAGAGTCAAATTTGCGCAAAACTTCCATTGATAAATATAAACGAACGATTAAACATATCAAATCACTGTTCGGAGATATGCCGATTGCAAATCTTGATGTTGTTGAGTGCCAAACAATTTTCAACGGCATTGATAAGCCGAGTGTAAAAGACGATTGTTTTTCATTGCTTAATGAAATGCTTAATAAAGCGGTCAAATGCCGATATATCGACTTCAACCCACTTGGCGCAATCGAGATAAAGAAACACAAGAAAAAGCACGGCATTGCATTTACAAGAGAGCAAGAAGCACGCTTCGTTGAAGCCTGCAAAACAAACTATCGTGGGCTTGCGTTCTTAATTGGCTTGTATTGCGGTTTACGTCGTGGCGAGATATTAGCACTTACTACCGATGATATACATATCGAAGAAAGATATATCGTTGTAAATAAGCAAATGCAAGAGGGAAAAATTGTTCCACCAAAGACGGAAGCGGGCATTCGCAATGTGCCGATTGTTGATGTTTTATATGTGTGTTTGAAAGATGTTGATTTTTCAAAACACGAAAGATTGTTCCCGATAAAAGAACACGCATTGCGTGAGCATTTCCAAAACGCATTGAAAGCAAGTGGCTTGGACGGTATGGGTTTTACAATTCATTGCTTGCGCCATACCTACGCAACGAGATGTGCTGAAAATAATGTAAATCGTGTTGTTGCTCAAAAATGGGTTGGACATTCAACTGCGGATATGACAGAAAACGTTTATACGCACGTCAATAATGATTTCGAGAAAGACGAAATCGAAAAATTTAATAAGGGGGTAAACGATACATATAATCAAGGAAAAAAGGCTGTTTGAATACAAAAAAATTAGGCTATATACTAGGTATATAGCCTAAAAATTGGTGAAAAATCCGCCTGATTGTACGAACTGGATATAAAAGAAACAGCAGACGCATCTGC
>CAKQFF010000261.1 GCA_934230685.1 uncultured Prevotella sp. | reverse complement strand
TGCTGCTGGTGGGTTTTTCACTGATGATATCGATCCTGTTTATGCTGTTCCGTGATAAATTACTGCTTTTATTATTCGGGCAGATTGAGCCGCAGGTAATGGGCTACGCGCGCACCTATTTTACCGTTTCCATTGTGAGCTACCCTTTTCTGGCACTTTATAATGTAGGGGCTTCGGTCTTCCGCGCGGTGGGCAACTCCAAGCTTTCGATGACCGTTTCCACCGCCGCGAATGTGCTTAACCTGGCGGGCAACGCCATTCTCATCTACGGGTTTGGTCTGGAGGTGCTGGGCGCGGGACTGGCGACCCTTGCCTCCCGCGTGCTGGGGGCGGTCATTATGGTCTGCCGACTGCTGCGCCCCGACTGTGCGGTAGGGGTGCACACCCTTGGTGATCTGCGGTTCCAAAAGGAGATGTTCGGCAGAATTCTGCATATTGGCATTCCCAGCGGATTGGAAAGCGCTGCCTTCAATATCGGTAAGCTGTTGGTGGCAAGCCTTGTTTCAACGCTGCCAACGGTTTTCATTACCTCCAATGCGGTGATGAACACCCTGCAAAGCATTATTCTCATTCCCACCTCTGCCATTCACCTGGCGGCGGTGCCTATCGTGGGTCAGTGCTTGGGCGCAGGCAAAACCGAGGACGCCAAATACTACACCAAGTGGCTGGTAGGGCTGGCATATCTCTGCCTTTTTATTACGGCGGGCGGGACGCTGCTGTTCGCGGACCCCATTCTATCGCTGTTCAGGCTGACACCGGAAACCGCGGCGGTGGCGCTGCGGCTCCTGCGCTTCTACTTCTGCATTGCAGTCACTCTGTATCCGCTTGCTTTTACCATCACCCCCTGCCTGCGGGCGGCGGGTGATGTGCGGTTCTGTCTGATCGGTGCAATGACCGGTATGTGGCTGGGGCGTATTCTGTGCAGTCACCTGTTTGTCGCACTCGGCTGGGGCATTATGGGCATCTGGGTCGCCATTGTGGCGGATTGGCTCATTCGCATTGCGTTTTATCTGCCGCGGTACCTGAGCGGGAAGTGGCTGAGGAAAAGGGTGATATAAGCTAAAGTAAGACCCCTCGATGGGCATAATTGCCGCATCAAGGGGTCTTGCTTTTTAATGATCCTACTCGGCATCTTCAAACTTAAACACTAAATAACCTATATCGTTCCCGTTTTCATCTGCCAAATATTTGCGTTATAAGTGTTCGATCCTACAAGATGATACTGACCAGCCCCATCTTGCCTAAACAGTTTTAATGCCGGCTGTTTGATTTCTTCTCGAGTTGGTATGCCCTGCCTCCTTTTTACGTCGCAAGGTATTCGCTGCTCATCCAGCCATAGGTGCCGTTGAACTCCACATAGCACCAGTCCTTTTCGGCGTGGTGGACAATGACCGGGCAGCCATAGGGCAGGGTGTAGATGGTATCGAAGCTTGTACCGGCGCCGGCGCGCAGTCGCAGACCGTCCTCTGCCGTGACATGGCGGATCGCCGGACTTTCGGTGCTCGCGGGCTGCTGAACGGTGCCGTTGGTCGCGGCGGGGTCTTT
>CAKQFF010000260.1 GCA_934230685.1 uncultured Prevotella sp. | reverse complement strand
CATTGTTCTCATACCGTATTTCCCATTTGACGGAACATCTTAAGAAGAACCGTAAAGATTATACTACCGCACGTTCATTGACACAGTTGGTAGGAAAGCGCCGCGCATTGCTCAACTACTTGTACGACCGCGACATCAATCGCTATCGTGCAATCATCAAGGCTCTCGGTCTGCGTAAGTAATACACCTACGCTTAGCCGCCTTGAAAGAAGCAAATGCCCAAAACGGCAAACTTGCTTAAGGCAACACAAAAGTCCCGAAAATTCTGCAAGGAGTTTTCGGGACTTTCGCGTTTTATATATATTTGTTTATGAAACTGGCGTATAATTCGCTTTTTTTATGTAAGTTTGCAACCATGAAAGCAAAAAACATTCTATTCACACTGCTCGCCTTTCTTGGCTTGAGCATCGGATGCACGGCCCAGGAGACCGTGAAGACGTTAGAACCCAAAGAGTTTATCACCGCCTTTAATGCCGACACCACAGCCATTCTGCTCGATGTGCGCAAGCCTGCAGAATTTGCCGAAGGCCATATCTCACATGCCATCAACATCGACTGGCTCAACCCAAAGGCTTTTGACGACGGCATCAAACAGCTCGACCGTTCACACGTCTACTATATCTATTGCCGCAGCGGACGACGCAGCAACGCTGCTGCAGTAAAAATGAAAGCCGCAGGATATAAGGTTGTGGATATGCGTGGCGGAATATTACGCTGGCAGGAGCTTGGTTTGCCCACAGAGAAATAAAAAAAAGATGCATCTGCTTGACAAGCAAGCAAAACCTTTTTCGCTTAAACTCCTCTCAAATTATAATAGAGGAGAAATACCGACAACTAAGAAGCAAAATATAATTGAAAATCTAAAATACCAAAAACCTATAATGAGACAAACACAAATAGAACACAAGTGTGTACTTGCAGCGACTGCCTTGTCGCTGCTTGCCACTGTGCCTGCCTCGGCACAGGTGCAGGAGCTGCATGTGCAGCGCGACACCATCCCTACTTATTTAAAGATACAAAACAAGGGTATTGTAAACAATGCACTTGACGTATTGAACGGCAACGCTGCCGGTGTGAGTGTAACGTCGAACGGCATGGACCGTATGGCGCAGCTGTCATCTGTGCGCGTGCGTGGTACAACATCTATTATTGGTGGCAATGACCCACTTGTCATTATTGATGGAGTTACGAGCGACATTGCCACACTGTCTACCATTTATCCTGCCGACATTGAGAGCTTTGCAGTACTTAAAAACGCTGCCGAGACAGCTCTATATGGCTCACGAGGCGCATCTGGCGTGATTGAGGTAAAGACAAAAAAGGGCACGGGCAAGGGATTTCAGATATCGTATGAGACTAATGTCGGCATTGAGTCAATGGCTAAGAAACTCAACATGCTGTCGGCAGACGAGTATCTTAGCACTGCCAAAAAGCTTGGAGTGTATGCCAATAACGGTGGTTACGACAACAACTTCTATGACGTAATCACACGTACAGGATTTGTACAGAACCATTACCTGGCTTTCAGCGGTGGCTCGGAGCAGTCGAACTATC
>CAKQFF010000259.1 GCA_934230685.1 uncultured Prevotella sp. | reverse complement strand
TCCTGACCGTATGGAATTAATGAAGTATAACCCCATCCTTAAGAAGATGACTCTTCACAAGGAGATTAAGTAATAACGTATAAGACATGGCAAAGAAAGCGGTCGCTACCCTCCGTGAAGGTTCTATGGATGGTCGCGCATATACAAAGGTTATCAAGATGGTGAAGAGCCCTAAGACTGGTGCTTACATTTTCGATGAGCGCATGGTTGCTAACGAGGCTGTTAAGGACTTCTTCAAGAAGTAATCCTCATCATTAACGCACGATTCTTAATCGAATGAAATATTTAGGCAGTATCAACTATGACGGTTGATACTGCCTTTTTATGGTTTTGGGGGTGTTGTCCAAACAAAACGTTAACCCAATATGGTCCAATGTAAGTAACAATTCAGAATTATCTTGGCTTGGCAATCATGGCACACCCTCCTGTGGAGGTCATTGGGCTTTCTTGCTTAAGCAAGCGGCAAAGCCGAGCGCAGTCCGCTTAAAAAAAGCCCAAGGCTTTCGCCCTGGGCTATTCTTTTTTTCTAACCAATAGTTTCAGTCTTGTTATTATACAAGATACTGTGAGCTGATGCTCTTGTTGCTGATCACGCGGCGGATAGTCTCGGCGAACATGTCTGCAACAGACAGCTGCTTAACCTTAGCGCAACGGTTAGAGTAGGGGATAGAGTCGGTGAAGACAATCTCCTCAAGAGCAGAGTTCTGTACACGCTCTGAAGCAGGACCCGACATAACGCAATGAGAAGCGCAAGCTCTAACGCTCAAAGCTCCGGCAGCCTTCATAACGTCGGCAGCCTTAGTGATAGTTCCTGCTGTGTCAACCATGTCGTCAACGATAACAACATGCTTGTCCTTAACGTCGCCGATAATCTGGATGCTCTCTACCACATTGGCGCGAGCGCGAGTCTTGTTGCAGAGTACGAGCGGACAGCCGAGATACTTGGCGTATGTGCTGGCACGCTTTGAACCGCCTACGTCAGGTGATGCGATAACAAGCTCGTCGGTCTTGAGGTTGAGACTCTGCAAGTAAGGCAGGATGACGCCCGAAGCATAGAGGTGGTCAACAGGAACGTCGAAGAATCCCTGAATCTGGTCGGCGTGCAAGTCCATAGTGATAAGGCGGTCGATGCCTGCTGCTGAGAGAAGGTCGGCAACGAGCTTTGCGCCGATGCTTACACGTGGCTTGTCCTTGCGGTCCTGGCGTGCCCATCCGAAGTAAGGGATAACTGCGATAATATGGCGGGCAGAAGCACGTTTTGCAGCATCAATCATAAGGAGGAGCTCCATAAGATTGTCTGAGTTGGGGAATGTGCTCTGCACGAGGAACACGTCGCGTCCGCGGATAGACTCCTCGTATGATACGGCAAACTCGCCATCTGAGAACTTAGTGACTACCAAGTTGCCAAGTGGGCAACCCAGGCTCTGGCAGATTTTCTCTGCAAGGTATCTCGTGTTTGTACCCGAGAATACCAAAAAAGAGTTTTGTTCACTCATTTTCTTTATGTGTTATAAGTTACGGATTAATTTTTCAAAATGTGTGATTAGTTCCTTAAAGTCCATCTGGTTGTGGATGTCGAAGCGATTCCACAGGTCGCTGCAT
>CAKQFF010000258.1 GCA_934230685.1 uncultured Prevotella sp. | reverse complement strand
CCAGACACCTACTTCGACTACCACGGACAAGGCATGGGCACACAATTTCTCTTGTGCGAACGCTTTGCCCAATACATCGGCGTGTCGCTGCGCGTGGAGAGGTGCAAGAGTCAGGAGGAGATGCTCAAGAAGCTGCGCAACGGCGACGCCGACATCATAGCCTGCCAAATGCCAAGAAACGAGAAGGGGGTGATTGCCTGCGGCTATGGCGTAGACTCGCTCAAAACCTCGTGGGTGGTGAACTCCAGCTCGCGCCAACTTGCCGACTCGCTCAACAGTTGGTACAAACCAGCGCTCCTGGCAAGCATACGCCACGAGGAGCAGATGCGCTACACAATGCAGAGCATACACCGACACACATACGCCCCGATGCTTAACGCAAAGACTGGAACAATATCAAAATACGACCACCTATTCATGCGCTATGCTCCCATGGCACGATGGGACTGGCGACTGCTTGCCGCACAATGCTACCAAGAGTCGTGCTTCGACCCAAAGGCCTACTCATGGGCAGGAGCGAGAGGACTGATGCAGATCATGCCGGCTACAGCAGCCCAATTAGGATTGCCTGAGGAGAAAATCTACGAGCCTGAGGAGAACATCTATGCGGCTGTGCGCTACATCATAAAGCTCAACACAAAATTCCAGGACGTTCGCGACCCACGCGAGCGGCAGCTCTTCGTGCTCGGCAGCTATAACGGCGGTTTCTTCCACATACGCGACGCTATGGCTCTTGCAAAAAAACACGGACGCAACCAGTATCGTTGGGACGATGTGGCTGAGTTTGTGCTGAAGCTAAGCTCTCCACAATACTACAATGACCCTGTGGTGAAATATGGCTACATGCGAGGCAGCGAAACTACGGGCTACGTGAGCCGAATACGCGACAGATGGGCACAATACCGTGGCGTGGCGAGGGGAAGCAAGACTCCTATGGACTTCATGCCGGGCGTGACGCCTGGAGGCGACATTCCACATGCGGCAAAAAGGAAACATAGATTCAAACTTTAGGAGATAATTCCTTACAAAAGCTCCGTTTCCTTACTAAAGCTCCTCAACTTGCTCTACAGCACTCACAAGCGAGTCTTTGCCATTGAGCAGATAGAATCTCACGCGCACCACTTTGTTGAAATCCGCACTTCCCTTCACCTTTATGTGCCGTGTCTTGCCATAGACAAACGTGTCGCGCTTGGACGGATAGGACACGAGCTGGAGGAACTGCTTCGTTGAGCCTGAACCTACATAATACATTCCCACGCTGTCTACCACATGAGCAGCCGCTGTTGTCTTGGTGGAGTCGGCAAGCTTCTTCTTTGACAACAACGAGGTGTCGGCAGGCTCAAACTCCGATGCAGCAACCGTGTCGCCGTCCTTATACGACGGTGCAAAGCAACTCACAGTGGTCATTCCTATCATTGCCGCCAACAACAGAGCTGGCAATACAAACAATATCTTCTTCATTATTCGTTTAATTTTTTTAGCTGATTGTTTTCCTGTTTTTTATTTGAATTTCAATGCAAAGGTAGTCTGCTTTTCATTATTTTCAAAAAAAAGAAGACTAAAAGTTATAAAAGTCGTGTTTTATTTGTACCTTCGCTTTGAAAAACCAAACAAAGCTACAT
>CAKQFF010000257.1 GCA_934230685.1 uncultured Prevotella sp. | reverse complement strand
GGCATTGACAGGATTGACCTTGCCCGTCGAATCCAGCAGTTCCTCGACGCGACGGAAACGCTGCATGCTGTCCGAAGTACGGATATTCTCCACATTGACAGGATTGTCGCGGAACAATTCCGACTGGTAATGGTTCGTGCAAACTATGTGAGACACAGACGAATCCCGGTCTGCCGGATCGTACATCGACATTGCCGAAGGCGTCTTTTCGATAATAGCGGCGCGCCCGTCATTGACGGAACCCACCAAGATGGACTCGGAGACGAAAGTATTGTACTCCCCTGCTATTTGCCAAGCCTGCTCCAGGTTCGACGCATATTGCAATATCTTCTTGGTCAGCAATGAGATAGGCGTAGCCGACATTGACGGCGTCTCCAATTTGGCAGCATTGATGGTAACCGTCAGGCCCGCCGTATTCATGCCGGAAAGCACCCCGAGCATGCCCGGCCACGTGACAGACACGAAAGCATGGCCCGTATCAGGTTTCTCGAAGAGTACCAGCTTGTTACGGGCGAACTCCTCCCCCATGTAGAAATCGAAATTTCTCCCGATAATCAATGACGAATCTGCGGACTCCCTGCCCCATGCGGCGAAAGAAGTACAGCCGACCAGCATATAGTCCTGCATCACATGCCCGATATCATGTGCAGAATGATACTGCATCTGTCTCTCGTAAGGATTCCCGAAATCATCCAGCTCATGCGTGCACGACGTCGACATCGCCTTGATTTCCTGCCGGTATTCCAGCGGCACACTGCTGCCCAGACGTCTGTTGAAAATCGTGATGAAATAATGAAGAAAATCACGGTAGCGCCGACTCGGGACCATCTCGAAAAGCTTGTCCGCAAATACCTTTTCCTGCATGTAAAGCAGGTCCCCGGACAACTTGCCGATAGCCTCGCCACGCTCGAACGCAGACCCGGCCACGCTCATCACCCAAAGGCCGTCAGCATTGAGTCTCAATGAGTTGTCACCATATACCCGGAGGCTGTCCGAGACTTGCACGGCACATTTTTCCGATGGAGAAAAGTCCGGCTCCGCAAGGTCCGCCGTAGCATGAAGCCACACGCAGACCGCCACAAGTCCCAGCGCAACCGCCAGAATGCCGGCGACCGCCCAACCCAGGACTTTCAAGACAATTTTCAATACACGTGACATCATTTTTTCCTCAAAATATAGAAAGTATTGGATGTTACATCATCATTGGCACGAACCGTCATTTCGAGCCCGGCGGAAGAAGCGACGGCCGCCATGCCCGAACGGGAGATGAAATGCAGCTCGCCCGCCGTCCTGTTGAACGCCATAATCTTGGTGGAGAAGACTTCGCTCAAAGCCGTAACCTTCTGCCCCTCAGCATTCTCCGAATCAGAATCACGCACCAGTACAATGCCGCCAGGCTTCAGCTTTTCAGCACATCTGCGTATCAATGCAGCCTGCGCATCTTCATCCATATAGTGCAGCATGTCGCTCAAGACGAATGCATCGCTCTCCTGAAGTTCACAAGATGAAGCATCGCCGCACCGGAACGTCAGGTTCGGAAGAGTCTTCAGCAGCCAGCTGTTCTGCGCTATCGCAATCTTATCCGCATCATAGTCTATTCCAATGATTTGACGCTCAGGACAACAC
>CAKQFF010000256.1 GCA_934230685.1 uncultured Prevotella sp. | reverse complement strand
GCCCAGCGTGTTAGCTGTTGTGCAGCCGCCGATGGTTGCTTCAAAGTTACCCTCGGCAGCGGCCGACAGGTATGTGGCAAGGTCCATCGACTCAAGGTTCATTGTGATGCCCAGCTCCTGAAGGTTGGACTGGATAACCTCTGCACAGCGGCGCTTGACGTCGTCGGAGCAGATACAACTGAAGGTTATCGTTGTGGGATCGATGCCCGACTTTTCGATATACTGCTTGGCCAGCTCGACATCGTATGTATCGACGTTTCTCTCGGAATGGCCTTCAAAGATAACAGGGGTCTGGTTGGAGTTGCCTGTGCCGGCGCCGTTAAGTGCGACCTGGACAAGGGCATCCTTGTTGATGGCACAGTTAAGGGCATGGCGGAAATCCTGATTGTTGAAGGGGTACTTCTCTGTGTTCAGGGTCATGAAGTTGAAGTATGTGCCGGTCTTGTTGACGACCGTGATGCCATCCTCTTCCTCAAGTCTTGTAAGGTCGTTTGTCTCGACCTCGATGATCATGTCGACCTCGCCGGCCTCAAGGGCAATTGTCCTCGAGGAGCCTTCGGGGATGATGCGCCATGTCATATGCTTGATGGAGGGGGCGCCTTCCCAATATTCGTCATATGCTTCAAGAACGATATTATCGCCCAGGGTCTGGCTTACGAACTTATACGGGCCTGTGCCGATGGGGTTTGTGTTGAAGTCGTTGCCGCTGTCAAGCAGGGACTTGGGCAGAACGCGGTGGGAAGCCATATCGTTAAGTGTCTTGGCGTAAACGTCCTTTGTATTAACGATGAAGGAATAGTCGTCGACTATCTCAAGGCTTTCCCAGAAGTTGGAATAGTTGCTCGTATAGGACTGCTGCTCGCGGGCATACTCCATCGAAGCAACCATGTCGGCAGCTGTCATCTTTTCGCCGTTGTGGAAGGTGACGTCATCACGGATATAGAACTTCCACTGTGTGTCTGTGATGTTGTCCCAGTGTGTGATGATGCCCGGTTCGGGCTCGAGTGTTTCAACATTAGTTCTGAGGAAGTTGTCGTGTGTCAGCAGGTTCATAAATGTGCTGGCAACGGCGCTGTGCTGATAGGGAGCCAGCGTGGGGGGCTCGTTGGCTGTGGCGATGATTATATCGTCACGCTTCTCACCCGACTGCTGAGGCTGGTCGTTGTCACCGCCCGGGGTGGTGCTGCCGCCATTGTCATTATTGCCGCAGCCGGCCAGCATGGCAAATGCCAGCATGGCTACGAGAACAAGACTAAGCAGCCTCGAAAGGTTCTTTTTCATTCTCAACATCTCCTTTTTTGGGGTCTCCTTTTCTTTCTGCCGGTCCGCCGCAATGCCCCAATGGCAATTTGAAACATTGTTTCCGGCGTTTTGGCCACGCCTAAGACCATATGTTAATCATCAGACTTTTTCAAGTGACATTTGTCTTTTTTTACATTTCTACCTAACAAATTTGTTTACAATTCACAAAATCTATTCGTGATCTATAACAAATACTCTTATCTCATTATATGCATATTGCATAATTATTTTTTGTGTTTTTCTTACTTTGCCGTGTTATCACGCTAAAGTACTTACACATTCTGTGTTATGCAAAAGCTCCGACCGACTACATTCGTGTTCTGATCCGGGCAAAGATCAAGGCCGGGGG
>CAKQFF010000255.1 GCA_934230685.1 uncultured Prevotella sp. | reverse complement strand
ATAATCTTCAGTGAAAGTGCAGCCTTTGACAGTAAGTTCAGCCTTGGCATTGTTGGTGAACAATGAGCCGCCGTTTCTACCATAGTTTTTAGAGAACGAACTGTTCTCCACTGTCACTTTGGCCTCGAAAACATGGATTGCTCCACCACTTAAATACTGCGTACTATTAGTTCCGTCTGTCACCTTATTGCCAATAAAAGAGCAATCAACGACCTTTCCGGTCACGCCGGTTCCGTTGAAGACCAGCGCTCCACCATTATCCTTTGCAGAGAAACCATTCTGGAAAGTGAGTCCGTCAAACAGGACATATCCCTTTTTGGTGAGCCAAATCTGGGATTTTCCGCCACCATCGAAGACAGTTGCATTGGCCTTGGCGTCTCTTCCTGCCAGACTTGCAGCCTTCGCACCTGCAGGATAGCCGCCATAGACACTGAAATCAGCACCTTCAGCCTCAGAAACAAGAGCTTCCTCTACTGAATATGTTCCAGCTGACATATAGACATTCCTCACAGCACCCTTGGCAAGAAGAGCTTTAAGTTCCGTGAGTCCTGCAGCATTGTCCCAGTTGCTTCCGTCCTTGCGGCCTTTCGCCACGGCAGAAACATAGAATCTGTCATCGAAGCCGACAATCTTTCCGAGAGGAAGGACATGCCCCTTTTCGACGACAAGAGACTTTGCAGTGACCTTCTTGGCAAGTTCCTCACCTTCCGCATCTGTCAGCACTACTGAAAAGCCTTCGAGTGTGGATGGTGCAACTGCTGCGTAATATGTGCCCGCACCGGAAACATTGAGCGTAACGATATCAGCATCAGCGCTTTTCAATGTTATTTTGGAGACGGCAGCATCTTCAGCTTCGATACGCAGCAGACCGCATTGGTTCTCGAACGTGAGAGAATTGCTGCCGGTCCATTCCGCAACGGAAAGGCTCGCGTGAGCGAAGGTTCCGTCCTGAATCTTAGGAGCAGAGACATTGATCTTGCCGTCCACGTAAGCGGCTGCCGCGTCGAACGGATAGACCGCAGAAAGGCTGCGGGTTCCTTCGAACTGTTCCAATGTGAAGACGGCTGGAACTTTCACTGTAATGGAAGCGGAGCCGTCTGCCTTGATGTTTTCGGCAGTAAGAGCCTCGGATTCAGAGCTTCCGGTCTCACCGTTCACTTCATAGAATACAGAAACCTTGTCGCCGACAGACCAGAGCACGGTGCCGTCTTCCTTGATTTCTGTTTTCGTCGATACATTCTGGACTTCTGCGGCCTGAGTTGGTTTCGCAGAAACTTCAAATGTCACCTCAACGAGCTCTGCCGGGTCAATTTTCTGACCCGGAGTCCCGTTTTCCTTATCACATGCAGCGAATACTACCGCTGCCATTGACAAAATTGTAAAAAAGTTTTTCATAATTGAATTATCTCAATCCTTTGCCGTCAAGATACTTGATGACGAGCTCGGCGACATCGGTCTGGACGAAATCCGAACCGGATGCAATGAACTTGTCCAGCGGAGTGTAGTCCCCGTTGCGCAGGGCATTATCCCACCGATCAAGGAGATTGGAATATGAAAGATATCCTTTCACATGCATCTTCGTGCCGAACTCAGGAATGGTGTTGTTCAGATACACGGTGTTTCCGTACTGGAAGAGTTTCGCGCCGATCATACCGGAGTATGAAGACGT
>CAKQFF010000254.1 GCA_934230685.1 uncultured Prevotella sp. | reverse complement strand
GCTTGTAACCGGGCTTGGCCGTCACGGTGAGGGTGATGCGGTCGCCCTTCTGATACTTGTCGTTGCCGGTGCGTTTGGGATCGCTGGAAACGGCGATGGTATACTTGCTGGTGTCGGTGGACGTGGGGAGGTTGATGGTATAGGTCACGTCCTGCTTTTCGTTCCACTGGGCCACTGCGGTGATGGCAACATTGTCGCCGTCTGTGCCGGCCAGCGCCGCGTCGATGGAAGCACAATCTTTTCCACCGGCGGTGTACTTCCAGCCAGTGATCTCATAGATCTTCTTCTTGCTGTCCTTGGTGACCTCCACCGTGCCGGTGGGATAGTCCCAGTCGGGCTTGACGCCATAGGTCACGGCATGGGGGCTGGTGTCGCCGGTGATGACCTGGCTTGCCTTATCCGCGCCCTTGGGCAGCGCACTCTCGGTGTCGATGACCACGGTGCCGGTCTTTGCACGGGTTTCCACGCCGCCCACGCCGAAATACAGGTCGTCGCTGCCCACGGTGGTACCGTTGGAAATTACTTTGCCCGCGTTGACCAGCACATAGCCGGGCTTGGCCTCGACGAACGGTTCTACCTTCTTGCCCTTGGCAACCAGCGCGCCGTTGGCGATGGCCTTGCCATCCACCTTCAGCACCAGCTGGTATGTATCCTCGTTGACCTCGTTATAGACGTAGTAGCCCGGGATCAGGGTCACGGTAGCTTCGGCCGATTTGGTCACGGTCACAGGCTTGTCGTCGGCCGCAGCGTCGTTCTTCTTGTCGTTCTTCTTGTAGTCAACCGTCGCCTTGACCGACACGGTCATCTTGTCCACGTCAGTGACGGTTACCTCCGCCGACGCAGCGCCCTCGGTGGCCGGGGTCGCGCCCGTCCAGGCAAGGGTGGTCTTTTCGACGGTATAGCCATCCGGCTCGTTGGTCTGCACACTGGCCTTCAGGGTCACCTTGGTGCCCACCTTCACCACGCCGCTGGGCGCGCCGTCGATGGAAACCGAAGGCTTGAGCTCCGGCTCACTCGGGTTCGGGTCTGCCAGTGCCGTCACGCCAAAGCTGCACAGCAGCGCGGCGACGAGCAGCAGAGACATGAACCGTTTGCAAAATGAATGTTTCATGTTTGCACCTCTTTCTTCAGAATCGATATTGTATTTCCCTTTATCTCTCTTTACGGCGTTTCCGCCGCAGGTCTGAGCCTAGTATAGCACGGCCTTGCCGGGAAGTAAATCGGTTTTCGGCAGCTTTTCAAAAAAAGTTACGTTTTGTTTCTCGTGTTACCTTTTGTTTCTTTTGGCCGATCAGCTCTTGGCGTTGACGCGCACTACGCATTGCAGGCTGTTGCCGTCAATCACCGTGGTAATCGTCGCCGTGCCGTTGCCCACCGCCGTAACCACGCCCATGTCGTTCACCGAGGCCACCGACGAGTCGCTGGTAAACCAGGTCACCTCGGTCATCTTTACCCCGTCGTGGGTGATATACAGGTTGAAATACTCGCCGATGTAGCTCATGGTCACATCGCTGTGGCTGATCTTATAGCTGCCGTCGCCCGAAAACGCGCAGCGCACCAGGCAGGTGCCAATCCGCTCGCCGGTCTGGGCGGTGATGGTGGTGGTGCCGCCGGTCAGGGCCGTTACCACGCCGTCTTTGTCCACCGAGGCAACCTCGGGCTTTGAGCTGGTCCAGGT
>CAKQFF010000253.1 GCA_934230685.1 uncultured Prevotella sp. | reverse complement strand
CTGGTCAGCCAGGTCAGCCATGGGAGATGAAGGCGTTATGGGGTAGATCGCGGCGACGTCGGTGAACGCATATGATGCGTGGGCGGCAGCCGTGTTACCATCCATAGTTTTCATTTTTCTTGCCATGAGTGGATTTTCTCCTCCTTCATTAATTTATGGTCAATGTTATTTAAACCCTAAACCATATTATAGTCTATCAAAGTTTTCGGCCGATGTAAACCATTTTTAGGCCTAAAAAAGGGCGAAAATTTATACATTTCCTTAAAAAAGCGCCACCGGCCGCTTTTTCCCGTTTCCCACAGCGCCTCTCATCCTTTTGTACCGGCGCGCTGAAGGACGCCCGCTTGCGGGCGTCCTTTGCCTATACTACACCGAAATACGAATAGATCGTCATATGTCCGCGGAGTTTTAAGCCCTCTCCGGTATCTTCCCAGAGATTTACATATTTGACTATGCGGTATTTTCCCGGCTCCGGCCCCTTTTCGCCGGCATAGTCGGAAAACACCTCAAACTCCTCTTTTTGGCCATTAGACACACTGCTGAAGGGCTGATAGACCACCTTGTCCGGCCCGTACCGCTTCCACTCGCCGCCCTCCATCACCTCAATAAAATATTCATAAGGATTGCTCTCGCATATCCAGCCGTTCCGGGTGTAATATTTTTCAAACTCCGGGGTTATGTACCAGCGCCCCTTTATATGTGTGACACCGGCCGGATAGCTTTTCTTTTCGAGCAGGACGGCGGCCCTGTCGATACTGTCGTATATGGCCCTCTCGCGGCAATAAACCGCCGCGACACAAACGCAGGCCGCCGTAATGATAAGCAGCATGATCCGAAAGAGCCTTTTTCTCATATTTCTCATGGATTCTCCGGCCACGCTGTCCATACTAAAGCCCCCCTCCCTTTTGCCCCCGATATGGCATCGGATATATTCATATTATATCACACCATCCCGCACCTCCGCCCCTCGTTGCGCCGCGGGGCTTTTTATAGTAATATATAAAGCATAAAGACTCTTCGGAGGTGCGCCATGGTCGTAAAGATAAATACCGCCGGGATATTGGGCATCGAGGGACGCCACGTCGTCTGCGAATGTGACCTCTCGCCCGGCATGGCCCGTTTCGATATCGTCGGCCTGCCCGACGCCTCGGTCAAGGAATCACAGGACAGGGTGCGCGCCGCCATGAAGAACAGCGGCTTCGATTATCCCTTCCGCCGCATCACGGTCAACCTCGCCCCGGCCGACCTCAAAAAAGAGGGGCCGGTATACGACCTGGCCATACTTATGGGTATAATGGCCTGCTCGGGTCAAATCGACGTGCCGCCCGATGACTGCTGTTTTCTCGGCGAGTTGTCGCTGACCGGCGACGTCCGCCCGGTGTCGGGCGCGCTTCCTATGGCAATGGCCCTTACCGACGCCGGCTTCAAGCGCATCTTCCTACCTGAGGGCAACGCCGGAGAGGCCGCCTTCGCCCGCGGCGCCGAGATCTATCCGGTCAAAAATATCGCCCAGCTGATATCCCATCTCCGGGGCGAAGAAGCGATATCCCCTATGCCCAGCGTGCCCTTCAGGCCCGAGCGCGGCAATTACCCCGATTTCTGCCATGTCATGGGCCAGCGCAGCGTCAAGCGGGCCATGGAGATCGCCGCTGCCGGCGGACATAATATACTGCTCATCGGCCC
>CAKQFF010000252.1 GCA_934230685.1 uncultured Prevotella sp. | reverse complement strand
TAAAATAAGGTGGTAGTTCTTCCCATTGCTCCTTGAGCGAGTTCATCCATTTGGCGGCGTTCTGCTTGGCCTTCACCGGACCCAGCTTGTCGGCCTTGGTGAAGATGATGGCGAATGGCACAGAGCTTTCGCCAAGCCAGTTGATGAAGTCGGTGTCTATCTTCATCGGGTCGTGGCGGATGTCGATAAGCACGAAGGTGTTGATGAGCTGCTCGCGCTGAAGGATGTAGGAGGTGATCATCTGGTCGAGCTTCTTCTGCACAGTCTTCGAGCGCTTGGCAAATCCGTAGCCTGGCAGGTCGACCAGATACCACTCGTTGTTGATGATGAAATGGTTGATGAGCAGCGTCTTGCCCGGAGTGGCCGAGGTCTTGGCGAGTCCCTTGTGCTGGCAGAGCATGTTGATAAGGCTCGACTTGCCCACATTCGAGCGTCCGATGAATGCAAACTCGGGCTTTGTGTCCTTGGGACATTGGCTTACTGTGGCCGACGATATTGTAAATTCAGATTTCTTTATATCCATATTGTTTTTTCCTAAATGTATTATATATAATAATGTGTAACGAGAAAGCAATAATTCTTTTGTTCTGCAAAATTAAAAAAAATACCCCAAAACAATGAATAATATCGCGAGTAACTTTTTAAAACTCACTATTTATTATGATTTTATACCGTATGTTGCGGTTTTTCTTGCGGAAATGGAAAAATAAGGCTACCTTTGCAAAGGATTACACACTTAATATTTTATTTTAAAATTACAAATTTATGAAGCTTCAAAATTTGCAAAACGATTTCAAGGGTTTCAATTGGAAACACGAGATTGATGTGCGTGATTTTATTCAGGCTAATTATGAGCCCTACAATGGTGACGAATCGTTCCTTGTAGGTCCTACCGAGCGTACAAACCATCTGTGGGATGTGCTTTCACAGATGTTCGAGGTGGAGCGCGAGAAGGGTGTTTACGACGCTGAGACAAAGTTGCCTCAGAGCATCGACACCTACGGGGCTGGATATATCGATAAGGACAGCGAGGTGGTTGTTGGTTTGCAGACCGACGCTCCTTTGAAGCGTGGTATTTTCCCCAAGGGTGGCATTCGCATGGTTGAGAAGGCTCTCAAGTCGTATGGCTACGAGCTTGACCCAATGACCAAGACTATCTTCACAAAATATCGCAAGACTCACAACGAGGGCGTGTTCTCAGCCTACAACGACGACATCAAGGCTGCCCGCCATGCCCATATCATCACTGGTCTGCCCGACGCTTACGGTCGCGGACGCATCATCGGCGACTACCGTCGTATCGCCCTCTACGGCACAGCCAACCTCATCGAGGAGAAGAAGCGCTACTTCAAGCGTATCGACATCCAGGAGTTTACAGAGGAGATTGTGCGCCACCGCGAGGAGGTTTCAGAGCAGATCCAGGCCATCAAGCAGTTTGAACGCATGTGTGCTGCCTATGGCTTCGACGTGACTAAGCCAGCCCAGAATGCCCGCGAGGCCGTTCAGTGGACCTACTTCGGCTATCTTGGAGCCGTTAAGGACCAGGACGGAGCTGCCATGTCGCTCGGACGCGTGTGCGCATTCCTCGACATCTATATCCAGCGCGACCTCAAGAACGGCATCCTCACCGAGGAGGAGGCACAGGAGCTTATCGACCAGATGATCATGAAGTTGCGCATCGTGC
>CAKQFF010000251.1 GCA_934230685.1 uncultured Prevotella sp. | reverse complement strand
GCAGCAACATGCTCGCATACAGTGCCGGCGCATTTACAAAGGCATACTGCGCCAACAGCAGAGTTCTTCTGGAGTAGATGTCCTCCAGTGTCAGATTCCTTTCCATCAGCTTCTGAATCTGTTCTTCTTTGTTGTAATAAGCAAACACGATAGGTGCCCGAACACCGCAGCCCTGCGCCGGACAATTAAATCCGAAAAAGTCTCGGATATAACGGCAGGAGCATGGACGGCTCATTTTTGCAGCACGCTCGTAATATTCCTTTGTCTGGTCGTAAGAATATCCGGGATATGCCTCGCTCCACTCATGCACTTTTTTCTGACCGTCTTCCGTAACGGCAACAATAGAGATCATCGCATGCCACATCGGTTCCGGCAATGTTGCAGCATTTTTGATGCAGTAGTCAATGAAAGCACACTTACCACGCATGCGTTCGGCTGAACCAACCAAATCACTCTCTGCATGGAACTCAACGATCTCGGTGTTGCGCTTGAATTCTTCAAAAGCACTCAGCGGATAGTGAATTTCTTCGGCACTGTTCACATCGCACTGTTTCGGCGGGTCGCTCTTAAAGTTCAGCGAACCCGGAGCCCGAAGCATTCGAGGGACATCCTGCACATTGTCCAGCTTCCAACCTTTCTTGCGGCCCTCTGCGATGACATACATACCGAACCCGGCAGAAAGTTCCCGGATCTGCTCACGCTCATCTTCGTTATGGATAATAAACGGCTCGTTCAGCAGCCAAATGGCATGCACGCCGTTGCCAGACCGTACGATGATGGACGGCTTCACCTTCAAGCCGTTCACAAAATCGATAGCTTCCTTTTCCGTTTTCGGCAAATCTTTTTCTTTATGCGCCGGGCCAAGCACATCCACATCCGCCACCATGCAGACGACGGTATGGATTTGTCCGATATCGCCTCTGACACTCGATGGCAGACCTTCCTGACGCAGTGCGACACAATAATAAGTGTTGGCACTGGTACCAAGCATTTTAATGCGCTCCGCTGCTTTGTCCAGTTCCGTGACCGGGATGTGCTCATTTCTGGAATCCGGCAGGGTCGTGATGGTAATGCATCCTTCTGTGCATTTACCATACAGCATCTGCAAAAAATCTTTTGTTGTGATATTCATAGGCTCTTCTCCTTCTATATTTTTAAACATGCAATCAATCTTTTTCCCTACATATCCATCCCCCCATTCTTCCATGTTCCCTTTCAAACCAATGAACTCCTGAAGTTCACTCCCCCCTTTTCAATCTTTCAAAATTAAAGGCTTTCATAAAGCGCACGATTTTCGGGCAAAATAGAACCTCATCTGCCAATTCTTTCACACAATTTTCGCATTTGAGGTCATTTCGATTGTTTTCTCGTGAACTACAAAGCAGGCCACCTTTGCAGTTGCCCATTAATCAGGGCATCTACAAAAGCCGCCTGCTTTGTAACGCATATTCACGGGATGACTTTGCACGGAAAACTGCTATACAGCAAATGCCTATCGACAGTCTCTTTTGAACAGCATAACTTCCTGATACCAACTCCTCCTTTCAGATGGCTCAGAAATAAAGGCCTTCACTATGTACACCGAAATTGAGCAAAAAGGAGACACCTTTCACATTTCTTTCACCAAATCATCACATTTGTAGTCAACTCCATATCAATTCGCCCTACATTTTATTGCACAATAGCATCTTGTGGAATAG
>CAKQFF010000250.1 GCA_934230685.1 uncultured Prevotella sp. | reverse complement strand
ACTTTAAGCTGGCCAAGGTCGTTACCGTGGACGGCCAGAAATACCGGAGACTCAGCCATAGCGTAACCAAGGTCAAGCTGGTTAAGCAGGACGACCTGCCCGTCCCGAAGGTGACGGTAAAGGCCAAGGAGGGCGGCCAAACGCTGACGCCCAGCGGCCCTAACACCTACACCATGACGGAGAACGTCGTAACGGTGACGCTGGAATCGACGATGTACTGGCCCCTCAACGCCACCATAGCCTACGATACCAACGGCAACGCGACCCCCAGGCTCTCGACGAGCTACACCAAGCCCTTTGATGTGCGCGGTGCGGGTACGCTCGCCGTGTTCACCCTTGTCCCCAATGCGGACGGCGAATACGCCTACGAGCGCGCGGCGTATACCTTCAAGCTGGCGGAGAGTTTGCAAACGGTGCCGGTTTCGACCTATAACGGCAACTGCACCGCCTATTATATGAAGGAAGACGGTACAGAGGTCATGATTCCGACCGATGCCTACAGCCAAGCTCTCA
Organism: uncultured Prevotella sp.; assembly: GCA_934230685.1. Lineage (GTDB taxonomy): Bacteria > Bacteroidota > Bacteroidia > Bacteroidales > Bacteroidaceae > Prevotella. The sequence continues at coordinate 1,197 of CAKQFF010000250.1, read as the reverse complement.
AGGTCGGCACAAGGGTACGGGTCGTGCCGAATACGCCCGCCAAGAAGGCGTTCAAGAAGTGGGAGATCGGCAATTATTCAGAATATAATATTTGGGAAAACCCCGCAGACGGCCAATATAACCCCGAGCTGATCTTCCATGTGCCGAAGCCTATTAACGATCCTTATAACAACCAGCCCAAGACATTGACGATAACGGCGACATTTGCAGAAGGTGTCGAGGTAGGCATTTCCGATGTGACGAAGGTCGACCTGGTTATGAACAAAACGGTGGGTGATAGCATTTCGCTGAATTACAGCAACAAAGCAATGCGCACCATCTCCTGCCAGTGGTGGGTGGGCAGCAGCCCAGGCCCGGAGGATGACGCCCTGCCCGGTTCTGTGCCCTTCGACCCCGACAAGACCTATACCGTCAAGGTGACCATCAAGGCTAACCCGGGTGCGTGCTTTACCTCCACCTCCGGTGTGGCGATCGGCCAGAATGGCGGGCATTTTACGGTGCCCGATGGCAAGTTCGACGGCACAATTGACACGCTGACCTTTACCGCCACCCCGATCCGGCAGATCGACCTGACCATGCCCGCACCCCTGACCGTCGGCGCCCCCCTGCCCACAGCTGCGCAAATCGGCGGGCTGCCGGCAGGCGTAACGGTGCAGGAGCTCGACTGGCCGTACACCAGCGGTACCACGGTGCCGGATGATGACTCGGTGCGCGCTGCTCTCACGCTGAAAACGGACGGCACCCGCCCGATTTTGACGAGGGAGTATCCGAACCCCACTGTCAACGGTGAAATATCGGGTTGGTATGCGCGTAACAACAACTACGATGTCACCGACGGCAGTAAGGTAACGATCAACATCGATCTGCCCGTCAAGTCCAAGGGCGTGAGCGTCAGCGGTATGGTGAAGAGCTACAACCCGAAAAACGCCACTACCGTCCAGCTCATTGAGCAGGGCCACACCAAGGCTTCCTATGAGACCACCATCTACCCGACTACCGACAGCGGTCAGGCGGAGCAGAACTTCAGCTTCTCCGCCGTGGCCCCCGGCACCTATGATCTGGTGGTCACCAAGCCCGGACACCTGAGCTACACGGTGAAGAATGTGGTGGTGGAGAATGACCCCCTCGACCTGACAAAGCACAGCAATGCGGCAATCAGCACCATCACGCTGCTGTGCGGCGACATTGACGGGAACG
>CAKQFF010000249.1 GCA_934230685.1 uncultured Prevotella sp. | reverse complement strand
TTTTCCCTGGAAACCATGATACTGACCGTATCGGTGACGTGGTAAGGCAGAATCCTGACAGGATGAAGATTGTGATGGCCATGATGGCTACTATGCGTGGCTTCCCTCAGATTTTCGCAGGTGACGAGATGATGTTCGTCTCCAAGGACAAGAGCCAGGGACATGGCGGTCTCCGTGTGGATTTCCCGGGCGGCTGGGCCGGTGACAAGGAAAACTGGTTCACTGAAGAAGGACGCAAGGCAGCATTGACAGGAACCGATGGTAAGCCTGTTGCGGCTGGTCAAGTGGCTGAACTTCATGATTATACGCGCAAGCTTTTCCAGTGGAGAAAGGACAAGGGCGTGATTCACGACGGCAAGACCCTGCATTTCCTGACCAGGGACAACACCTACGCTTATTTCCGTTACAATGCCGGTGAGGCGGTGTTCGTATTCATCAACAATTCCCGCGGACGCAAGTCGATTCCGTGGTCGCATTATGCGGAAATCGCTGACGGTCTGTATGATGGCCGCGATGTCATGACCGGCGAAGCCGTTGAGGTTAATGATTCTACCGTAGTGGGTCCGCGTCAGGCATTGGTAGTAGAGTATAAACGTAAATGAACATTGATATGAACCTTTTAAGAAAAGTCCTTTTTGCAGGTGTTGCCCTTTGCGCGGCATCGGCATTGGTACAGTCCTGCGGCGGCCCGGGCCAGAAAGCGGTGTCACTTTCCGATGTTTCTGTCTTGAAGTCTCCGGACGGCAACCTCTCCATGAAATTCGGCATTGCGCCTGACGGAAGTCCCATGTATTCACTGAATTACGGGGAAACGGCGGTAATCCGGCCGAGTCATCTCGGATATGAAATGCGCGGTGTGCTCAAGGCCCAGAAGATTGTTTTCGGGGACAAGGATTTCCAGAAAGTGGATGATAAGCCTTGCTGGTCTTTCCATGACGGCTTCAAGGTCGAGAGTATTGACACTTGCTCTTTCGATGAGACATGGCAGCCTGTATGGGGAGAGGAGTCGGAGATTCGCAATCATTATAACGAATTGGCAGTCAATCTGGTACAGACTGCTTCCGATAAACGGATGACCATACGCTTCCGTCTTTTCGATGACGGTCTCGGTTTCCGTTATGAGTTCCCGGAGCAGAAGGGCCTGACTTATTTCGTAATCAAGGATGAACTGACGGAATTCGCCATGGGTGGCGATTACACAGCGCTCTGGATTCCAGGCGATTACGATACTCAGGAGTATCAATATACCGTGTCCCGGCTGAGCGAAATCAAATCCATGATGGAGAGTGCGTTTTGCGGCAATTCTTCGCAGACGCCGTTCTCGATGACGGGAGTGCAGACTTCCCTGCAGATGAAGACCGACGAGGGGCTCTATGTGAATATCCATGAGGCGGCGTTGGTGGATTATGCCTGCATGCACCTCGACCTGGACCCTGCGACATTGACTTTCCGCTCGGAACTTACGCCTGACGCCCAGGGCTGGCGCGGCCGTCTCCAGACTCCGTGCAAGAGCCCGTGGAGGACAATTCAGGTGGTGGACAATGCTTGTAAACAGCTGGAGTCCAGGCTCGTGCTGAATCTCAATGAGCCTTGTGCCTATGATGACGTTTCATGGATTCATCCTGTGAAATATGTCGGTGTATGGTGGGAAATGATTTCCGGAAAGGGCACTTGGGCATATACCGATGACTTCTCATCCGTGCATCTCGGCGTTTCCGATTATTCTACGGCCAAGCCTAACGGCAGGCATTCTGC
>CAKQFF010000248.1 GCA_934230685.1 uncultured Prevotella sp. | reverse complement strand
TGTAGGATAGAAATAATTGTTATACATTTGTTTGTAAAATAACAACTTTTAAACTGAAAACGATGGATTTGTCTTTAATCCCTCTAAATATAAAAGGCTGTGGGCTGCGTCCTTTTGTTATAGCTGGTCCATGTTCGGCAGAGACAGAAGGACAAGTTATGTCTACTGCCCGACAACTCGCTTCGCTTGGTTGTAACGTGTATCGTGCTGGTGTTTGGAAACCCCGTACCAAACCAGGCGGTTTCGAAGGACACGGCGAGAAAGCATTGCCGTGGCTGAAGCGTGTGAAGGAAGAAACAGGAATGTCTGTGGCTACTGAGGTTGCCACCCCCGAGCATGTAGAACTTGTGTTAGAATATGGTATCGACATTATTTGGATAGGAGCACGTACCTCTGCCAATCCCTTCGCTATGCAGGCACTTGCCGATTCGCTTAGTGGTGTAGATATTCCCGTACTTGTGAAGAATCCCATAAATCCAGACCTCGAATTGTGGATTGGAGCGATGGAACGTCTCAATCAGGCAGGCATCAAGCGCTTGGCTGCCATTCATCGTGGCTTCTCGAGTTACGACAACAAGATATATCGCAATGCTCCGATGTGGCAGATACCTATAGAGTTGCGCCGCCGCATACCGGAGTTGCCGATAATCTGCGACCCCAGTCATATTGGTGGTCGACGTAACCTGATAGCTCCACTTAGTCAGCAGGCTATGGATCTTGGTTTCGATGGCTTGATTGTGGAGACGCATTGCTCTCCGAACGAAGCGTGGAGCGATGCAGCACAACAGGTTACGCCCGACGGACTCTATAATATATTGTCGCAACTTACAATTCGCGACGGACATATTGACATAGAAGGCATACACGGCTTGCGTGAGCAGATAGATGCTCTCGACAACAATCTTGTTGAACTTCTTTCCAATCGTATGAACATCTGTCGCAAGATAGGCTGCTATAAAAAAGAGCATAATATGACAGTTCTGCAGGCTAATCGATACAAAGAGATAATAGACAAGCGTGGAGCACAAGGCGAACTGTTCGGTATGGACTCGGAGTTTGTCAAGCATATATTCGAACTCGTTCATGAGGAGTCGGTACGTCAACAGATGGAAGTAATCAACAAGCAATAGTACACAAAGATGAAGATTATATTATCAAGCAATTCGCCACGACGCAGAGAGCTTCTTGCTGGTCTTGGCATCGATTTTGAAGTGAAAGTAATAGAAGGTGTTGACGAGTCGTATCCCGATACACTACCGTCAAAGGATGTTGCAGAGTATATTGCGCGTGAAAAGGCTGCTGCGTATGAAGTGGCTGACGACGAACTCGTGATAACTGCCGACACGGTTGTGATTGTTGGTGACGACATCCTCGGCAAGCCGCATGATGCAGTAGAGGCACACGCCATGTTGCGCAAGATAAGCGGACGCACACATCATGTCGTTACTGGTGTTTGTATGAAGACAAAGCAGGAGCAGCACAGCTTCTCGGTTGTGACGGGGGTTACGTTCAAGGAGCTGACAGATGCCGAGATTGATTATTACATTGAGCACTATAAACCATTCGACAAGGCAGGAGCCTACGGCATTCAGGAATGGATAGGATATATCGGCGTTACAGGATTGGATGGTAGCTATTATAATGTGATGGGTTTCCCCATTCAACGTGTGTACGCAGAATTGACAAATCGATTTAAGATTGTTCAATATTAGTGAAATGTTTCGACTATTTAATATATTTTAGTCTATATATTTCGCCTCTGTTTTA
>CAKQFF010000247.1 GCA_934230685.1 uncultured Prevotella sp. | reverse complement strand
AATTACGTTCATCTAAATCGTTATAATAACATCAAAAAATTAAATATGGTAGCAAAGTTAGTTATTTTCAATGGGATTAACGAACAATGCCATAATATTTTTATTTTTTTGTATAAAATTCTTCTTAACTTTGCAACCTTAAAACATAAAATGCACATTCTACAGATGTTACGCTCACTTATTCTTGTGGCTCTTGGCGGTGGCATGGGGTCCGCCTTGCGCTTTCTGGCTTCAAAAGTTGTTCAGGACAACGTGTCGGGATTCTTCCCTTACCCCACTATGGTGGTCAATATCCTTGGATGCCTGCTCATAGGCTTGTTCTATGGTCTTTCATCGCGCGGCAATCTGGGTGGCGACTCGGCACGTCTTCTTCTCACTACCGGTCTATGCGGTGGCTTCACCACCTTCTCCACATTCTGCAACGAGAACCTTTCGCTCATGCGTGGCGGTCATGCTTTTGCCACATTGCTCTATGCCGGAGGCAGCGTGATGCTCGGGTTCATAGCCGTGGCTGTGGGCTATTGGATAGCGGAACGAGTGTGAAAATCTCCGTATTCAGCCTTATATTTCTTCGATAGCTTCTCGATAGCTTCTCGATCGTTCTCCGTTCATCCTTCGTTCATCCTCCGTTCATCCTCCGTTAAACTAACGGAGAACGATCGAAGAATGAACGGAGAACGATCGAAGAACAATAGAAGGCATAACGAAGGATGAACGAAGAACTAACGGAGGCATAGCGAAGGATTATCGAGAAACTTTCACTTAGAAGCTGAAGTTAAAGCCGAGACCTAATGTTTTTCTGTTTGTCATATTGTCGTTGAGCATGTTTATGTTGGCATATACTGCGGAGTTCTTGCCTTTGGTGAGGTTGAATTGCATGAGTGGAGTGGAGGTGTTGGCCGAAAGAGCCATTTTCTTTTGACGATGGGCTGCTACAAGGAATGATGTGGTCCATGCCACACTTGCTCCGAAGAATGCCGCTGCTCCTATGGCGTAATAATTAGTTTCCGTAGGTCCCGGGCCCATATCATAATATGCAAAGAAAGCTGTACCCCATAGGCAAAATGCACTGGCTACAAAAAATACGCTTCCGCCTATCCAAGCCGTCCACTTCATTATTTTTGCCTTCCTCAACCTTTTAGCCGAAGAGCCTTTGGCAATACTTTTCAGCAACTCAGCATCCGACATCAGGCTGTCGTTATGTTGCTGCAAAGTGAAACTCTCGCACATAGTTTCAGAGCCAAAGTTTTCCAATACTGTTGAAGTAGCGGTTGTGCTGTCATCATTGGCGATAGCGTCTTGAGCGTTGACGGCAAGTGAGCACATCATGACTGCCATCAGTAAAAATAATCGTAGAGTCTTCATTTTATTTTTCTGTTGTTATGCCAGCATAGTATCTGGCATGGAGTTATACAGAAGCAAATTTAGAGGATTTTCTTTAATTGGCAAACAATAAATAATTATTTTGTTTATGAAAAATCATGATTTCTCAAGTCTATAGTGAAATTGGTGTAATAAAGTTCAAAAATGCAAGTCTTTGTATATGTCACTGGTTGCCTATAAGAAAATACCATACCTTTGCAGGCGAACAAGAACCAAAAATATAATAAAAAGGTTTCAAAAACATGGTACAAACATCAAGCCAAAGGACTGTAAATAAGATAGAAATGAGGCATAGAGGAAAAGGACATGGTTCGATAGTCTTCCAACAAGACTATGCAGACTGCGGAACACCATCAGCCGTGAAGTCAACATTCCATCGGATGT
>CAKQFF010000246.1 GCA_934230685.1 uncultured Prevotella sp. | reverse complement strand
GATGGAACGTGGCTATCGTGGTGGCGCTGATGAGCACGGCCTTGGGCGTGGTGATGTCTACACACACCGACACGGAGTTCTTCTCGTCATTGGCCGTGGGATTTGTCATCGCCTTGGTGATTCTAAGATTCCAGGTGGTGAGAAACGGACGCTACACGTCGGCAATAGGCAATCTGTGCATACTGGCGGCGGTTGTGGCAATGAACCTGCACAACGGATTGCTCGACAGCACGCTCAAGCCCATGATAATGGGAATGGGATTCGGACTGACAAGCTCGGAACAGCTGTACAAACTGCTCGGACGATGCAACCATTGCCAGCGCAGCACAGCCGAGAGCACGTACTTCCTTGCGAGCGACGGCGGACTATTCATAGGCATTGCCCTGGGTTGGAGTGAAAACTGGAGCAGCGACGCGTCGGCTGCCTACGGCGAGCAGATAGCGATAGCCCTGTTTGTCACAGCCACAGCAATGTGCTGCGTGAACGCTATACTGAAGAAAAGAAACGCCGAATATCACGCGCAATAAGCGAATGGCAAAGCTCAATATTATGCACAATAAGCGAATTGCGTAAGATATTGAACCGCAAGCATATAATTTACTTTCATTAAATATTTACAGGAGGACAAAACCATGATTATCGATTTCAACAACATCGAAGAGAAGCACATCGAAGGCTTCAAGGGCGGCAACGGACCTTTCCTCACAAGAATGTCCGACGACGGCAAGGTGAAGATTATGCGCAACATTCTGCGACCGGGCAGCAGCATCGGTCTGCACACCCATGAGGGCAACTGCGAGGTGATGTTCGTACTGAAGGGAGAAATCACTTTCACTTGCGACGGACAGAAGGAAACTGCCAAGGCGGGAGAAGTGCACTACTGCCCCGAGGGACACAACCACTGCGCCGAAAACCTCACCAACGAGGACGCTGAGTTCTTTGCCGTTGTGGCAGAAGGAAAATAACCGGACTATCACATAGATGCAATAACCGATATTTTCGCGCAAGCGAAATAATCAATAATGGAGACACATGGCAAAATCCAATGAAATAGACATGCTTCATGGACCATTGTTCATGAAAATACTGCTGTTCACTCTGCCCTTAGCGGCGAGCAGCGTGCTGCAACAACTGTTCAACTCTATCGACGTGGCGGTGGTGGGACATTTCGCAAGCAGCCAGGCTCTTGCAGCCGTGGGAAGCAACGCCCCGGTGATAAGCCTTATCATCAACCTGTTTCTTGGAGTTTCCATGGGTGCCAATGTCGTGATATCCAACCATATAGGACAGAACGACGATGAAAAAATCAAGCAGGCCGTCGCCACAGCCGGAATGGTGGCTGTGGTGGGCGGACTGCTGCTTATGTTTATAGGTGTGGCTGTGGCAAAACCTATTCTCACGCTTATGGGCACTCCGCCCGACGTGCTGCCATTGGCCATACTCTACCTCCGAATCTATTTCCTCGGAATGCCTTTCTTCATGATGTTCAACTTCGGCTCGGCAATTCTTCGAAGCCTTGGCGACACACGCCGTCCCCTCTACATTCTTGTGGCGGCTGGCATCGTGAACACCGTGCTCAACCTCATCTTCGTTATCCTATTCCACATGGGCGTGGCTGGAGTGGCTATTGCCACAGGCATTGCCAACATGGTGAGCGCGGCGCTTATCATCCGACTGCTGATGAGGGAGAAGGAACCTATCCGACTACACATTAATAATATAAGAGTGAAATGGGCTGAGCTGAAGCCTATGCTCATGATTGGCGTGCCGGCAGGATTGCAGGGCATGGTGTTCTCGTTCTCCAACGTGCTGGTGCAAAGTGCCATCAACAGCCACGGAGCTGAAGCCA
>CAKQFF010000245.1 GCA_934230685.1 uncultured Prevotella sp. | reverse complement strand
ATACATAACCCCATTATCATCAAAACCATAATAGGAATCACCGATTTTTTCTATACATTCCTTTAAAATCTGTCCATCTTTTACATAATAACGTTTTCCATCTATTTCCGCCCAATCGTTATTAATAAGCTCTGTTGCAATTCCCTCTTCATCGCATGCATAAGCTCTACCATCTTCACTTGTAACAGCAGTATTTATACAAAGACGTCCATTATCTTCAAAATAATATTGATTTCCATCTACTGTCTGAAGGCCAACATATCCCTTTCCATCTGCTCCATAGTAATACTTACTCCATTCATTAGGAATATACCATTCGTTTACATAAAGGCTTCCATCTGCTTTTGCCCGATAGTAATCGTTTTTCTGAGTCTCTGCATTCCAAATGTCAAACGTACGATTCGCATACATAATGCCTTTATAATCAAAGCCATAATAGAAATCACCAATTTTCTCTACACAACTTTTCAGCAGTTCCCCATCTTTTACGTAATAACGTTTTCCATCAATTTCTGTCCAATCATTATTCGCCAATGTTTGTTCAGTTGCAATTCCTTCCTCATCGCAAAAATAGTATTTGCCATCTCTAGTTGAAACATTTTGATTTTTACATAACCATCCCGCCTCACTAAAATAATATTGTTTTCCGTCTATTGTCTGAAGACCGCTATATCTCCTTCCATCTGCTCCATAGTAACACTTACTCCATTCACCAAGAATATACCATTCGTTTACATAAAGACTTCCATCTGCTTTTGCTCGATAGAAATCAGCCATTTGAGTTTCTTCATTCCAAATACTGAAATCATCATCCGCATACATAACTCCATTCCAATTAAAGCCATAATAAGAATCGTCGATTTTTTCTACGCAATCTTTCAGAATCTCTCCATCTTTTACATAGTAGCGACTTCCATCATCATTCTGATGCCAGCCATCTTCTTCTGCTGCTTCCAGTACGGCTACTTCTGCTTCTGTTTCCTGTTCAGCCTGTCCAACCTGCTCAGAAACTTCCTCAACTTGAGCTTCTGTATTCTCTGTTACAATCGCAGTTTCTTCTGTTTGAGGTTCTGTCGCATTCACTTCCTCTGCCTGATACTCCGTAGTAGTTGCCTGCTCAGTCTCCGCTTCCGCAGTCTGAGATTCTGTAATCTCCACCTGTGCAGTTTCAATCTCCTCTGCCTGAGATTCTGCGATCTCCACCTGTACGGTCTCACCTTCCTCTGTCTGAGGCTCTAACACCGTCTCTTGTGTCATGGATTCCTGTGATGTCTCCGCTGCCATCGCCGGAGTCTGGACTCCCATCATTACCGCTAAGCCCATAGCTCCGATTTGCTTCTTTGATAATTTTCTCCTCATGCTACTATACCTTCCCCTTCCTAAAGACAATAAAAACGCCTTCTAAATGCATAAACCGTTTCTGTCTTTAAAGTTTTTTTTATTATACCCTCCCCAGAATTTTTTTGCAATATGCGTGACAGATTTTCGCTCATTTTTGTCACATTTTTGAGTACCATTTTTTAGCACCTTGATTGCCGCAATTAAACCTAAACAAGCAAAAAGAGCCATGCTTTCGCATAGCCCTTTCTGCTTTTACTTTTTGAATTTTATGTTCTATCAGGAAATCCAAATACCAGTATCATCAAACTTATACAGCGTACCGTCGATCACACTCGTTCCTGTCACAGCATGACCATTTCTGATATAATACCACTTTCCACTATCATCAGAATGCCAACCGGTATACGTTCTTTCAATACCTTGGCAAACGCCATTTGCATCAAAATAATAGAATTCACCATCAATTACTTGGTAACCTGTGTACATGAAGTGATCTGGATTTCCAACAAAAGATACATACCCTTTGTTGGATCTAATTTCTGTAGTCG
>CAKQFF010000244.1 GCA_934230685.1 uncultured Prevotella sp. | reverse complement strand
TTACCTATAAAGGTACAAAATATTTATGAGACTACCAACTTTTTATGAACAAAATCTTATCCCGAACTGGGGTAAGACCATGATGGACGCCTCTACTACGATGTCACCTATGACGGCAAACAGATGATGCAACCATCGCTCCTTGGCGTCGTAGCAAATATTGGCGACTTCAGCCAGACGCTCTCATACAAGTCGGTTGACAACAAGCAGGTAAACAACAGCTACACCATGCGCTCAACCAAGACATCGCTCGTGAACTACCGAGCCAACGAAATGAGCGTCACCTATACCAACGCAAAGAAACTGCCCATCGTTGTGAAGTTCCGTGTGTCGGACAACGACATTGCCTTCAGATATGAATTCGGTGAGGTGAACGACCGCACACATATCATCATCGACGAAGAGAAGACAGCTTTCCGCCTGCCTTCGCAGACCACCACTTTCCTCTCGCCACAATCAGACCCTATGATTGGATGGAAGCGCACGAAGCCAAGCTATGAGGAAGAATACACACCAGATGCTCCAATGACAGCAAAGTCGAAATATGGTAAGGGATACACATTCCCATGCCTTTTCCATGTGGGACAGGACGGATGGGTGCTCGTGAGCGAGACAGGCACTCATGGCAATTACCCTGGCTGCCGACTCTCTGACTATTCAGCAGACAATGGCTACACGCTGGAATTCCCTATGACTGGAGAATGCGACGGACGCGGAGCTGCCAACGCAGCATTCCCTCTGCCAGGAGCAACCCCATGGCGCACAATCACAGTTGGCTCTACACTCAAACCTATAGTGGAGACCACCGCGAGCTTCGACAACGTGGAGCCTATGTACGAGGCTTCAGAACAATATAAAGCCGGACGCTATGTATGGAGCTGGCTTATCTGGCAGGATAACTCGGCCAACTACGACGACCAGAAGCAGATGGTGGACCTTGCCGCAACAATGGGATATGAATATGTATTGGTTGACGGATTCTGGGATCAGCAGACAGGACGAGAGCGCATTGCCGAGCTGAGCCGCTATGCACAATCAAAGGGAGTGAGCCTTATGCTATGGTACAACAGCAACGGCACAGCCAACGAGGCTCCGCAGACTCCCCGCAACTGCATGAACACCGTGATTGCACGCAAGAAGGAAATGCAATGGATGAAGTCGATCGGCGTGAAGGGCATTAAGGTAGACTTCTTCGGTGGCGACAAGCAGCACGTGATGCAGCTCTACGAAGACATCCTTAGTGACGCCAACGACTACGGCATTCAGGTTATCTTCCACGGATGCACTCTTCCACGCGGATGGGAGCGCATGTTCCCCAACTACATCTCAAGCGAGGCTGTGCTTGCATCAGAGAACACATTCTTCCAGGAGCACCACGCCAAACAGGAAGGCTTCGAGCTAACAATGCATCCGTTCTGCCGCAACACAGTGGCTGCAATGGACTGGGGCGGAACCATAATGAACCGCTACATGTCGCGCGACAACAAGAGCCGCCATCGCCGTTACACTTCCGACGTGTTTGAAATGGCCGCTGCCATAGTCAATCAGGCAAGCGTACAGTGCATAGCCATGTATCCAAACAACCTACAGGAGTTGCCGCAACACGAAATCGACTTCCTCAAATCTGTGCCAACAACATGGGACGAGACACGATTCATCGACGGCTATCCAGGCAAATACGTGGTAATAGCTCGCCGCCATGGTTCAAAATGGTATGTTGCTGCCCTTAACGGCACCAACAAACCCATCACGCTGAATCTCTCGCTCCCTATGCTAACAGGTTCGGAAGTAAACCTCTATTATGAGACACCCGACAAGAAGAGCTTCTGGCCGAAATCGGCAGTGAAAAAGACTAAGATAAATAAGGATGGTAAACTAAAAGTGACAATACAGGCAATGGGAGGAAGCATAATCTGCTAATTTTCTGTTAATATAA
>CAKQFF010000243.1 GCA_934230685.1 uncultured Prevotella sp. | reverse complement strand
GCCTATCTCAATGCGTCCGTCGAGCAGCACGACGTAGTGGTAGCCTACGGCCCGGAAGCCCTGCTGGCGGTGCCAGCGGTCGATGTCGGCGGTGGTGAACGGTTTGCCCTCGCGAGTGGCGGAGCAATGGATTATGATTTCATTAATTTTGCGCATTTTCTTTTGTTTTATTAGTTATTGTCAACTCTTTGAAAAATAGAATCTCCCACAGATTCCACAAATAACACGGAGTTATTTTGGCGTAGTATCTTGCTAAGGATGATTTCACGGATTTTCGTCAGGCTTCGCCGACGTTATTTCACGGAATGAGGAATGACATTCCATACTTAACATTCCACACTCAACATTCAAATCCGTGCTATCCGCTGGCGAAGCCCAAGCGTTCATCTGTGATGATTTTTACACGACCAGAATGTCACGCTAATAACTCTGTGTTATTTGTGAAATCCGTGGGAGGTCTCGTTTTTGCTTGTCACATGGATTCTTCACTCTTCGTTCTTCACTCTTCGTTCTTCTTTCAGACTCTCGTCCAAGTACGTCTTCATCTCGGCATATTTCGTCCTGATGTAGATAGTCACTCCGAAGATGCTGCCTGCATAGATGAGGCACTCGGCGAAGATGCCGAGCACGCTCTCGTGGATTTGGCCCAATGGCGGGACGATGAAGCCAGCCACGGCGAGCGCAAAGCCGCCGATGAGCATGAACACGGCGGTTGCGACTTGAATGTTGAGTGTTGAATGTTGAGTGTTGAATGGTTGCGCTTTGCGCAATGTTGAATTGTTCATTTTTGAATTTTGAGTTTTGAGTTTTGAGTTTTGAGTTGTCGGCAAAGCCGATTTTGAGTTTTGAATTTTGAGTTTTGAATTGTTTACTTTGATTTTTGAATCAGGAAATCTCAATTCCAAATTGAAAAATTCCTAATGCGCGTAGCGCACAATTCAAAACTCAAAATTCAAAATTCTCAATTCCACTTTCTTTCCCCTCTGTAAATTCCTCCAGATTCTCCAGTACAGCTTGTCGAACACCTCAGCCGACTTGAAGAGCACTCCGAGCATGTATCTATCGCCCACGATGATGCTGCCATCCTTAAGGTTGAAGGGTCCGTTGCCGGGGCGTATGTTTGCCCCGTTGGGCATGGTGGGCAAGTCGCGCTCGTAGTGCTCGTTGTGCTCCAGTTCGATGGGGTAGGAGCCGGGCGGCAGGTGGTGGTCGGGATGCTCCAGGGTGGTGCAAATCTCGCGGTTGTTGATGGTGAGAATGCCCTCCACACCAAACTTCGAATAGTTGAATCTTTTTATAATTATAGTCATGATTATTTCTTGTTTTAATTTTGTTTTTATTTTCTTGTTTTCGCGGCAAAGCACATGGCTTAACCCCTTAACTTCCCCCTTAACTTCCCCCTCTCTACTGTGTCTTCTGATACTTCATCCATCCTGCGTCGGCAATGAGTCCCTGCTTGCGCCAGTTCTTCAGCATTTGCTGCACAGCGTTGCGCGAGGAGTCGGAGCCCTTCACGGCAATGGAGTGCTGCAGGGCCTGCTCGAAGCTGAACGTCACGTCCAGACGCTCGAATATGGAGTCGTTCTTGCTCTGTCTTCTGCGGCTCTGCTCCGCCCTGCCCACATACTCCCTCGACGAGAAAGCCGCCTCGATGCGTTCGCGGAAGAAGTAGAGTGCGTTGTCGAGCTGATAGTCGGCAAGCACGTCGAAGGCGGCGAGGAAGGCAGGCTGCTGCATCTTCACGATCATCTCCTTCCACAGCGAGGGTTGCTCCTTGAGGTGCTTCTCGGCCCCTGCGAGTCCGTGCTTGTCGATGAGCAGGGCAGCCACACGGCAGAGCATCAGGCAGGTCATCATGCGCATGGTGGTGGGGCAGATGCGGAATCGCTGGCGGGCCTTCACCTTGTCGTCGTTCTTCATCGACTCCAGGCGCACCTGCTCGAGCCACGCCCTGCCCTTGGCCTCCAGCTTGGGCAG
>CAKQFF010000242.1 GCA_934230685.1 uncultured Prevotella sp. | reverse complement strand
AATAGAATCTTTCTCATAAACTTTTATTTGTTTTCTCTTTTGTCAATGAATTTTACGGGCTTGCGGCTCATCGGCGGAAAAATGATTTTCGCCACGTTTTCCGGAGTATCGAAAACCACGCCAGGGGCCACACGTACCTTCGCCCTGAATATATCCTTTATTTCTTTTTCAAATCTGACGGACGGGGTCAATGTCCCGACTCTGACCATCACGTCATCAGTACCGAGTTCGCTTGTGTCCACCTCCACGACATAGTTCTTCACCTCCGGGATATTGTCGAGAATGTCGAACAATGCCGGCGGATAGAGCGTGGTGCCCTTGAATTTTATCATCTGCTTCTTGCGGCCGACCACAGAACTTACCCGCACGGTGTTTCTTCCGCAGCGGCAAGGCTCGTCATAATGATATACCATATCCCCGGTCTTGAATCTGAGCAGCGGCATTCCGGTCACGCCAAGCGTAGTGATGGTCACTTCGCCCGCCTCACCCGGTCCTACCGGCAGGTCATTGTCATCCAGAAATTCGACAATCAACAGTTCAGGCTGGAGATGGCCTCCATTGAAATACTGGCAGTCCGTGAACGAGTGCTGCATCTCAGTGGATGCATAAGTGGTATATAACTGAAGTTCAGGCCATTTCGAATGAATAACCTGTCCCAATGTGTTCAGTTCAAATGTCTTCGGATCGCGCAGCGCCTCACCGATGCAGACGCATTTTTTCATTGAGCAATTACGGTAGTCGATGCCGTGTTCCTCCGCGAATGCAATAAGTTTCACGAGGAATGACGGCACAGCCATGCCCACCGTCGGATGTATTCTGGAGATGGTGTCCCACTGTAGTTCCGGGATGCCGTTGCCTACCCTGACTACGCCCATGCCCAAGTCCCTGGCCCCTAAGAAATATGCCAATCCGGCCATGAAACGCCTGTCGATGGTCACCATCTCCTGCATTATGTCATTTGCCGTACAGCCTGCCGTCTGAAATGAAAGCTGTTCATTATAAGCAAGATGCTGAAGGTCGGCTTCAGTTTCCGTAAAGGTCACCGGGTCACCCAATGTGCCGGACGTGGTGGCATAGTCGATGACTTTGTCCGGCGTGACACACATGAAATCCGGACCGTAAATCTGGAGGTCCTTCTTCGTTGTTACCGGAACATTGCGCAGATCCTCCAATGTCTGTATCGTGAACGGATTGATCTTGTGCGCAGCAAACATTCTTTTATAGAACGGAGAATGGCTCGACAGGTACTCGAGCGCCTCACGAAGTCTCCGTTCCTGATACTTCTTGATCTCCGCCTTGGGCAGAAACTGTATTTCCGGATGCTTTTCCAATGTTCAGTTGTTTTTCCCTCAATATCTTTTACCATCTCCACTCCCCTCATCTCTCCCGACACAAACTTCAAAATTAGAAAAATTTCCGGCGAAATCAAACAGTATAGAGAAAGAATACCTTTAAAAGATTGCCTTTACGGGAACCGACTCTTGTAGATAAATGCCTTGTTTTTAATTGATATTTTATACATTTATGCAAATATTTAAAATAACATTTTAATAATCGTGATTAATAAAGCATTACCTTGCAAACGCAGAATGATAATAACGTATGATGCCAGGAAAACCTTGAATGACGCCTATGGTACAATCGAAGTGATGCCTTGCTGGGACTGGCTGATCAACTTTTAGATGCGCTTTCTGACGACGGGTTCTCCTGCAATCTCCAGGCGCGGAGCGTAAGGCCGGTGAGCTGGCGGAAATAACGGGTGAAGAATGAAGCATCGCAAAAATTGTAGTCCCAGGCAAGCTGCACGACCTCATCTCCGCGGACTTTGCCGGTGTTGGTAATTAGAGCCGGTTATGGGAAACACCACGATAAAGCAAGTGCAATATCCTGATTTGCTGGTAACTTCGATTTTTGCCTTGTGCATGGTGACTGTTATTGACAACAAGACGCGTGAGCCTATACAGAAACCAATCTGCGATATTGCGACAAGCCACAC
>CAKQFF010000241.1 GCA_934230685.1 uncultured Prevotella sp. | reverse complement strand
GGACTTGTGATGTTCATCATCGAGATCTTGGTTCTGTATGCAGTAATATGTGCTTCAATCATGCTTGTTCAGGGTACCCGAAAAATACCTGTACAGTACGCCAAGCGTCTCGTAGGTAATAAACAGTATGGCGGCGCTCGCCAGTATATACCTCTGAAATTGTTCGCTGCCAACGTAATGCCTATCATCTTCGCTCAGGCGTTGATGTTCATCCCGTTGGCATTCGTCCGCTACCAGAGCGATGGTGGTTCGTCATGGCTCAATGCTCTCATGGACAACCGTAGCTTACCTTACAATTGCCTTTATGTACTTCTGATTATAGGATTCACAATCTTCTACACAGCCATCACAATGAACCCAGTTCAGATGGCAGAGGATATGAAGCGCAACAACGGTTTCATTCCTGGTGTTAAGCCAGGCAAAGAGACAGCCGATTACATCGACACAATCATGACCCGTATCACATGGCCAGGTTCGTTGTTCATCGCTTTCATCGCTATAATGCCAGCACTCGCTGGTCTGCTTAACGTGCAGCAGGCATTCTCGCAGTTCTTTGGTGGCACATCTCTCCTTATTCTCGTAGGTGTGGTTATCGACACACTTCAGCAGATAGAGAGCCACATGTTGATGCGTCATTATGACGGACTCCTCAACTCAGGCCGCACTCGTGGCGGTAACGTTTCTGCATATTGATTTTATCTTAAGAAATGAAGATATTTCTAAAGACAGAAGATGAAATTGAGCTGATGCGCAAGGCTAACCAATTAGTTGGTGACACTCTTGCGGAATTGGCCAAGCATATTAAACCAGGTGTAACGACCCTCCAGTTGGATAGGGTAGCCGAGGAATTCATCCGCGACCATGGAGCAGTTCCGACGTTCAAGAATTTCCCTAATCCATTTGGAGGGCCGTTTCCCGCAAGTATCTGTACATCTGTCAATGATGTCGTAGTACACGGCATTCCTGATGAAAAGACAGTTTTGAAGGATGGTGACATAATTTCTATAGATTGTGGCACACTTCTTGCTGGATATAACGGAGACTCTGCCTACACCTTTTGCGTGGGTGAAGTCAGCCAAGATGTCAGAGATTTACTGACAGTGACACGACAGTCGCTGTATAAAGGTATCGAAATGGCAGTCGCTGGCAACCATGTCGGTGACATAGGAGATGCAGTTCAAACTTTTTGCGAGGCTCATGGCTACGGTGTAGTGCGCGAGCTTACCGGCCACGGTATAGGCAAGGAGATGCATGAAGACCCACAGATACCCAACTATGGAAGGCGTGGCAACGGCGTCATGCTTAAGGAAGGCATGTGCATTGCCATCGAGCCTATGATAACCCTGGGCGACCGCAAGGTCTGGCTAATGCCCGACCGTTGGGGAATATGCACTCGCGATGGTAAACCCGCTGCTCATTTTGAGCACACGATAGCCATCCGGCGAGGCAAGGCAGAAATCTTGTCCTCGTTCGAAGGAATAGAACATTTCTAATAAAAGAATATATAGAATACAAATATGGCAAAGCAATCCGCTATTGAGCAAGACGGCACAATCGTAGAGTCGTTGTCAAATGCAATGTTCAGAGTCGAGCTGGAGAACGGCGTTCAGATTATCGCCCACATCTCAGGCAAGATGAGAATGCACTACATAAAAATCCTGCCTGGCGACAAGGTGAAAGTGGAGATGAGTCCCTACGACCTTACCAAGGGCAGAATCGTTTTCAGATACAAGTAACATTTTAAATATATGAAAACAAGAGCATCATTAAAGAAGCGTACACCCGACTGCAAGATCGTTCGTCGTAAGGGTCGTTTGTTCGTTATCAACAAGAAGAACCCTAAGTTCAAATTGCGTCAGGGTTAAAAAGACATTGAGCGACCGAGAGCTTGCGAAGAGCTTCGAGGAAACTCACAATAACCAATTTTATTAATTTTTTCAATTTTACATTATTACAATGGCAATAAGAATTGTTGGAGTAGATTTGCCCCAGAACAAGCGTGGCGAAATCGCATTGACCTATATCTATGGT
>CAKQFF010000240.1 GCA_934230685.1 uncultured Prevotella sp. | reverse complement strand
ATTGGAAAACGGTAAGATCACAGAAAATGGGCCGCTGCAGGAACTGGCTTCTCATCCGGAGGGGTATTTCAGCAGATTACTTTATATCGACTGACGGACAGGAAAGCGGGTCTGTTCACGAGGGACGGTATATGCCACAGGAGCCTGTATGTGCCCTGTGCACTTTTGACAGAATACAATCGTAGCGCAATAGAAGCGGGAGGGTATAACCATGGTACAGATCGAAGA
This sequence comes from uncultured Prevotella sp., assembly GCA_934230685.1. GTDB lineage: Bacteria > Bacteroidota > Bacteroidia > Bacteroidales > Bacteroidaceae > Prevotella. The sequence continues at coordinate 1,842 of CAKQFF010000240.1, read as the reverse complement.
TAAACGGGATATTCTTCCGGGGATCATTGAAAAGATTTCCTGTGCAAACAGCGTTAGCTCTATTGATAAAAACGCAGGAAGAGATCTTAAATCTGTCGGCGTTATAAATCGCCGATATTGGGCGTTCAAGAGAATAATGGACATTATTCTTGCCTTGGCGGCACTGTTCATTATTGCAGTCCCGATGTTGATCGTTTTCCTGATCGCGTATATCGATGATCCGGGCAATGTGCTATTTACGCAGTACCGTGTTGGAATGGGAGGTCGCTGCTTCAAGCTGTATAAGCTGCGCACCATGCGGCAGGATACACCCAAATATATGTCAACAAGCGAGGTCGATGACCCGAACCGATACATAACGCGCATTGGACGTATTTTGCGCAGGCTATCCATTGATGAGCTTCCGCAGCTGTTCAATGTGCTGAAAGGTGATATGAGTATTGTCGGACCAAGACCTTTGATTTCTGCCGAATACCAAATCCATGATCTTCGTATGAGATACGGCGTTTATAAAATTCGTCCTGGCTTAACAGGGCTTGCACAGATCCATGGTCGCGACATGGTTGCACCTGCTGATAAGGTTCGCTGGGATGTTCGGTACCTTGAAGAATTCGGGTTCTGGACCGATGTAAAGATCGTGCTTTCAACCATTCCGAAGGTCATAGGAGGCAATGGGGTTGCGGAAGGTTTCAAAAATTTCGCACGCAAATGAAAAGAGGGGATAAGTGTTGAAGATCACGCTCATTGCAAATGATACAACATTCATCTATAACCTTCGCAGGGAAGTTCTTGCAAAACTGGTCGAAGAAGGTTGTCAGGTAACCGTATTGTGTCAGTTCCTCAACTGTTTTTGGTTCTTCAGCATATTGTGTTGTTCCCATAACATAGCTCCTCTCTTCCTTTTACAGACCCATCATCAAATCAATCGTTTTTGCTTTCAGAAAGCGGCATGGATTTCTTTTTCCAGGTGCCGCGGAAATAGTGAATTTCTGTCAGTGCCAGCGTTACGAGCCAGGAAAGGACAAAAGCCCACCAGATTCCCGACTGATCCATGGATGCCAAATGAATCAGGCACCATGCGAAAACAACGCGCAGCAGCATCATGACAATCATGGCAAACATGGAGAACAGCGTGTCTCCGGCGCCGGCCATGGTATTCAGTGCGGCATGAATCAGCCCCAGCGCCCAATAAAACAGCGGTGTAACGGCCAGCATTCCGGCGCCCATGGAAATAATTTCCGGCGCAAGGGCAGGATAGGCATCTGTCGAGACAAACAGTCCCATCCAGAATATACGCAGCGGCGTAACCAGCAGCGTCAGCGCAATACAGATCACAACAGTGAGCAGGCACCCGGTGTGATAGCCCTGACGGACACGCCCGTAATTTCCGGCACCTGCATTCTGGGCGGAAAATGTGGACAAAGCGGATCCCAGCGAGATGATCGGCATCACGGCGAACATATCCACTTTGGTGGCAGCCGTATATCCGGCGATCAACGTTGTACCGAAAGGATTGATGATTCCCTGCATCAGTACATGGCCGAAGGAGATGCTGGCCTGCTGTAATCCCATAGGCAGACCAAAACGCAGGACTGTCATGCAATATCCGGCATCAAAACCGTGCTCTCCGTTCAAACGGAGCTGCGGGACAGCGCTGTGAATATAAAGCGCAGTGAGCAGTGCAGACAGGCCCTCGGCGAGCATCGTGGCGAGCCCCGCGCCCTGCACGCCGAGCCGCAGTCGACAGATCAGCAGAAGATCCAGCTGCAGATTGGCGCAGCAGGAGAAAATCAAAATGTACAGCGCGGTCTTTGTATTTCCAAGTCCGCGCAGCAAGCCGGT
>CAKQFF010000239.1 GCA_934230685.1 uncultured Prevotella sp. | reverse complement strand
TTGCCCTCCACCCCAAGGGAAGCGGAAAAACCGAGCTGAGCCAAAAGCTCCTCGCTGTGGCGGCTGTAGGAGCCGAAGGGGTAGGTAAAGGTATCGGGGCGTCTGCCGGTCATTTCCTCGATGCGGTCCTGCGCCTTTTGCAGGTCGGCGCCCACGGCGGCAAAATACTGCTCGGTGGTCTCATCTTTGCGCTGGGCGGCGCCGCGGCGGGGCTTGCCGGTCCTGTGCAGATCGTAGGTATGGTTCTGGATCTCCACCAGCCCGCTGGCGGTCATTTCGTTGATCATATCCCATGTGATGTGGGAATAGTTTTCCTTGTTTTCCTCCAGCTCACTGTATTTATCGGTCTCCCCAACGATGATGGAGATCACGGCTTTCATATTATACTTTTGCAGCAGCGGGTAGGCGTTCAGGTAATTATTGTAGTAGCCGTCATCAAAGGTCAGCATCACCGGCTTTTCCGGCAGGGGCGCTCCCTCCCGCACATAGGCAAGGATATCGCTCATGGTAACCGCTGTGCAGCCCTGCTGCTGCAAATAAAGGAGATCCTGCTCCAGCGCCTGCGGGGTGATGACATAATCCCCCGCCTTTTTGGGGTCGGAATGGACGCCGTGATACATCAGCACCGGCAGCCGCACCTCCTGCGAAACGGACAGACTGCGCATTGCGGGCAGGATACGCCCGCTGCCCCACCACACCGCACTCATCAGCAGCACTGCTGCCAGCGCCATTACCAAAAGCCGCTTCCACCCTGTCATTGCCATGCCCTCCCCCATTTACGGTTTTTCCCTGCTATTTGTATGCGGCAGCACTTGACGGTATCACCGCGCGGCGGCTATACTGGGGGAAGAAAGGAAGTGTTATCTACAATGGTAAGACATATCGTACTATACCGGCTGCGGGAGGAAAACAAAGAGGAGAACGCCCGCCTGATGAAAGAAAAGCTGGAGGGCTTAAACGGCAAAATAGAGGGACTGCACGGGCTGCGCATCGACCGTGACTGCAACGCCCATCAGTATGATGTATGCCTAACGGCGGATTTTGACGATTTGGCGGCATTAAAAGCCTACAAAGCCCATCCGCTGCATGTAGCGGCATCGGACTTTGTGCATGAGGTAATGACCGAGCGCGCAGGCTTTGATTTTGAGGTATAAAACCCCTTTTGCAACCGCCGGTTGCGGAAAATCCAACGAAACGCGGTGGTCTGCCACTGCGTTTTCCGCTATGATGAGGTTGTAAGATAAGCCACTGACCCGAAAGGAGAAAAACATGGCACTGGGAGAACGTATTGCATACTACCGCAAAAAAGCGGGTTATTCGCAGGAGGGGCTGGCAGAGCAGCTGAATGTCAGCCGGCAGGCGATCAGTAAATGGGAAACCGGCGAAGCCACCCCCGACGCAGAGCGGATCATTGCGCTGGCGGCGGTACTGGGTATTTCCACCGATACCCTGCTGCTGGGCAAGGAGGAGCCGGAACGCCCTTACACGGAAGCGGAGACGGTTCGGCAGCCTGCCCCCATGCCGGAATGGCTGGACCATCTGCCGCGGCATATCGGGCGGCTGTTCCGGGAAAAGGGCTATATCGCTGGCTACATCGTGGCGGCGCAGGGACTGGGCGTCCTGCTTGTTGGGTTGCTGGCGCGCTTCGGCTTCGGTAGTATTCTTTCCATGCAGAATAGCGCATGGAGTTCCGTAGGCTCCTGGGGCAGCATAGACGGCATGGGCAGTATGTCCGCCGCGTTCCGGTTCCCGCTCATCTTTGCCGATATCATCTGTGTCCTCGGCGGCATCGTTATCATCGGCGGGGTGGCGCTGGCAATTATCTGGAAGCGGCGGGTAGATAAATAAGCCCAAGATAAAAGGAAACGCAGAAAAACCGGACGGCGGGGCGCTGTCCGGTTTGTTTTTTTGCGGGACTTCGCGGGAGGCAGGGGCTTTCGGGCACCCCGCGCCCGCCTGCGGCGGGCTGCCGCCCCCAAGGGGGTCGGTACGGAGGGCTTCGCCCTCCGGCGGGGCGCCCTAACCCGCGGCTTCCCCGATGCTTTCACAGGGGGGCAGAAGACGCAAAAGGGCGCTCCCTGTAGGGGAGCGCCCTGATGATTGCTATAACTTACCGGCTGGAATAGT
>CAKQFF010000238.1 GCA_934230685.1 uncultured Prevotella sp. | reverse complement strand
CGTCAAGATGACTGTGATTAATAAGATAAAATCCATAAAATTTATTAAAACAATTTGTTTCTTTCTACGTAGAATACTTTCTTAAGTATCCGAATTGCAATTTTCAGTTTGCAAAGTTAGCAATAAATATTGGAATGTTGTGAAATTTTAAGGATTTTATTTGTGCAAAGATACCCACATAAGTGAAAATAAATATTTTTTTACAAATCACGCATCGAAAGGAGGTAAGGAGTTAAGGAGTTAAGTCAAATGCTTTTAAAGCTGTAGATTAATCTCAGAACTTTCGCAAGTTCAGTATATAAATATGTATATATGCCATTCTAACTGCCCGTTTATCGCCACAAGTAAAAATATATTCATATTATAATCATTTTTTGACTGTTTTACTTGGTTGTTATAATATAATTTCATATATTTGCAAAGTGTTACGAAACATAAATTAAATAAAAACATAAATACCTTTTGCTTATGAAAAAATTTACACTTACCGCATTTGCGCTTGTGTGTGCTTTACAATCAGTCAACGCACAGTCTGTTCTTCCACAGCTCAAGAACGCTCATCCGTCGTTTGAGCGCATTGAAGCCCTGAAGGCAAAGGCTCCACAGCAGGCTCTGGCTCCTGAGAACCAGACAGCCGACATTTGGCGTCCTGCCACCGAGGAGATATTCTATCGCAATGACAACGACACAGATTGGAGCGACCAGGTTGCAAACTCTTACACCTACACCTACAATGAGCAGGGACTTGTAGCCAGCAAAGTGCACAAGAACGAGCAGGCAGAGGACAAGAAGCAGACCTACGAGGGATACTTCTACACATACGATGAGGAGGGCAGAGTGATCGAGACTCTCTTGATGTACAGTGCCGATGGCGAGAAGTGGAAGAAGAACACACGCTACAAGTATGCATGGGACGACGTGGTGAAGAACTTCCAGATAAGTGGCGAGCAGGCTACTTACGACAAGCTGACAAGCGACTACACCGACAAGGTGGTTGACCAATGCTTCCGCCGCGATATTCAGCGCGACGAAAAGGGACGCGTGCTGCTTATGACAGAATACCGCTACAAGCAGAACGGCAAGAAGCTTGACGAGTATGTTTACCAGCGCATCACTCCTACATACGACGAGAAGAGTGGACACGCTTCTTCAATCAAGCGAGAGGACCAGAAATACGACTCGGCTACCGATTCATACGTATTGGGCGAGACTTATCGTTTCGACAATCTTGAGTGGCAGGACTGCGACGATCAGTATATCTACATGAGCGATGGCCTCCGCATGGGAACACGCCGAGCTACTAAGTTCGACTTCTATTACGGCGGTATTCTCGCTGGTTATTATAAAGTAAATTATGGAGAAAAGGCTCCTGAGTACACTTGCCGCTACGACTATGCCGGTGGATTAGCAGGTTATGACGACTACACTTGCAAGATTCTTGACGACAACAATAGCTTCGAGTTGTTCGACCACAGTTGGTATGACTTGAACAATGATGGCGTTGAGACAAATGACGAGTATTCTGACTCTCGCTATCGTTACTGGTATAACGAGCGTGGCGTTCAGGTAGGCGAAGAGCAGTGGGGCTGCGGCTATGGACAGCCTATTGAGCTCTACTATGCCCACAAGAAGGACATCATCTACGACGAGGCATACGACTACAAGAAGGAGATTATCGACTACACATTCGACTTCTTCAACAAGGCTGATGACAAGGGCAACGTGAATTATAAGCCGAGCCAGCGCACTGTTTACTCTGACTTCAACAAGGTTGTTGCCACTGGCATCAACGGCATCAGCAACGGCAAGGTAGACTATAAGTTCGACGGCAACCAGCTCACAATCTCTGGCAAGGGCAAGAAGAGCTTCGCAGTTTACGACCTCCAGGGACGTCTTGTAATGAACGGTAGAGCAAACGGCGACGCTAACGTCAACCTCAGCAGCCTCCACGGAACATACGTTCTGCAGATGACTACAGAGACTGGCAAGAAGAGCATCCAGTTTGTAAGATAAAGGAAATCTCTATAGCTTCAAGAAAATAAAGAAGCTATAGATTTTATTGATTAACAAAAAAAATTTAAGCCATTCACTACTGTCCACGAAAATCCGTTAACATTTGCTCAAACACATTGTAGATAAAGAGGTTTTCCTACAAAAAGGC
>CAKQFF010000237.1 GCA_934230685.1 uncultured Prevotella sp. | reverse complement strand
CGCATTGACAAGAACGTTGAACCCGAAGAAGTGGCTGATACAATGGCTGCGCTTATAAGAGAAGGCAAAATTCTGCATTGGGGCATTTCGGAAACAACAGAGGATTATCTGCGACGTGCACACAGGGTTTGCCCAGTTGCCGCCGTGCAGAACCGCTATTCGATGATGGCACGCTGGCATGAGAGTCTTTTCCCCGTGTGCAAGGAACTTGGCGTGGGTTTTGTGGCTTTCTCGCCACTTGCCAACGGAGTGCTCTCGGAGTGCTACAACACCGAGTCGAAGTTTGACGCACAGACTGACTATCGTGCAGTAATGCCTCAGTATCAAAAGGACAGTTTCGAGAAGAACAAATGTCTGTTTGAAATGATTGAACAACTTGCCATGGAGAAGCACGCCACTCCTGCGCAAGTATCATTGGCATGGATGATGAGCAAGAAGCCTTGGATTGTGCCAATACCCGGCACACGCTGCCTTTGCCGACTGAAGGAGAATATCGGAGCTACCGACATCAGTTTCTCACAAGATGAGGTGGCGGCTATCGACAAGCTCCTCTCTACCATGGAGATGAGCGAGGTGTTTGGCGGTTCGAGGATTGTCGACAAAGCACAATAAATACGCGTTTTTATCGTTATATCTAGTAGAAACAATTATCTGAATGTGTTATGGAACAGCAAAAGAACATTATCATTACCGATACGTTGTCGGGAATAGGAACAGAAGCTTATAAAGGCTATCTGGGACATGCGCTATGTCTTGATGGCATGTGTCATATTACGTTCAACGGCAAGGAGCTTGAGATGAAGCGCGGCGATCTCATGATAGTACGTCAGGGCAGACTGGTTCAGTCGGTCAAGGCAGACAGCCGTTTCCGTGTGACAATGATTTATATTGCTGCACCATTCATAGAAGTATGCACACCGCAATGCAACTATGGTATGAAAGGACAGTTGGCCTTGTTCCTAAATCCCATCATGCACCTTACTGAGGAGCAGTTTGAGCAATGTCGCCGCAATTTTGACAACTTGCAGATACGCATTGCTCAGACTGCCCACCATTTCTATCATGATATGTTGATAAATATAGTGCAGTCGCTCATCATCGACTTTTTTGATTTCCATGCCTCTCTCTATCAGGAACAGGACGTTTCCACACAATATGCCACACTTATGAGCCGTTTTCTTTCCTTGCTTGAAAACGGCGAATATCGCACTCACAGGGAAGTGACTTGGTATGCAGATAAGTTGTGTGTAACATCAAAGTATCTATCAGAAGTGTCGAAGTCTGTCAGTGGCTATGCCGCTAACTTTTGGATCAACCGCTACACGGTGCTCGACATCTCGCGTCTGTTGCGCGACAAGTCACTCACCTTTGTGCAAATCTCCGACATGTTCGGATTCTCATCACCTGCCTATTTTAGCCGTTACGTTTCGCATAACCTTGGCGTACGGCCTACGGACTATCGAGGTTGAACCATTGCCGTTCTTGGCGTGCGAAACGAACAGATTGTGCTTAGATATTTTAGCCTTGCTCCAGCAGTTTTTTGTCTGTCAAGAAATCCAACAATCCAATAGTCAACACGCCGAGTTCGTCTTCCTTACGGTGAATATCATCACCGACAATGACTATCTTACGGAAGTGGTCATTGATTGACAATAATGGGCGTCGCTCTTGCTGTTCCTTTTCTGGCGTAGGCATGTGGAAAGCCGACTGGATATACACTCTGTATGGAGGGCGGTTTACCACAAAGTCAACCTCCAACTGCTTTCTGACAAACTTACCGTTCTCATCCTTACCACCAAGTTCAACCAATCCTATGTCCATATTATTACCTCAATAGACTTTGGCGCAATCGAAGGCTTTAGCGGATTAACTTCTATTTATGTATATGCAGAGAAAGTACCAAAAATGGGTAGTGACGTGTTTTATTATGTAGATAAAAAGAATTGTACTTTGTATGTACCACAAGGCACAGAAACAGACTATTTCCTTGCAGACATATGGGGTGACTTTGAGAACATAGTAGAATTCGATGCAACAGGCATCGACAAGACTACAACCTCTACTGATGTCGAGGAAGTATCTCGCTATTCTGTTAATGGTCAGCGATTGGTAGGTCCAACCAAGGGATTGAATATCGTGAAGTATAGCGATGGTAGCGTGAAGAAAGT
>CAKQFF010000236.1 GCA_934230685.1 uncultured Prevotella sp. | reverse complement strand
CAAGAAGGTGGCATGGAGCAACGGCCTGCGCTACAAGACCACTCGCAACCTTCTCGGTTCGCTCGACACAAAGGGAGAATACGACCCTACGTTCATCGACTATCAGACATATCTTACTTATACCCCCAACAAACGATGGGACATAAAGTTTCTTGGAAACATCTCCAACAACCACTACAACTTTACTCCTGAGGACCGCGAGACTAATTTCGGAACAATGGAGAATGTTAAGTCGTTCCGTGTGTATTTTGACGGTCAGGAGAAGGATGTGTTCCGCACATTCTTTGGCTCGTTAGGCATTACTCGCCATTTTGGCGAAAAAACAAGCCTGTCGCTTATAGCGTCGGCCTTCCACACACGCGAGCAAGAGAAATACGACATTCAAGGCCAGTACTGGCTTACGCAGACCGAGACAAGCGAAAATCTTGGTGTGGGAACATATTTCCAACACGCCCGCAACTATCTCAACGCCCACGTGGAGAGTGCCAAACTTCTTCTTAAAACCAAGGTGAAGAGTCACGACATCGAGGCTGCCTTCACATTTAAGAATGAGCATATTGAGGAGAACTCTGTGGAATATGAGATGCGCGACTCGAGCAACTACAGCATTCCTCACACTGGCAAGGACCTGTATATGATATATAGCATGCGAGCCAAGAACGTGCTGAAAGCCAATCGTATAGAAGCCTACATACAGGATGCCTACAGATTCAAGGGCAACAACGAGAAGACGCTCTACACACTGAACTATGGTGTGCGTTTGTCGCACTGGAGCTACACTGGCGAGACTATTTTCAGTCCGCGCATCTCTATCGGCATTATCCCTGCGTTCAATGAGAATGTGACGATGCGATTTGCCACGGGCCTCTACTATCAGGCGCCGTTCTTCAAGGAGATTCGCGACACTACTACTGTCAACGGAATTACTTATGCCAGTCTTAACAAGAAGGCTAAGAGTCAACGCTCGATACATTTCATAGCTGGCTACGACTACCGTTTCCGCATGAACAACCGACAGTTTAAGTTCACAGCCGAGGCCTACTACAAGATGCTTGGCAACTTGGTGCCCTACAGCGTGAGCAACGTCAAGGTGGTGTACTACGGCGAAAACAAATGCAGCGGCCATGCTGCCGGCATCGACCTCAAGATGTATGGAGAGTTTGTCCCGGGAACAGACTCATGGCTTTCGTTCTCGCTCATGAGCACAAAGATGAAGCTCAACGGCGTGTCTATCCCACTCCCTACCGACCAGCGTTATGCCATAAACCTGTTCTTCACCGACTATTTCCCCGGCACCGACAAATGGAAGATGTCGCTGAAACTTGCCTATGCCGACGGCTTGCCGTTCTCGGCTCCGCACAGAGAGCTCGACTCCAACTCGTTCAGGGCACCTGCCTACAAACGCGCTGATATAGGATTGAGCTACTGCTTGCTCAACAATACCGACCGACACGCCAAGAAGAATCCGCTCCGCAACGCATGGCTCGGCCTTGAATGCCTTAATCTCTTTGGCATCAGCAACGTCAACTCCTACTACTGGATTACGGATGTCACCGGCCAGCAATACGCTATTCCTAACTATCTCACGGGAAGACAAATCAACTTCCGCGTGACGATGGATTTCTAATCAAAACTGCTACAAATACTTGCATTCACATGTGTAGAAATATTAAGAAAGTAGAGAAATTATTCATTTTGGCCCTGGCAGCAAACTCATGTTTGGCTGTCAGGGCTCAAAAGCATATAATCAAATCACCTAACATTGCCTCCCTGCAGGTGGTGGCGGGCAATAATTGGTTGTCGATGCCTATAACCCAACTCAATGGTGGAGAGCCTATAAACATTGCATTCGACGACCTGACCCACGAATACCACCGCTACGCTTATAAGATAGAACATTGCGAGGCAGACTGGTCATTGTCGGAGGGAATCTTCGAGACCGACTACTGCGATGGGTTTGCCAATGGCAACACTATCGACGATGCAGAGGAATCCATCAATACCAACACGCTCTACACCCACTATTCCCTCAGCATCCCCAACGAACGCTGCCGACTGAAAATGAGCGGCAACTACAAGCTGACGGTATACGACGAGAACGAGGGCGACACCGTCCTCACAGCCTGCTTTATGGTTGTCGACCCGCAGATGGCTGTTGCGCTTTCTGCCACATCCAATAC
>CAKQFF010000235.1 GCA_934230685.1 uncultured Prevotella sp. | reverse complement strand
GGTCTACACCCCGCGCTGGGCACACACCGACGACAACCATGCCTGGGTAGAGGCTTGGGCCGACGGCAAGTGGTGGTTCCTCGGAGCTTGCGAGCCAGAACCCGTGCTCAACCTCGGATGGTTCAACGCACCGGCTTCGCGAGCCATGCTTATGCACACACGCGCCTTCGGCGACTACCAAGGCCCCGAGGAGGCGTTGCTCCGCACAAGCAACTTCACAGAAATAAACCTCACCTCTAATTATGCGCCTACAGCCAAGGTGAACTTCACCATTAAGGACACCAACGGCAATCCCGTAGCCGGAGCAAGAGTGGACTTCAAGATTTACAACTATGCCGAGTTCTACACAGCTGTGACAAAATACACCGACCAGTCGGGCAACACCTCTTTGTCTGCCGGCATAGGCGACCTGCTCATCTGGGCTTCAAAAGACGGCAAATACGGCTACCAGAAGGCTTCGTTCGGAAAGGACAATACCATCACTATCAGCCTCAACCGCGACGCACAGGCCGACAACAAGCAGCTCATCTTCCCTGAAGAGACATTCAACATTGTGCCTCCTGTGGAGAATGTGCAGATGCCTCATGTAAGCGACGAGATGCGCAAGGAAAACAACCGCCGATTCGCCCACGAGGACTCTATACGCAAGGCTTACACCGCCACCTTCCTCACCAAGGAACAGGCTGAAAAGATTAACCCCAAGGCCGCTGAATATCTCGTGAAGGCTCGCGGCAACAAGCAGACTATCATCGACTTCCTCGCCCGCCACAAGAACAACGAGAGCCGCGCGCTCGGAATTCTCGCCACTCTCAGCGACAAGGACTTGCGCGACATTCCTACTGAAATCCTTGAGGACAACTTCACAGCCAAGACCAACCAACTGTCGCCGCGCGTTGAGGACGAGATGATCACCCTGCCATTCAAGAACTATTTCGAGAAGACTTTCCCCGGAAAGACTGCAGATGAATTCCGCAAGGACCCGACAACTCTCGTGGCGTGGATTAACAAGAACATCCGACTCAACCCCGACAAGAAGGCTCTTCAGATTGCACAGACTCCGGTAGGCGTGATGCAGTCGAAGATGACCGACGAGCGCTCACGCGACATCTTCTTCGTGGATGTGGCCCGCAGTCTGGGCATTGAGGCAAGAAAGGATGCCGTGACGTGCAAAGTACAGTACAAGAAGGATGGCAAATGGATGGATGTGAAGTTCAATTCCGACTCACAGGCCGCAGCCCAAACAGGCAAACTCGTACTCACCTACGAGCCAAGCGCATTCCTCGACGACCCGAAATACTACAGCCACTTCACCATCAGCCGCCTCGTAAACGGCACACCGCAACTGATGAACTTCGAAGAGGGACAGGCCGACATGGGCAACGGTACATGCTGGAGCAACACCTTCAAGAACGGCTACTCGTTTGACACAGGCACCTATATGCTCACCACAGGCACACGACTCGCCAGCGGCAATGTGCTTGCAGCCACACGCATCTTCAACATCGAGAAGGGCAAGACCACTACCCTGCCGCTCGACATCCGCCAGGACGCCAACGACGTGAGCGTGATCGGACAGTTCAACTCGGAGTCAATCATCAATAAGGACGGCAAGGACGTGAGCATCCTCTCGCAGACAGGCCGTGGCTATTACATTCTCGCTGTGCTTGGCGTAGGCCAGGAACCCACCAACCACGCATTGCACGACATCGAGAAAGAGCGTGCGGCCTTTGAGGATTGGGGCAGACCCGTTGTACTCCTCTTCGAGAGCGAGGCAGACGCCAAGAAATTCCAGAAGGACGAGTTCGGCTCATTGCCTTCAACCGTGCAGTACGCCATCGACAAGGACGGCTCTATCCGTGAGCAGATTGCACGAGAGATGAAACTGCAGAGCAAGACTCAGATGCCGATGTTCATCATTGCCGACACATTCAACCGCGTAGTTTTCTCATCACAGGGCTACACTATCGGATTGGGCGAGCAGATGAAGAACGTGTTTAAGAAATTGAAATAACTCATAAGAGCCAATATCAAAATCCCATAACCAAGTAGGAGGAAAGCGAAGGAGTTTTCCTCCTATTTTCGTTTTCAACAGTTAAACACCAAATAATTCAAAACTCAATACCCCAATTCGGGATAAAATAGCGATTAGTTGCATGTTAAGACAGATACATGAATTCTCTTCCCATGCCATCA
>CAKQFF010000234.1 GCA_934230685.1 uncultured Prevotella sp. | reverse complement strand
GGTTCAAAGAATACGGCTGCGCCCTGTCCGAGTCCGAAGAACTCATAGCATGATATACCTATCGACAATGCGCCGGCTATCATCAGAATGATAATGAGCGGATCGCCAAACTTCTCCAAGAACTGTTTCCATAAAGGTTCTTTCTCTGGTGGTGTCAACACGTTGGCACCATTCTTTCTGCGGCTTTCGAGCACTTGGGCATCGGTCAAGCCTGTGTAATGATGTTTCTGTTCCATTTATTGCTAAATTATCCTTTTACGGTGCAAAAGTATTATTTTTTTCCGACATTATTCATGTTTCACCAACATTGCAAGCGACATTGATGGCAAGACCATGCTTATGGTTGCAACCTTACAACGCCGATATTCCTTGCCAAATGTCCGATTCAGCAAGAGGCGTGATTTCGCCATCCGGCCCACTGCTGCAACAGCACAAGTCTGGCGAGACGCCCACGCTATAGTTGCCATAGAAGTTGCGCTGAACCACATAATCGTTGGCATGATGCAGCACGCCGCCCAATTTGAGTATTTGCCTTTTCAGCAGACTGATCATTGGCAGCCGTATCTCCGACACCTCAAGATTGGGAGCCGAACTTTCGTCGCCACCAAGCATGCTGTATATCATCTTGTATTTTGTCTGAATGGCATCCATGCGCTTCCTGTATCGCTCAATATGCTTAGGCGATTTGGGTTTGTTGAAGTTGATGCCCCCACTTGGCGATTCGAGCAGAAACAAGGCATACAAGGCTTTCTCCCTTCGGTGTATCTTCTCTATAGCCACATCGGCATCGGGAAAATATATGCGCTCGTTGAATGTGTCCACCACCACACGGCTTTGCACTCCCTTCCTGAGCATCAGGATGTCGAATATCTGCTTGTAGAAACCATTATACACAAAACGCCCTTTCTCGTCCTTGAGATAATTCAGTTGATAGTTGTGATAAGTCTCCGAGAAGAGGTCGAGCAACTTCCTTACGCTTTCCAACACGTTGTTGTCGATCTCCACAAGAAGAAAGTTGGTTGTAGGCTCATTGTCCACCAACGAGTCGCCTATCTTCAGCATCAACGACGGGACGACGGTTGAGAGTTCGTTGATGTTAAGCTTTACCGACAACTGTTCCTTGCAGAATCGCTCGGTAGACAGACTGCGCAGCTGACTTATAATAAGGTGTAAACGCTCCTCGCTCACCTTGGGATAAAGAAACCCTGCAATCAGGAAAAGGTCGGCCTCGGATATGCTTCTGTAGTGCTCGGCTATCTTGGGCAGATAGACAAAGTCGAAGCCAGCCAATCGTATCTCGGCACTTATCTCGCGGTAGCAGCGGTTGATTTGCTCATTGATGTTATTGTCGAACTCGCTCTCTACATACAGAATCTGCGTGGCCTCAAAATGCAGGCTCGACGCATTGACAGAGACAACGGACACCTGGCTCACGGTGTTCACAGTAAGACAATTTCTTATAGCAAGAATAAGCAACGCTTCCTCGCGGGCACAGAAATTATCCGACATTACCATCTTGTTGAAGTCCTCAAGAAGGTCATGCCTTAAGCTCTGGTCGGAATTGGACAGTTCGTTGAATGCCTGCGACAACGACAACGATGCCGCCCTCACCTCGTCTTCTTTCTTTATGCCGTATTTGCTGCGCAAGGTTTCAAGAAATCTTATCTCCCTTGTGTCTAATATGCCGTCAGCCTCAATCAAATCGGTTACGATTCGCATGATGCTGGCTCTTTCTGATTGCCTCATAATGCTATTGATATGGATTTGGCACTAAAGATAGCAAAAAGAAAACAAACGAAAGACTATTATTGGGAATTTTAGGCTGTAGAAAGTAAAAATAACGCCTTCAATATTAAAATGTGTTAACGTTGCTAATAAAACAACCTCTAATTCGTTAGACTAATATAACGAAACAAAAATATATAAACATAAAACAACAAGCGTATGAAGAACGTACTTAAGCAACTACTCTTTGTGATGGTGTTCTGCCTTGTGCAGTCGGCACTTTGCCACGCCGACACATTCAAAGGAAAGATTGTGAACGCCGAGACAGGCGAGATTCTCATCGGAGCAAACATATTCAGCGAGGTGAATCCTCAGCCTGGATGGTCGTGCCAGAATCAGACTGAGACCGACAGCACCGGTTGCTTCTATCTCAACAGTGGATGGGAAGGACGCATCATGTTCAAGTTCA
>CAKQFF010000233.1 GCA_934230685.1 uncultured Prevotella sp. | reverse complement strand
GAGCTTGCAGCCTTCGACTACGAAGGGTTCAGATATGCGCCACAACTGGGCGAGAAGGCTTTTCCGCATTTCGTAAGAGAAATCCTAATTGACAAATATTCGTAAGTAGAAAAACAAACATTGCATATACCCACACAACATGACAAACGACATTATACAAAAGCAGCCACTCCATATCGCCATTATCGGCGGTGGAGCAGCTGGCTATTTTGCCGCTATCGAGGCTAAACGCAACTGCCCGTCGGCTGACATCACCATCTTCGAGAAGAACCAGAAGATGCTTGCAAAGGTGGAGATTACGGGCGGCGGACGCTGCAACCTTACCAACTCGTTCCGACAGATAAGCGACACGAAACATGCCTATCCGCGCGGACACAAACTGATGAAGCGTCTGTTCAAGCGGTTTGACCACCACCACGCCTACGAATGGTTTGAGCGCGAGGGAGTGAGACTCACGACGCAGGAGGACGAATGCGTGTTTCCCGTGTCGCAAGACTCGCACAGCATTATCGACTGCCTCGTGAATCTCGCCACACGACTTGGCGTGAAACAGAAGACGAGGCATTGCCTTACCGACATTGCCCAAAACGAGGACATGAAGCTGCACCTCACCTTCGCCAACGGCCTTGAAGCCGACTTCGACCGCGTGGCGATTACCACAGGAGGCAGTCCGAAGGGTGAGGGACTGAAGATGCACGCCGCCTTAGGACATGAGATTGAGCAGCCCGTGCCGTCGCTATTCACATTCAACATAAAAGACCGCGACTTCCTGGAACTGATGGGCACCGTGGTGGAGCCTGTCATCATGTCGGTTCCTGGCACCAAGCTGCGCTCGGAGGGTGCTTTGCTCATCACGCATTGGGGCATGAGCGGTCCGGCTGCCTTGAAGCTGTCGTCGCATGCAGCACGCCATCTTAACGAACTGCAGTATCAGTCGCCTGTGGCTGTAAACTGGACTGGCGAGAGCCGCCGCTCTGCGGCTGAGGACGAGATTGGCGGCATTGCTGCCGTAAACCCTCAGAAGCAGCTCGCCAACGTGCGCCCCTTCAACATCCCCACCCGACTCTGGCACTACATCATCCACCGCACCGGACATACTGCCGAGCAACGTTGGGGCGAACTTGGCAAGAAGAGCCTCAACCGCATCATCGAGACTCTGACCAACGACATCTACAAGATTGAGGGTCGTGGCAAGGCCCGCGACGAATTCGTGACGTGCGGTGGCGTGTCGCTCGCCTCCATCGACCTGCACACGCTCGAAAGCAAGGTGTGCAAGGGCCTGTTCTTCGCCGGCGAAGTGCTCGACGTGGACGCCATCACCGGAGGTTTCAACCTACAGGCGGCGTGGACGATGGGACATGTGGTGGGGAAACACATTGTGGAGTGTTAACACCCCACATTCAACATTCTTCATAGAATGAAGCAAACACCTTCACGCAATACTCATGGTCGCGCACGCTGCCCGTCTCGCGGCAGCTGTGCATGGCGAGGATGGCGTTTCCCATGTCCACACCACGCAGAGGGATTGAGGATGCGAGGATGTTGCCAAGAGTGCTGCCACCTGCCACATCGCTGTGGTTGACAAAACGCTGGCAGGGAACTCCCGCCTTGGCACAAAGACCGGCAAACACGGAGGCTGAGACAGCGTCGGAAGCGTATTTCTGGGCTGCGTTGAACTTGATTACGGGGCCGCCGCCAAGCATTGGATGATTCGTCGGGTCGTACTTCTCGGCGTAGTTGGGATGCCAGGCGTGGGCGTTGTCGGCAGAAATCATGAAGGCACGCTCTACAGCCTGATAGTAAGCCTCCTCGGTGTTGCTTTGGGCCAAGGCAATGCGCTTGAGCATGTAGGAGAGGAACGGACTGCCAGCACCCTGCTTGGTCTGCGAGCCTGTCTCCTCGTTGTCAAAGATGGCGAGCACCTGTGTGGTGTCGGCAGTATCGGCTGCAAGCATAGCCTCAAGTCCGGCAAAGCACATAGAGAGGTCGTCAAGACGGCCTGAGGAGATGAACTCGTTGTGTGCGCCGAAGGTGCAGGCGGGAGCTGTGTCGGCAAGATAGAGGTCGAAGTCGAGAATGTCCTCTGCCTTCACGGGGCGTTGCTTGTTGAGCTCCTCAACGATAAGGCCCATCAAGAGGTTGCCTGCCTCAAGCTGACTCGTGATCTGACCAAGAATAGGCAGAACGTCCTTCTGT
>CAKQFF010000232.1 GCA_934230685.1 uncultured Prevotella sp. | reverse complement strand
AACTCCGCCACCAAGCTCGTCAGGGTCGTCGACAATGTCGAGACGGTTCTCGCAATAGAGTTGTTCAATGCGGCCCAGGCTCTGGAGTTCAGACGCCCAGGCAAGTCATCGCCTCTCATCGAGAAACTTTTCACAGAGTACCGCAAGGTCGTACCGTTCGTGGATGTGGATACCTACATGCATCCGCTCATCATGAAGAGCATCGACTTCCTGCGTGACGAAAAGAACATTGTATTATAATAGGTCTACAAGGTCTTGTCATGAAAACATTGATAAAGAATATCGGGCAAATTGCCGGAATCGTGGAGGAGGGCGTTCTGCGGAAAGAGGGTGCGGCAATGTCGGAAACCGGCACGCTCGACAACGCATGGCTTCTCATTGATAATGAACACATTGCTGATTTCGGGCAGATGGACGCTCTTCCTTCGGAGGAAGGTTGCGGAGTCATTGACGCTGATGGCGGATTAGTGCTGCCGGCGTTTTGCGACTCTCACACCCACATCGTTTTCGCGGGCACGAGGGAGCGCGAGTTTCTGGACAAGATCGAAGGACTTTCTTACGCGGAAATTGCAGCGCACGGCGGGGGCATCCTGAACTCCGCCGACCTGCTGCACCGCACTTCCGAGGACGAGTTGTACCGCCAGGCGATGCTTCGGGTCAATGAAATGATTTCCAAGGGCACAGGGGCAATCGAAATCAAAAGCGGTTACGGGCTTACCACGGAGGATGAGCTTAAAATCCTGCGTGTAATCCGCCGTATTCGTGAAACATCTCCTGCCGTCATCCGTGCCACGTTCCTGGGGGCTCATGCCGTCGGGCGCGCGTTTGCAGGGCGTCAGGAGGAGTATGTCGAACATGTCTGCAAGGAGATGATTCCTGCCGTGGCCAAGGAGCAGCTGGCAGATTTCATCGATGTTTTCTGCGAGGATGGTTTCTTCACGCCAGAACAGACTGACAGGATTCTTTCCGAGGGCGAGCGTTACGGCATGCGTGTAAAGCTCCATGCGAACCAGCTGGCAGTTTCAGGCGGCGTCCAGGTCGGCGTCCGTCACAATGCGCTTTCCGTGGACCATCTGGAGAGTACCACTGATGCGGAAATAACAGCCCTGAAGGGTCAGAAGACCATGGCCACGATGCTCCCTGGGGCGTCTTTCTTCCTCCGCATGCAATACGGCCGCGCCCAGGATTTCATCAATGCAGGTCTGGGCATAGCCCTGGCATCGGATTACAATCCCGGTTCTTCTCCATGCGGCGACATGAGGACCATCATGTCCCTCGGCTGCATCCAGATGCGCCTTACCCCTGTCCAATCGCTCAATGCCTGCACGCTCAATTCCGCCTACGCCATGGGTGTCAGCGATATAGCCGGCTCCATCACACAGGGAAAGCTGGCGAATCTCATCATCACCAAAAAGATTCCGTCCCTCACATGGATTCCATACTGCTGGCAGACGCCATTCATCAGCAAGGTACTTTTGCGGGGACGGGAAGTCTAGAATTTGAACGAAACGCCAAGCGACACTCCGTAACGGTGCAACCCGGCAGATGCTGACTGATAAAATCCTGTCAAGCGTGTGCCGACAGTTCTTGTATGTTTCAGACTCCAGTCGCACCCCATTTCCAGCGAAGCTCCGAAGACATTGGAACCCAATATCTTGAAGTCTTCCTGCACCAGGCCCACGGGGATATTGTCGTCATCCGTTTCCCTTCTTGAGCATTGCAGGGAGGCATCCAAGTTTTTGCTGCCGTTGACGGAACCGGCAAAATCAAGTTCCGCTTTGGCAAGCCTTATCTGTCTGGAAACACGGGCTCCGAAATCGGCAGAAACGACTTTCATCTCTGACGATGTGGCCTTGTAGGTCTGATCAAGACTGTTCCAGCCAGCCGTAGCCGTAAATCTCCATGTTTCATAGCCGTCACGCTTGACCGCCACGCCCGCTTCCGCATCAACATCATGATTCACAGACACATAGCGCGCAGGTATTTCAGAATCAGTCACCCATGCATTGACATCTGACGAAGAATTGAAATACTGGACAAGTTCACGGCCGGAGCCACGGGACCCGTTATAGTCCGCAGACACATGCAGTCCCCAATTCGCCGGATCATACAGGAAACCGAACTTTCCGCGCCAGGAATCCGTATAATATTTGCCACGGTAATGAGGCTTGTTGTAGTCGATGTCGAACACGGATTCCATGCCGTTCAAGTA
>CAKQFF010000231.1 GCA_934230685.1 uncultured Prevotella sp. | reverse complement strand
GTTCAAGGTCTACTCACATACAGTATTGCCTATCTACGGCAGACTTATCTCAGGCGACCAAACCGCCTACTCATATCTCACAGCGACAATCGAAGCATTTCCACAAGGAGAAAGAATGGTGGAAATTCTCAAGAAGGCAGGATTTGAAAAAGCCTCGTTCAAAAGGCTGACATTCGGTATCTGCACTATGTATTTCGCTACGAAGTAATTATCGAAGCTTTCCAGTCACAAGAATTTAAACATTACAACTATGGATAAGTATGGATTAATCGGCTATCCGCTGGGACACTCGTTCTCGGTAGGTTTCTTCAACGAGAAATTTGCCAACGAGGGTGTCAACGCACGTTACATCAATTTTGAGATTCCACAGATTGAAGACCTTCCTGAGGTGCTTGCCTCAAACCCTGAACTCAAAGGTCTTAACGTAACAATACCCTACAAGCAGAAGGTGATTAGCTATCTCGATGAGCTTAGTCCCGAGGCAAGGGCGATTGGTGCGGTGAATGTTATTAGAATCACCCACAAGGGCAAGAATATTATCCTCAAAGGATTCAACAGCGACGTGATTGGTTTCACACGAAGCATTGAGCCTATGCTTGAGAAAATCCACAAGAAAGCACTTATCCTTGGCACTGGAGGAGCCTCGCGTGCCATAGAGTACGGACTGAAATCGCTCGGACTTGAAACCCTCTTTGTAAGCCGCAACAAGAAAGAAGGCTGCATAACCTATGAGGAAGTCACTCCACAGATTGTCAAAGACTACAACGTTATAGTCAACTGCACCCCACTCGGCATGTATCCCAAAGCCGACACATGTCCCAACCTGCCTTACGAGGCAATGGACAGCCATACTATACTCTACGACCTTATCTATAATCCCGATGAAACCCTCTTCCTGAAGAAGGGCGCAAAATATGGAGCAAGCACCAAAAACGGACTTGAGATGCTGCTGCTTCAGGCATTTGCAAGCTGGGATTTCTGGAATGGAGAGGAACAACTTTAAATTGAAAATAAATATAAATACCACAATATAATGGACAAATCCAACAGATACATGATGCGCGGTGTAAGCGCAGCTAAAGAAGACGTACACAACGCCATCAAGAACATCGACAAAGGCCTTTATCCGCAGGCTTTCTGCAAAATCATCCCCGACATCCTCGGTGGCGACCCTGAGTACTGCAACATTATGCACGCTGACGGCGCTGGCACAAAATCGTCGCTCGCCTATCTTTACTGGAAGGAAACTGGCGACATCAGCGTATGGAAGGGTGTGGCTCAGGATGCTATCGTCATGAACACCGACGACCTTCTTTGCGTGGGTGCCGTAGACAACATTCTCGTGTCAAGCACTATTGGCCGCAACAAGATGCTCATCCCTGGCGAGGTTATCTCTGCCGTAATCAACGGTACAGACGAATTGCTTGCCGACCTTAGAAAGATGGGCGTTGGCGTTTACGCCACAGGCGGTGAGACAGCCGACGTTGGCGACCTTGTGCGCACAATCATTGTTGACTCTACCGTGACTTGCCGCATGAAGCGCAAGGACGTTATCGACAATGCCAATATCCGCCCGGGCGACGTTATTGTGGGTCTTGCATCATTCGGACAGGCCACATACGAGAAGGAATACAATGGTGGTATGGGCTCTAACGGACTGACAAGTGCTCGCCACGACGTGTTCGCAAAATATCTTGCCGAGAAATACCCAGAGAGCTACGATCACGCTGTGCCCGACGAACTTGTCTACAGTGGCGGCTATCGTCTTGACGATGCAGTTGAGGGTGCTCCAGTAAACGCAGGCAAGCTCGTGCTTTCGCCGACACGTACTTATGCTCCTGTTATCAAGCGCTTGCTCGACGAACTGCGTCCAGAAATCCACGGTATGGTACATTGTACTGGTGGTGCCCAAACTAAGGTTCTGCATTTCGTAGGCGACAACTGCCGAGTAGTCAAGGACAACATGTTCCCGGTTCCTCCACTCTTCCGCGCCATCCAGGAGCAGAGCCAGACCGACTGGAAGGAAATGTACAAGGTGTTCAACATGGGTCACCGTATGGAGATTTACGTGCGTCCTGAGGTTGCCGAGAAAGTTATCGAGATTAGCAAGAGCTTCAACATCGACGCACAGATTGTGGGACACATCGAGGAAGGCAAGCGCTCGCTGCTCATCAAGTCGGAATATGGTGAATTCGAATATTAATATTATTAAAGTTGAGCAGTAT
>CAKQFF010000230.1 GCA_934230685.1 uncultured Prevotella sp. | reverse complement strand
ATATAGTACAATCCGAAGAGGTCGGCACGCGCCTCCTCTATTGTCGAGCCATAAGAGCCGAGCGCGTCTGCCGAAACACCCGGGAGAAGCTGACCCGAACCATGACCGAGACACTCGTGAAGGTCGGTGTGGAGGTCGTCGCAAACATCACCCCACTTGTCAATCATATCGCATGTGGCATCGTCAATAACAAACTCCTGAGCGAAGCCATTGCCACGGGCAGCCTGATTGTAGGCATGGGTAAGATTGCCAATAGTAATGCTCTTGGAACCGTAGCGGGCACGTATCCAGTCGGCATTGGGCAGGTTGATACCAATGGCTGTGGATGGATACTCATCGCCACCAAGCATTGCAGCACACACAACATTGGCTGTGACTCCAACCACTTGCGGTTTACGGAAACGAGGGTCGACGGGAGAATGGTCCTCAAACCATTGCGCATTCTGCGAGAGAGTCTGCGTGCGGCGTGTGGCAACGAGATCCTTGTAGTGGACAATGCCTTCCCATGAGGCTTTCAGTCCGAGAGGATCGCCGTACACCTCGATGAAACCATTAATGAAATCCACACGACCCTCATGTTCCTTCAGCCACTCTATTGAGTACTGGTCGAAGGTGTGGAGATTGCCCGTGCGGTAATATTCAATAAGCAAGTTGATTATCTCCTTCTGACGTTCATTCTCTGCCACCTCAGCAGCCTTGCCAAGCCAATAAACGATGTGCTTAATGGCAGAGCCATAGAGTCCGCCCTCATGCCATATATCCTCCTTAATACTGCCATCAGCCGCCTTGCGCAATGTGGAGTTGAGACCATAGGAAATAGGAGTATCAGCATTGGCAGCATCGTCCTTACGCATCTTGGCATAGAAAGCCTCCACCTCTTTCTGGGTGAGTCCGTCGTAATAGTTGCAAGCGGAGGTGAGAACAAGGTCGTCGCCAGCCTTCTGATTCACGCGCTTTGCCATTACCTCGGGATTGAATATTACGGGACAGATGTCGTCGAGCAAAGCCTCCACGTCATTGTAGCCTGCAAGCGGCAACTGAAGATGCTCCTCAACTTGAGCATCCAACACCATATCGTGGGCAACAGCAAGAACCACAGTGCGGAAATACTCTTTGCTGAACTCAGGCTTGAACTTCTCGCAACCGTAATGATGATGGATGCCATTGGAGAACCACACGCGCTTGAGATATTCAGTCAAGACACGGAACTCGTTGCAGTCGCGCTCGCCACGATAATTCACATACACAGACTCAAGAGTGCGGCGTATGCGCAGATTGTAACGGCCAAACTGGTCGGTGGTGATGTCGCGGCCACAAAGAGTAGCCTCAGAGAGATAATAGATATATAATTTCTGGTTGAGCGTGAGACTGTCGAAATCGTCGAGACGATAGCGAAGCATCTGTATGTCGGCAAAACGCTCATCAGTAAATTTGAAATTGTCGGTCATAAAAACATTATTGTTGATTATTATCTTTTGCCAGCAATATTATCTGCCAACATTTTTTGACAGCTTTATTTGTCAACACCAAGAGACTCTTGATATTCTCTTGGTGTTTTATTTGCAATCTGACAGAAAGCGCGATAGAATGTCTGACGGTTGGAAAAACCTACCATGTCGGATATTTCATCTATGCGCAAGTTGGCATAGCGTGAGTCTTGGAGCAACGCCATGGCCTCCTCTATGCGCAGACGATTGACAAACTGGGAGAAATTGGCATGATAGCGCACACTAAGCACTATAGAAATATAGCGCGAGTTGGTGTGAAGAAGCTCAGCGAGCTTCTTGGCTGTGAAGAAGCGGTCGCGATAGCGTTTCTCCACCACAACAGCATGGAGTATCTGCTCCTTGAGTTTGTCAAAAGTCTCACGCGAAATCTTGTCGAGATAGGCTGGCACGTGATTGACTTTTTCCTTTGTGTTAGGTGTCATACATACTTTTTTAATCTACTATAGAGTGTCACACTCCGCAAGCCATGCCGTGCTCATGGCATCGGTAGGCATTCGCCAGTCGCCACGCGGCGAGAGAGAAACACTACCCACCTTAGGACCATCAGGCATACAAGAGCGCTTGAACTGCTGCTGGAAGAAGCGGCGAAGGAAAGTGCGGAGCCAAAGCTTTATCACGTCGTCGCTATAGACGGTAGCGTCGAAGGCGTGGCGTGCAAGCATAAAGAGTTTGGAGGGGCGGTAGCCAAAGCGCAGGAAGTGGTAGAGGAAGAAGTCGTGCAACTCGTATG
>CAKQFF010000229.1 GCA_934230685.1 uncultured Prevotella sp. | reverse complement strand
CTGCCTTAATTTTGATGGGTAACTATCAATTTGTTACTTTTTGAAATGTTAAAGGATTTTCGTGGACAGTAGTGAATCGCAAATGTCTTGAACAACCTTCTGTTTGGCCGTTGCCGTGAAGCACGACACAGGCACACGGGTGCCATTACCCTTGCGCTCCTGATACTCCTTGATAAACTTGCCTATATATAGATAGTCAACACGAAAATCCTGACCCCAAGCCGAGAAACAATGAGCCTCGTCGATGACGAACCGCACAACGTGGCGAGCCATCAATATCTTCTCTATGGTCTTAGAGCGCAGCATCTCTGGGGCGATGTACAACAAAGAGGCGTCGCCACTCTGCACTCGCTCAATGGCCAACGAGCGTGATATGGGGTCGAGCAATCCGTTTATGGTCACAGCGTCGGTTATGCCACGGTCGGCAAGATTGTCCACCTGGTCCTTCATAAGCGACTGCAATGGCGATATTACGACGGTAAGTCCATGCAGAGTACTTCCCTCTATAAGTGCCGGCAACTGGAATGTGAGCGACTTGCCTCCACCTGTCGGGAATATTGCCAACAGCGACTTGCCATCAATTGCAGCATTAGCGGCATTCTCCTGCAAAGGCTCTCCATCGTAGGTGCGGAATGAGTCGTATCCGAAGAATCGCTTTAGATTGTATCGCGCGTCGAGCTGACGGTTGCAGTATTCGCATCCCTCTTTGCAGCGGGTATGCCTGAGCAATCGTATTACGTGCTCCACCTCGGGATAGTTGTAGAGAACCCACGGGGGAGTGACCGACCGTTGGTCGGCCGTGTCGATCAAGGCCAAGGCGTATGCCAAGGCACATGGATATCTGTCTGCCAGCATCTGAATGTCGGCATTGGCGCATATCTTGCCTTCATATTCGGCTTGTATCAGTTGAGCTACAGACTCTGTTGCGCTGGCTTCTGCCTCGACCATCTGCAAAAATCCGTCAAACTCCTTGATGCCAGTGAGCAGCGTGGCGAAGATGATTTGGCGGCGCTCAGGCAAGCCACGCCAATGGGTTATCTCGTCGAAAAGAAGTTGCTTGGCTTTCTCACAATCGTTAACGGGATTGTTTATCTCGTCACACATCAGTTTGTCGTCCTTAACAAGTCTGTGATAAGGCCGTTCGGGGAACAAAAGTGGCGACATATACAGGGTGTCAACAAGAACCCATTGTGCACATTCGTCGCCTAACAGATATCTCGCATCATGATGCACGATGTTGTGTCCACACACATAATCCACACCACTCAAGAAATCCAACAATCTCGCCTTGGAATTAAAATGAAACGTTGCCCCGTCATGGCGCAAGGCTCCGATGTCGTGAATCTTATTGTCCTTCATCCCAACCTCCACATCCACAAAGGCATAGTTATCGGCATCACACTCTTGGGGCGTAATGTCGTTGCTTATGGTGTCTGGCACGTTGCTCGCGCTTATCATGTCTTTAATTATGTTCCAAAATGACATAGTAGTAAAGGTTGGTATTAACAGTTTTCTTTATGGAACTACAAAAATAGCAATATTATTAAACATAGAAGTATAGAAAGGAGAGAAATTTCAATAAAATTGTCAATATGTCGTTGTCATTTGGTCATATAAAAAACAGGCATGCACAACCTCACGGCTGTGCATGCCCTTATATTCGATAAGATTTATTCAAAAAAAATAGATATGCGTTGTCATGGTAGAAGACAATTAGTTTCAGTTGGGAAGATGCGCTCCCCTACTTCAACTTAGTGTAGCCGTAGGCGGCGGTGCTGCCCAACTGCTCCTCGATGCGGATAAGCTGGTTGTACTTAGCCATACGGTCGGTGCGGCTCATTGAGCCAGTCTTGATCTGACCGGAGTTGGTAGCCACGGCGATGTCGGCGATGGTGGTGTCCTCGGTCTCGCCCGAACGGTGGGAGGTGACGGTGGTGTAGCCGTGACGGTGAGCCATTTCGATAGCGTCGAGAGTCTCGGTGAGCGAGCCAATCTGGTTGACCTTGATAAGGATAGAGTTGGCGGCACCAAGCTTGATGCCCTTCTCAAGGAACTTGACGTTGGTGACGAAGAGGTCGTCGCCCACAAGCTGGCAGCGGTCGCCGATGGCAGCTGTAAGCTTCACCCAGTTGTCCCAGTCGTTCTCGTCGAGACCGTCCTCGATGGAGTCGATAGGATATTTGGTGATAAGATCCTCAAGGAACTTGATCTGCTCGGCGGCGGTGAGCTTCTTGCCGTTGGGATCCTTCTTC
>CAKQFF010000228.1 GCA_934230685.1 uncultured Prevotella sp. | reverse complement strand
ACTGCGCCGACTGCGGCGCGCGTCTGCCGGAGATGACCCTCTATGACCTCTACCGTTCCCGCCACCGCTGCTGCCCCAAATGCGGCGTGGCAGTCACCGATGTGGCGCGGTATTGCCCCGAGTGCGGGGCGCGGCTGCCCAAGGAGGAGGCGGCGGTATGAGCCTCTTTCGTAAGCGGGAGCCGCCCCTGCCGAAGGCGGCGGTCTGCTTTTCCTCGCCCGCCATGACCCGCCGCGCGGCGGATTGGCTGAAGGAGCTGGGCGGCTGTAAGACGCTGGGCATCCTCTCGGACGATTATGCCGATGTGGTGTGGCAGTGCGCGGCGGAGCAGGCGGATCTCCTGCTGCTGGAGACCGACTTCACCGAGGGAGTGGAGGACAAGGACGTTTCCGCCCGCTGCGACATCGCCATCGAGGTGCGGCGGAGACTGCCGAATTGCCGCGTCTATCTCGTCAGTGAGGACGGACACCCGGAGAAGCTGGCCGCGCTGGAAAAAGCCGTGGAGCTGAAGCTCATCGACGGCTATTGCCTGGGGGATCTGACAGACCGGCAGGCGAGGGCGTGGCTGCGAGAGACGGCAGAGACCATGAAGCCGGCGGGAAAACCCGCCGCGGCAACAATTGGGTGACCTGGACGAGAACGGAGTGGTGGATGTGGATGACGTCCTTGCCTGCCTGAATCTCTGCTTCTAACCTATACCCGCAAAACCAAAATAATAAAAGGAGTTTGTTATGAAGAAAAGATTGCTATCTGTTTTTCTCACGCTGATGATGCTGTTGACCCTTGTGCCGACGACAGCACTCGCGGCGGGAGCCATGACCGTGGACGTGAAGCCTCCTGAGGGCAGGACACTGTCCACGCTGTACGCGGGAGACGTGGTGACGGTCACCGTGAAGCTTCCGAAGGTCGCCTCCACCAAAAGGCTTCAGTTTGACCTGAATTTTGACGACACCTACTTCACCTACAATAATGATGGCAAAGCCCCCAATATTTTCGCGGAGCTGAACAACGGCAAGGTGGAGACCTTCGGCAGCAACATTGTGCGTATCTCGGCGGAGGGCTCTACTGCTGCCTCGTTTGACGCCACCAGGACGGTCGCCTTGAAGGCCAGCTTCACCGTAAAGGCCGGCGTGGCCGGCAGCACCAAGACCTTCGGCCTTTCCGGCCTGGAGATCGACGATCCGTCCGTCACTCTGCCCACCGGGCAGGTGGATGTCACCATCACCAGCGAGCCCACGGTTCCGAGCGCCATCGTTCTCACGCCTCCGGCCTCTACCACCGTGGCGGTTTCCAAAACGCCGGGTACTCCTAACGAAATCGATCTGCCCACCGCCGTCCTCCATGACCAGAACGGCAAGCCCACGCCCGTCCCATTCCCATACTTTATCTACTATGAGATCGTGGGCGGAGAGCCTGCCGGCGTGTCGGTGAAAAGCTCTGACGGGAAAATCAGTGTATATCGAAATGCTCAGGCCGGAGAGGTAAAGGTCGTGGCTAAACTGGCCGGCACTACACTGAAATCCGACCCGGTGACCTACACCATCACCCGCGAGACGAGCAAGGTGACAGCTGTGTACCTGCCCATATTGTATTGGCACAGGCCGGTCCCCGAGGTGATTGAACCCGGCACACCGAACTATTCATATGAGACAATCTCATATGAGGTGGATGACCAGTATGGACAAGAGATGACCGGGCAGACGCTTACCTGGAATGTCGCCGACGCCGCCGGTAAGCCTGTCACCGGCGTGAGCATCGATAATACCGGCAAGCTCGCCATTAGCAACGAGGCGCCGGACATCACAGTATACGTTACCGCCACGTGCGAGGGCATTAAGAGTAATAACAAACTGTCAATAACCCTTCACAGATCGGAATCAAAGGACACCTTTGTGGAGATTTGCGATCAGGTGGGCGAGGCCCCGGAAACCATCATCACTATTCCCACCGGCACCGTCACGAAAAATGTGGACTACACTGCCAAGGTCTATGACCAGTACGGCAAGCTTACATCCGGGATGGTTTTCTGGAAGCTGGATAAGGCTTATACCGGCGTGGAGCTGGATGCCCCGACTACCGGCCCGAAGGCCGGCATTGCTACCCTGAAAGTGGAAAAGACCGCAGAGTCCGGAACCATCAAGCTGATCGCCACCTGCAGCACCCGGGGCAGCACCGCCAGCAAGACGCTGGACATCACCCTCACCAACAAGACCGTCGACATCACCAGCCTGAAGGTGAAGCAGGCGGACACCACCTACGGCACAGCGCTGGAAGACCC
>CAKQFF010000227.1 GCA_934230685.1 uncultured Prevotella sp. | reverse complement strand
ACGTATGATAAGGCAGAATCTCTATTTTCTCCACGCACTTGTATTTTGCCACATGCTCACCCAAGCGTGTGAGCCATTCGTCGTTGTCGGTCAAGCCAGGCACCACCACATGGCGAATCCATGTCTTTATGCCACGCTCCTCAAGAATGTCGAGGAAGGCAAGGTTGTTGGCTTGCTCAACGCCCGTGAGGCGCGGATACAGCTCCTTGTCCATTGTCTTGATGTCGAGAAGCACAAGGTCGGTGTGGTTGAGCACGCTGAGCGCACGTTCGGTACAGAGCACGCCACTCGTGTCGAGAGCCGTGTGGAAACCCTCCTCGTGGCAAAGACGGAAGAACTCGGCCACGAAGTCGGCCTGAAGCAACGGTTCGCCACCCGACACCGTCACTCCCCCATTCTTGATGAACGAGCGATAGCGCACCACCTCGTCGCGCAACTGCTCAGGCGACAGCTCGTACTGGCAATAGCCCTTGGGATTCCACGTGTCGGGGTTGTGGCAGAACTGACAACGCAAGGGACAACCCTGCATGAAGGCCACGAAACGTACTCCGGGACCGTCGACCGTACCGAAGGACTCAAATGAATGTATACGTCCAATCATATTACTAATTATATTTAATGTTATTATTTGTTTTGTTTGGATGAAATGTATTAACGGGGTGATTGATGATTCGGCAATGAAAAAGAAAACGGAAGTGAATCCAAAGTGGATGCAAGAAATAAGTGGATGTGAAACAAAAATCGGCAACAAATTCAAGTTTGCTGCCGATTTTGCTTATTGAGTATTGTGGTCAACTAAGCTACTCAAGTATTTTCACCATATTGAAGTCAGAGATTCTGCCCTCATTATTGATTGTAGCGTTTATCTTGTACTTAACGTCCGAAGTAGTGTTGTCGGTTGTAGTAACGCTCTGCACAGCCGAGAAAGCCACTGTGTAGTTGAACTCCTGGTCGCCCACTTCCTTCTTTGATATGGAATAGTCGCCCACCGACTCCCACTTCATCGATGCCACATTATCCTTGTAGATCTTGTGCATGAAGGTGACCACATCGCCTCGTGTGGCATTGCTCTTGCCAAGGAAACTGTTGAGAAGCGGATTCACAAGACTTGTGATGGCGTCCTCGTCGCGGTTGTTAAGGCTCTGAAGGAAGCTGTTGAGCAAGCTCACCACCATCTGCTTCTCCTCTGGCTGAATACTCTTTGAGTTGAGTGTCTTGATGAAGTCCTGAGCATCGGCCACATGTTCGCCGTCAGGATGCTGCTCGAGATAAGCCTCTACAGCCTCCACCGTGTTCGACTGCTGAGCCATGGTCCAGTCGATAGAGTCGATCTTGTGTAAAGCTATCAACTTATAAGGCGAGTCGGGGTGCTGCTCAAGATACTGCTGCAACGCACTCTTGGAGCCGCTAACTACAGCGTTGGTCCAATCCTGGTCGAGCTGGTTGAGAAGCGCCAGATGAGCCTGTATTGAGTCACGGTGCTCCTCGGGGGCATCGGCATAATTGTCGAGATAACGCTGCAGAACCTGAGGATCCTTGCTCGACATGGCGTACTCGTAGGCTTGACGCTCGCTGTCGACCTGGGCGCTGTGATAGAAGTAGTAGCAAATGCCTGCCATAATCAGCGTAACCACTACTGCAACTATTATTATTATCTTGTTATTGCGCGAGGAATTGTGGGATGAATCCACGTCGTTGCTTGCCGAAGAAGCATTGTCAGCCTCTGCAGGAGCATTCTGCTCTGAGTTGGCGTTAGGTTGAGCATTAGCTTCCTTGTTTGCAGTTTCCTGAATCGCAGTTTCCTGAATCGCAGTTTCCTGAGTTTCTGTCTTTTGTTCTGCCGGCTTTGCTGTCTCAGTCTTATGGTGGCATTGCGGACACTCGCTCAATTCTGAGAAATACACTTTGCCGCACTCTGGGCACACTGTCACCTTTCCGGCTATTGCCACGCCACAGGATGGGCAGAATGGAGCTTTGTCGCTAATTTCATGGCCACACTCCGGGCATCTTATTATTGCCATAATTCTTATTACTTATGATTATTAAATTATTAAATTATCAATTTTGTCTTTAGGCAAATGCCATATTTCTAATGTCTATGTTCTCTACGGTCTCTACGGTAGCGCAGCTCGCGCAAACCATGCTGACCCATAAACCTGCTCTTGTCGACATAACCCTTTATGCCGTCGATATGTCCCTTACCGGTATACTGCCAAAGCATATAGTCCTTGTCATCTGCCAGGATAGGCTCGTTGGAGGAATATTGGGCTATCATGAGCTTGTAGT
>CAKQFF010000226.1 GCA_934230685.1 uncultured Prevotella sp. | reverse complement strand
CGGCAGCGTCGCAGGAGCTATCGTTCCACCCCGACTCGCTCGACCTTCGCCTGCGCAAGGCATCATGGAACGTGCAGCTGGAGCAATGGCAGTATGCACGCGACGAATACGACTATGTGCTCGACCGCAATCCGCAGAATGTGGCGGCCCTGTTCTACCGCGCCTTCGTCAACGAGAAGCAGAAGCGGTATGGGTTTGCGCGTCTCGACTATGAGCGGCTGCTCGCCATGGCTCCCAACAACTTCGAGGCTAAGCTCGGATTGGCGCTGCTCAACAACAAGGACTGCCGCTATACCGAGGCGATGAACCAGATCAATCTGCTCGTGGCACAATTTCCCGACAGCGCCGTGGCCTACGCGGCACGCGGAGGCATGGAGGTGGAGCGGAAGATGTTCGCCCCAGCCGAATTCGACTACAGCAAGGCCATAGCCCTCGACCCCACGAACACCGACTACCGACTCAACCGCGCCAATGTGCGCCTGATGATGAAGCGTAAGAAGGATGCACGCGAGGACCTGGATGCCATGGTGGGGATGGGAGTGTCAAGGGCAAGTCTGATGGAATGGTACAGGAAATGCCGTTGACACTCTCGGAGTTTTTCTGAAACAGGTTGAATCCCACTGTGGAGGGGGATTAGATTCTCGTCACCGACTTCACTCCTCTCACCGTGCGCAGCTTCTTGAGCAGCGACTCCAGCTTTGAGGTGTCCTCGACAAGCACATTCAGATTGCCGCTGAACAGGCCGTCGTGGCTGTCGATGTTGATCGACTTCATCAGAATCTTCTCCTCCTTGGAGATGATGCTCGTGATGTTGTTGATGATGCCCAGGTCGTCGTTGCCCACGATGCGCAGGGTGATGCTGTATTGCGACTGTCCCTTGCCGCTCCAGCGGGCCTTCACGATGCGGTAGCCGAAGCGCTTGCGCAGCTCAGGGGCGTTGGGGCAGTTCTGGCAATGAATCTTGATGCCGCCCGAAACTGTGACGAAGCCGAAGATAGGGTCGCCGTAGATAGGATGGCAGCATTGGGCGAGCGAGTAGTCCACGCCCTTGAGGTTCTGGTCGATCACGAGTTCGTCGTCGCTGCCCACGCTGCGGTAGCTGGTGGCAGAATCAGTCTGCTGGTCGAAGGAGAACTCCTCGGCCGACCTCACTACGCCCGCCATCTTCTGGTTGACGTCGTGGTCGCGCAGCTCTATGTACTTGTCAACCACGTCGTTGGCGTCGAGCTTGTTGTCGACAAGCTGCTTGTAGAAGTCCGAAGTCTCCTTGAATCCCATGCGCTTGATGAGCTGCGACATTACGCTCTCCTCGATGTCCACCTTGCGGTTGCGGAACTTGCGCTCAATCATCTCCTTGGCAAAGAGGCTGTCCTTCACCTGCAGCTCCTTGATGGCCTGGCGCACCTTGGCCTTGCCGCGCGAGGTCTGCACGATGTTCAGCCAGTCGCGCTTAGGGGTCTGGTTGCTCTGGGTTAGGATTTCCACCGTGTCGCCCGAATGCAGGGTCTCGCGGATAGGCACATTCCTGCCGTTGATTTTGCCACCCACACACTTGTTGCCCACACCCGAATGGATGTGGTAGGCAAAGTCGAGCACCGTGGCACCCTTGGGGAACTTCAGCAGGTCGCCCTTGGGCGTAAAGACAAACACCTCGTCCTCGTAGAGGTCCATCTTGAACTGGTCCATGAGCTGCATGTTGTCGCTGTTCTCCAGCGCCGTGCGTATGTTGTTGAGCCACTCGTCGAGCCCCGTCTCGCCCTTGATGCCCTTGTAGCGCCAGTGGGCGGCCAGTCCGCGCTCGGCAATCTCGTCCATGCGCTCGGTGCGGATCTGCACCTCCACCCACTTGTTCTCGGGTCCGAGCACGGTGATGTGCAGACTCTCGTAGCCGTTGGACTTAGGCACAGAGAGCCAGTCGCGCAGACGCTTGGGATTGGGCTGATACATGTCGGTGATGAGCGAGTAGGTCTGCCAGCAGAGCATCTTCTCCTGGTCGATGGACGAGTCGATGATGATGCGGATGGCAAAGAGGTCGTAGATGCCATTGAATCCGCATTGCTGCTTCTTCATCTTCTGCCAGATGGAGTGGATGCTCTTGGTGCGGCCCTTGATGTGGCACTTCACGCCCATCTGCCGGAGCTTCTCGTCGATAGGCTTGATGAACTTCTCGATGTAGGCGTCGCGCGACTTCTTCGTGGCGTTGAGGTTGTCCTTGATCATGTAGTAGGCGTCGTGCTCCAGATACTTAAGGCTCAGGTCCTCGAGCTCGCTCTTCAGCTTGTAGAGACCCAGCTTGTGGGCGAGTGGGGCATAGAGGTAGCTC
>CAKQFF010000225.1 GCA_934230685.1 uncultured Prevotella sp. | reverse complement strand
ACACAAGGATTGTAGCCCAATAGCTGATTGAAGCTAAGAATATATTCTTGGTGTCAACGTATTCTGCCGCACCTTCCTTTATCGACTTTATGTCGGTGTCCTTGGCGTCGGAATAGTCAGCCACACTTGAGCGCTGACCGTCGCCCTTCTCCACCTTAATAGTCAGAGGCTGGGTCTTGATGGTCTTGTAGGCTTCGGCCTGAGTGTCGTAGTAGACGAGCGACACGGCAGGGATGGTGTATTCGCCCTGGTTGCGGGGCACTACGAGATAGTCGAACACCATGTTGCCCTCAATGCCATTGGCTGTGAGCTTAGTCTGGTCGGTAACCTTAGGGTCGTACTTCTCGAAGTTCTTAGGGAAATCAACAACTGGCTGCTTCACGAGCTTCAGGTTGCCGATGCCTCCCACAACCACACGCAGAGTGAGAGGGTCGCCCTCCTTGACCGTAGGCTTGGTGAACTGTGCCGAGATAGAGAACTTGCCCACTCCACCCGAGAATCCGGCAGGCTTCGCTGGAAGAGGATCCACCTGAATATCAAGTCCCGGAGCCACAATGTTGCGCTTCACCTCAACATAGCCAGAGCCACCATTGAAGAAAGCCTCAAACGGGTCGACCGAACGGTTCTGCTGAACCACAATGCCCTTGAACGTAATGCTCGGGATAGACAGTTTGCCAGTCATCTGCGGGAACATGACATACTGGCTCCATGTCACGCAACGGTAGTTCTTGCCATTGAGTTTCTCAAGATGGAAACTCTTCTGCTGTGGCAACGGCACTTCCTGGGTGTGGAATCCTGTAAGGTCGGGCATTTTGCCGTCGAGCGACGTGAGGTCGACAAGCGTGTAAACCTTATATGTAAGCAACACAGGCTCCTGCTCATGCACACGGCGCTTGTTGGCACTCACCTTGACAAAAAGGTCGCCAGCAGAAATCCTGCCGCTGCTTGGACGGCTTGCCTGTGGCTCGTCGTCATCGTGCATCTGTGGCGCACCACCTGCTCCACGACGTGCCGAACCCGACACCGTAATGCGCACAGCTTGTGAGGCAACAGGTCTGCCGCCTACCTTGGCATGGGCAGCGGGGATAGTATACGTTCCAGCCTTATCGGCATAGAGCGTATAAGTATAGGTTATCATCGACGAACTACTCGTATGGCCATTGACAAACTGGTAGCTCGACTGCTGCGAGGTATACGGACCGGCTATCACCTCGAGTCCCGACGGCACATTGCCAGCTCTGAACTCGTCAACATTCTGAGTGTTGATGGTGTAAGAGACGCGGAAATTCTCGCCCACAGCCACATGTGATGGTGCCGAAACACGTATGCCCTGTGCATTGGCAACCAACGCACCCAGCATGAGAACGAGCATCAAAAAGTGTATCTTCTTCATTATCTGTGTGAATATATAAATAATAATTACCAGTTCTTTTCAAGCTTGCGCGAGCGGTTCTGGCGCATGGCGTCCTTCACGCGTCGCTGTGTGGCTTGCTCGTCCTGCATGGCAGCGTTGAGGAGCTGTTCGGCATTGTCGCGGCTCATCTTCTCCTGTTGTTTCTGCTGCTTCTGGTTAGGATCTTGCTTGTTCTGCTTGTCCTTGCTGTCCTGCTCCTTCTTGTCCTTACCGTTCTTGTCGTCGTTTTTCTTGTCCTGCTGCTTCTTCTGCTGTTGCTGCTGCTGCTTGTTCAGCCTTTTGCAGAGGGCAAGATTATATCGAGTCTCATTATCGGAAGGATTGTTGCGCAGACTCTCCTTGTAGGCGTTTATCGCGTCGCCGTAGAGCTTGTGGCTCTGACAGGCAAAGCCTATGTTGTGGTAGACCTTAGCCTTGCGCATGGGACTTTTCTCGAGCTGTGCCGCCTTCTGAAACTGCTGCACAGCCACCGAATCCTTCTTCTGCATGAGCAAGGCACAACCAAGGTTGTAGAGTGCCTGCGGATTCTCGGGATTGGCCGATAGCGACTTGCGGTATTCAGCCTCAGCCTTCACAAAGTTCTGTTGGCGATAGAACTTATTGCCTGAGCGTATGTATTGGCGGTCGGCCTGTGCAAAGCCTGCGAGAGCGTATACGGCAAGCAGAAATATAAACAATAATTTCTTCATAGTCTCTTTTTCTTAAATAGTCTCACATTTCTGAACAGCGGATTCTTCGCCTCAAGAAGACAAGCCTCAGCGATAAGCAGCAAGATAATAAGAATGCAGAAAGCCTGGAACTGCTCGGCATACTCGCTGTAAACCACACTCTGGGTCTCGCCCTTCTGGAGCTTCGACAGCTCGGAGTTGAGCTTCTCCTGTGCGTCAGACGAATTGTCGACATGAATGTAGGT
>CAKQFF010000224.1 GCA_934230685.1 uncultured Prevotella sp. | reverse complement strand
CTATTTTATCTCCTATAAGCTTGTATTTAAAGGAGTTTCAAGAGATTGTTAAAAGATTTTCGTGGACAGTAGTGTTTGCGATTATTTCAAGCATTGGCTCGGCATCGACCTGCAACTCTTTGCATCGTCGGCCTCAAGAAAGAATCTGCGCTACAAGGTTATTCATGTCGACACCGACGAGGAGAAGTACTCCCAGTTGCGCGAACTCGTGAGGATGGCGTCATGCCCCACAATCATATATGTGTCGCGCACAAAACGCACACGCGAGTTGGCAGCGAAGCTTACGCGTGACGGCATGAAGGCTCTTCCGTTTAATGGCAAGATGGATTCCGACGAGAAGATAAAAAATCAGGACGAGTTCATGTCGGGCAATGTGGACATAATCGTGGCTACATCGGCTTTCGGCATGGGTGTGGACAAGAGCGACGTGGGACTTGTGGTTCACTACGACATCTCCGATTCGCTCGAAAACTATGTGCAGGAGGCAGGACGTGCAGGACGCGACCCCAATCTTACAGCCCAATGTTTTGTGCTTTACAGCGACAACGACCTCGACAAGCATTTCATTCTGCTCAATCAGACAAAGTTGAGCCTTAGTGAGATACAGAAAGTGTGGCAGGCAGTTAAGAGTTTCACCCGCCAGCGTCAGCGCGTATGCTGCTCGGCACTCGAGATAGCCCGTCAAGCCGGTTGGGACGACTCCGTGTCCGACATCGAGACACGTGTGCGCACCGCCTTGTCGGCTCTTGAACAGAGCGGCTATATAGAGCGTGGCAACAATGTGCCTCATGTTTATGCCACAGGCATCACTGTGAGGAACATGGACGAGGCCCGCCAGCGCATTACGGCTTCATCGCTGTTTGAGAAAGAAGAGGTGGAGAAGGCCGTGCGCATAATAAAGTCGCTTATCTCGCAGAAGCACATTTCCAAGGCGCAAGACTCCGAGGCAGAATCGCGCATCGACTATCTTGCCGACATACTCGGAATGAACAAGAAGGAGATTGTGTCGGCTGTGGAGCGCATGCGCCAGGAGGGGATACTCGCCGACAGCAAGGACATATCTGCGTTCATGCAAGACATAGGCTCTGAACGCAAGGCCAAGCAGATGCTTGAATACTTCGCGAAGCTTGAGGAGTACATAATAAAAAATATTCCCGACGACTCGCTGCGTATATCCTACAAGCAACTCAACGACAATGCCGTGCGCGACGGACTCGACGATTCAACCGAAAAGAACATCCGCACATTGCTGTATTTTCTCGCCGTGAAAGGCTATACAAGCAAACGGGAGGATATGTCGCGCAATATTGTCGTAAGGCGGCAAACCGACATGGAGTCGACGTTGCGTCGCTTTGAAAAGCGTCTGGACATCTGCCGTTTTGTTGTGGGCTGGCTCTATCGTATGGCCGACAGCATGGACGATGAGGCTAAGCAGAACGGAGCTGTGCAGTTCTCGGTAGTGGAGCTTCTCAATGATATGAAACAGGAAGGCGTGTCGCTGTTTGCCGGTTGTGCCGACTTGCAGTTGGAGGATGTCGAGGAGGCTCTTTTGTACCTCTCGAAGATTGGCGCGCTGAAACTCGAGGGAGGATTTCTTGTGCTTTACAATGCCATGGACATCCGCCGCCTGAAGGACAACAGATTGCGGTATAAGCAGGACGACTATCGCACACTGAATGAATTCTACAAACAGAAGATGCAGCAGATACATATCGTCGGCGAATACGCCAACCTCATGGTGAGCAACTACGACGCTGCCCTGCAGTATGTCCACGACTATTTCCAGATGGATTACAAGCTGTTCATAGGCAAATACTTCAAAGGGGAGCGTGTTGAAGAAATCAACCGCAATCTCACTCCTGCCAAATACCGCAGTCTCTTCGGGCAGCTCTCTGCCCAGCAGAAGGAGATAATCGCCGACCAGGAGTCGCACAGCATTGTCGTGGCAGCCGGTCCTGGCAGTGGCAAGACAAGAGTGCTTGTGCATAAGCTTGCCTCGCTGCTGCTGCTCGAGGACGTGAAGCATGAGCAGCTGCTTATGCTCACATTCTCGCGTGCCGCTGCCACAGAATTCAAGCAGCGCCTGATGGACCTTATAGGCAATGCCGCCCATTTTGTCGAGATAAAGACCTTCCATTCTTATTGTTTCGATTTGCTCGGACGCATAGGCAATCTCGACGACGTGAGCGGAGTGGTGGCCAAGGCAGCCGAGATGATCAACAATGGAGAGGTGGAGCAAAACCATATCGGCAAGTCTGTACTTGTGATAGACGAGGCACAGGACATGGGCAAGGACGACTATGCCCTGGTGTGCGCCCTCATGTCGGCAAACGAGGATATGCGCGTGATTGCAGTTGGC
>CAKQFF010000223.1 GCA_934230685.1 uncultured Prevotella sp. | reverse complement strand
ATATTTAACCTATTATTAAAGAGTCAATACATTATCCTACTTTCCCCCTCAAAGCATACCACTCCCCTCCCTACGGGGGAGGGGCCGGGGGTAGGGCTTTTTAGTTGCACTTCTTCAACACCGGCACACCCTCTTCAAACGTTATTGGCACCCACAGATGTCGGCTGTCGCTCAACTGTTTCGGGTTCCACATGTCGGCCATGAACACATAGTCGGCTCCACCGAACATCTTCTTCTGAGCCGATGTCTCCACCTTATAGATGTATGTGCCTTGTGCTCCGAAGGTCTTGTCGGCTCCCTCGCCACGGCAAGGATTGGGCAACTGCTCCCACGGACCGAAGATATTCTTGGCACGGAACATACGGGCTGCATTCGGCGCCCAACCCGTGCATCCGCTTGTAATCATCCAGTAAGTGCCGTCCTTCTTGAAGATTGTTGGAGCCTCGTTCTGTCCGCCTGCTGCCATGCGCACGAAGGAACCGTTGTGCTCCATATAGTCGTCGGTGAGCTGTGCAATCTGAATAGTGAGGTTGTCCTCAGAAGAGAAGATGTGGTAGGCCTTGCCGTCGTCGTCGACAAACACGGTCATGTCACGAGCCATCTGTCCGCCCTGCAAGTCGCGCATGAAGAACATTCCACGCTCAATCTGGGTGCGCCATTCGGGAGTCCACCACTTTTTCAGTTCGGGATAGAGCAACTGGTGGCGTAGGTCGGTTGTGTCGGCTTTGGCGAAGCCGATAGGGAACACTCCCGGATTGACACGGCCCGAGCGCACAAACTTGAAAGGACCGAAAGGAGTGTCGCTCACAGCCACAGCAGCACGTGCGGCACCATAGCCACGACCCTTAAGCTCCAGATGAAACCACATAACAAACTTCTTGGTCTTGGCATTGTACAACACCTTAGGACGCTCGATAATGCATCCGCCCTCGATGTCGCTGCCCTGCTCTTGCGAAACGGGGAGCACAAGTCCGTGGTTAGTCCAATCCTTAAGATTTTTTGAAGTGAAGCAGCTCACGCCAAGCGAACTGTAAGGCTTGCCATCAGCCGAGCGACTTTCGCCATACCAATAGTAAGTGCCCTTGTAATTGAAAATACTGCCGCCGTGGGCATTGATGTGCTTGCCGGTGTTGTCTTTCCACACGCCACCGTCCATTGGGGTCTGGGCAAAAACAGGAGCCAGAGAGAGCTGCAGCGCAACGATTGCCGCGAATAATTTCTTCATGTTTTAATAATTATTATTTTTAGTTTTATGAATAAATCTTGCTTTAGTTATCAGACGATGCAAAATTATTTTAGTTATCAGACGATGCAAAATTATTAATAAATAATACCAAGAACTGACTATTATCAATAATAAAGTGTCGTATATTGACAAAGAACAAAAACAACTGCTATTTTCATTATTTCCGTTCCAACCAATATCTCATCATTCCTGATTCCGAACCGCGACTGTTCTTCAGCACAAGTCTGTACACATTGTCCTTCCATTGTGTCTTCATTATGCCGTCGTTCATCTCCACCTTGGTCCATGTGGCTTCCACGCTGGTGCTGTCGTAGACAAGCACGGCGGCTCCGTCGGCCAATGCCACGCGGCCCGGCTGCAGCATCCTCGGCTCGCCATAGCACATGAGCGTTATCTCGGTGGGGCGGTCGGCCGACTTCACTATTCTGAAGTCCTCGGTCACTTCCACCCTATCCGTCTTTCTGTTCATCACAATGCTTCGCTTCCAGCGTTCCGCTCCAGCCTCCTTCGGGTAGGCCTTGGCTATGTCGAGGGTTAGGATTGAGGCTGTGTCGTTGGCCGTGTGCTCTGCGCCTAAAGCCTTGTATTCCCTGCCGTCGTGCTGCTCGCAACCGTTGATGAGCGGCACGTTATGATAGAGCGAACGGTTGTTCATCAACTCGAAGCGTCGCGAACTGAATGTCTGCGAGGTGTAGGTGTCGCGTCCGAGGTCGATGAGTACGGGCGCGCCATTGCTGTAGACCACAAACGAGCCTACGTCGTTGTGGTTGTGGCTCTCATTGTTGTGGCCGCCCTTTGCAGCCACAAGCCAACGGTCGGTGGCAGCCACCATAATCTGCGAGTTGGCGAGCCATGCGTCGGTGGTGTGTGGTTGTGCGGCTCGTGTCTTGCGAAGCTGGGGGAGCATGGATAGGAGCATCAACTCGCGTGAGAGCGTGGGCCAGTTGCCCGACTGCAGGAAGAGGTCTGAAGGCTTGCTCAGATAATAATATTTCTTGGCAACATAAGCGGCAAACTGCATCATTTGGTTGCCGTCAGTCTGCTGCTTTCCGCCGTCGGTTTGCCCTTTCAGCCAAGCTCCATAGGGAAATAGGATATTGATGTTGGGCACATTCTGCACCTT
>CAKQFF010000222.1 GCA_934230685.1 uncultured Prevotella sp. | reverse complement strand
CTTGAACTCGCGACCCCAACCTTGGCAAGGTTGTGCTCTACCAACTGAGCTATTGCCGCATCATCTTTTGTTGATGTAATGCTTAGTTCTTTAAAGCGAGTGCAAAGGTAGCACTTTTTCTTGAACTACCAAAAGAAAACGAGGGAAATTTCAAGAAAAAGTGCATTTTTTTGCTAATCCATGCGTGAAA
Source organism: uncultured Prevotella sp. (assembly GCA_934230685.1). GTDB lineage: Bacteria > Bacteroidota > Bacteroidia > Bacteroidales > Bacteroidaceae > Prevotella. The sequence goes on along the minus strand of CAKQFF010000222.1, from coordinate 2,209 downwards.
TGTAGTCATTCACGCTGAAATCACGTAATATTTCGAGGGTTTCTCCCTCTTTTCTCACTATTGCGAGCGATGGATGTGAGATGCCGTTGAACATTGTTGTCTTCACTGTGGTGTAGTGAATCATGTCCTCAAAGATGATATTTTCGCCAATTTGCAGTTCATGGTCAAATTTCCATGCCGACATGAAGTCGCCTGAAAGACAGCTGTTGGCTCCCAGACGATAGGTGAATGGAACCGAATAGTCGATATCTTCCTCTATTGTCTCTGCTCCGCGCACTGTTGGGTGGTAAGGCATTTCAAGGCAATCGGGCATGTGGCACGAAAAGCTCACGTTCAGTATTGCTGTTTTTATGCCTTTGTCCTCAACAATATCTATCACCTGAGCCACGAGTGGACCGGTTTGCCAACCGAATGCACTTCCTGGTTCCATTATCACGTGAAGCCATGGGTAGCGTTTGTGGAAATCATTGAGGGTGTTTACGAGTAATTCTATGTCGTAGTCCTTGCGTGTCATAAGATGTCCGCCGCCAAAGTTTATCCATTTTATTTGGCTGAACCATTTGTTGAATTTTTCCTCGATGTGTGCCAATGTCCTTACAAACACGTCCGAACCATTCTCGCAATGACAATGGCAATGGAATCCGTCGATATCTGCAGGCAGAGTAGCTGGCAGTTTATCTGCACTTGTTCCGAAGCGTGTGCCAGGAGCACATGGGTTGTAGATGTCGGTTTCAATCTCCGAATATTCAGGGTTGATGCGCAGTCCGAGGCTTATGTCGTTGTTTCTTGCCTTCACTCTTTCATGTAGATGCTCGTATTGTGATAGAGAGTTGAATGTGATATGGCTTGAGCAGTCGGCAATCTCGTCGATTTCATAGTCGGTATAGGCGGGCGAGAATGTGTGGGCTTTGCTTCCGAACTTGTCGAGAGCGAGACGTGCCTCTGCAAGTGAGCTTGCTGTCGTCGCACTGATGTATTCGCGGAAGATAGGGAATGTCTTCCATAGCGCGAATGCTTTAAAGGCGAGGATTATTTCCGTGTTGGAACGTTTAGCCACATCGCTTATGAGCTCGAGGTTGCGTCTTAGGCGTTTTTCCTCGATGATGTACATGGGGCGGTTTATTTCCTTGTATGTTGTAGTGTCTACTTTCATATTATGTCGTATGTCTAAAAATCTGCGTATATAATATATATATAATAAGGTATATATATAATAATGTGTAAGCGGGTTTGTCCCTATTCCTTTCCGTAGCAGAATTTCTCTATTGCAGCCGCAACTCCGTCTTCTTCATTTGAAAGAGTCACGTAGTCGGCCTCGGCTTTCATCTCAGGCATAGCGTTTGCCATAGCTACGCCAATACCAGCCAACTTCAGCATAGAGAGGTCGTTGTAGCCATCGCCAAATGCAATCATGTCGTTGGGTGTGAGGCCTATCTTGTCGAGAAGACGTAGGAGAGACTGTGCCTTGTCGATGCCTTTGGGTACAAGCTCAATGAAGAAGGGTGCTGAACGGAACACATCCATTTTTTCGCCTACGATTCCCAGCAGTTCCTTCTCGGCATTCTTCATTAGTTCAGGTTCGCCTGTCATGAGAAGTTTGGTGGGGTGGGGTGGCAGACTCTCGAGGAGATTCTCTACTTTGCGTATGTTCATCTTGTTGATGCGCGACTCTTCTCTTACGTATTCGTCGTTTGGTCTCTCCGCGATTATATCCTCGCCGTCGTATCCGAGAATAGCGTGGTTGTGCACTTTGGCATAGTTGTAGAGTATTGGCAGCACGTCGTCAGGCAGGAAGTTGGAGTAGATTTCCTTTTTGGTCTGCCAGTCTACAATCTTTCCACCGTTGTATGAGAGCACAAACCCACCGTAGTTCTCAATGTTCAGGCATTCGGCTATAGGTGCTATGCCAAATGTGGGTCGGCCAGAAGCCAGTATGATGTGCGCTCCATCCTTTTGTGCCTTGATAAGGGTTTGCTTGGTGATGGGAGTCACTTCCTTGTTGTGGTTTGTGAGGGTGCCGTCGAGGTCGAGGGCTATGGCTTTATAGGCCAATGTTCTTGGAGTGTTGTTTGATGTTGGCATTGTGGTGGTTGAAGTTGAATTTGTTTATGAAAAATCTGAAATGTGATAGTATAAAACAATAAATCCCAAGAACGTTGATGGTTCTTGGGATTTATGTTTTTGGTCAATATATTGTGTTGACCATAGC
>CAKQFF010000221.1 GCA_934230685.1 uncultured Prevotella sp. | reverse complement strand
ACACCAACAAGAGCCATCAGCAAGTGGCTATGGCCGTGAACTACGCCAATGTGAGAATAAGCAATCCCGAACGTGAGATCAAGACCGTAGTCCTACAAAACATGGACTGGAATGACCCGCGAAGCAATATCCGGCCACAATTCATTTCCAGCGACGGCATGCGTTGGGAGCACAACAGGCAGCTGATTTTCAACGGATGGAACGAATACCATAAGTTTGAAATTCTCGATGTCTCCCACCCTACCCTTGGCATTGAGAATGTGGGATGGGACGGAGAGAATTATCACGCACAAATATGGACCGACATGCCACGCCTTAACTATACTTACGACGAGGATGCCAACGGAGCCTTCTACATACGCAACAGCGACAACATCGAGAACAACCGTGCCTCGGAATATGTCATGGTGGAATTCAGGCTGAAGGCTCCCCGCCAACCGCAGGATGTGTATGTGGACGGTGTTTGGACCAATGGCTCCTACTCCACCCACAATCTCATGACTTATAATGAACTTGAAAAGCAATATGAGTCGCGTATCATGCTCAAGCAAGGATATTATTCCTACAGATACGTAGCTGTGGATGATGACGGCAAGCCTAAGCCTGTTTCCACTGAAGGCAACTTCTTCCAGACAGAGAATTCCTATCAGGCTCTTGTCTACTATAGAGGCATCTCACAGCGCACGGACCTTTTGGTTGGCTACAAAGAAATAGTATTTAAATAAATATTTCAATAAATATGGATTTTCACTCAACACGGCTCAATGACGACAACGACTACCGTCGCAACGAGCTAATACGCAAGATTGAGCGTGCCGTAGAACACATGACTCTCAAGGAACTGGAGGCTTTGTCCTACGACATGTTCACAAAAGGATACATTGAAGACATTTAAAATGTAAAACTTAAATTACTCACATAAATCAACTATTTAAAAAAAATGGCTACAGTAGACGACAAGAAGATTATCTTCTCGATGGTGGGAGTATCCAAGATTATCCCACAAAACCGCAAACAGATTTTGAAGGACATATACCTCTCGTTCTTCTATGGCGCAAAAATCGGTATCATTGGTTTGAATGGTGCCGGTAAGTCAACATTGATGAAAATTATCGCCGGTCTCGACCAACCCACACAGGGTGAGGTGGTGTGGAGTCCGGGCTACTCAGTAGGCTACCTGCCGCAGGATCCTCCTCTCGACGAGTCGAAGACGGTGAAGGAGAACGTTATGGAGGGTGTGCAGCAGGCTTACGACGCCCTGCGTGAGTATGAGGAAATCAACGAGAAATTCGGACTTGAGGAATACTATGGCTCCCCCGACAAGATGGACAAGCTCATGCAGCGCCAGGCTGAGGTGCAGGACATTATCGACGCCACCGACGCCTGGAACATGGACTCAAAGCTCGACCGCGCCATGGCCGCTCTACGCTGTCCCAATGGCGACCTTCCCGTCACTCACCTCTCTGGTGGCGAACGCCGCCGCGTGGCTCTCTGCCGACTCTTGCTTCAGAAGCCCGACGTGCTCTTGCTCGACGAGCCTACCAACCACCTCGACGCCGAGAGCATCGACTGGCTTGAGCAGCACCTCCAGCAGTATGAGGGAACTGTTATTGCCGTCACCCACGACCGCTACTTCCTCGACGACGTGAGCGAGTGGATATTGGAGCTCGACCGTGGCGAGGGCATCCCCTGGCATGGCAACTATTCGTCGTGGCTTGAGCAGAAGACCACACGCATGATGCAGGAAGAGAAGCAGGCCTCCAAGCGCCGCAAGGCTCTTGAGCGCGAGCTTGAGTGGGCACACATGGCTCCTAAGGCTCGTCAGGCCAAGGGCAAGGCTCGTCTTAACGCCTATGAGCAGATGCTTGGCGAGGAGCAGAAGGAGCGCGAGGAGAAGCTTGAGATCTTCATCCCCAACGGTCCGCGCCTTGGCAACAAGGTTATCGAGGCTGTGCACGTGAAGAAGGCGTTTGGCGACAAGGTGCTCTTCAACGACCTCAACTTCATGCTGCCGCCTAACGGTATCGTGGGTGTTATCGGTCCTAACGGTGCGGGTAAGACCACTCTCTTCCGACTCATAATGGGATTGGAGCAGGCCGACGGAGGTACATTCGAGGTAGGAGAGACCGTAAAGCTTGCCTACGTAGACCAGCAGCATAAGGATATTGACCCTGAAAAATCGGTTTACGAAACGGTATCGCAGGGCAATGAGACAATACGCATGGGTGGCAGAGACGTAAACGCTCGCGCCTATATCTCACGCTTCAACTTCTCGGGTACCGACCAAAGCAAGCTTTGTGGCACGCTTTCGGGTGGTGAGCGCAACCGCTTGCAGCTGGCTCTTGCGCTGAAGCAGGAGGGCAACGTGCTGTTGCTCGACGAGCCTACCAACGATATTGACGTGAACACAC
>CAKQFF010000220.1 GCA_934230685.1 uncultured Prevotella sp. | reverse complement strand
AGCCGACACCATCAACCATCACCTGAACATCACCGACTCCGTGGCTAACGCTCTGGCGGAAATCCGCAACAATGAGCAAATTGCCACCGGCAGGCATAAGGAAATCGTTGCCAACCGCAACAACCAACTGCAATATGTGAGCATTCAGCTGGCTTGGCGCACGGAGCAATTGCTCGAAGACATACAGAACGATGAGCACAGAGCCTTGCAAAGCGCTCTCAACAAGGCGATTAACGAGCGTAGAGCTATGATTGTGAAGATCGCCATACTCGGACTTCTCGCCATTCTCTCGGCTGCCATTCTCGTTGTCTACATCATGCGCGACATACGACGTGAACGACGCGACCGAAACCGCATAATCGAGGCGAAGGCCGAAACCGAGCGCATCATGCAACAGCGTGAACGACTGCTGCTCACCATCACCCACGACATCAAGGCTCCTGCCGCATCTATAGCCGGATTCATCGACCTACTCAGCGAATATGTAGACCGTCCTAAGGCTATTGGCTATCTGCAAAGCATCAACGGGTCGGCCAAACATCTGCTGCAACTCGTGTCTGCCCTGCTCGACTATCACCAACTGGAGAGCGGAAAGGCTGAGCTGCACGAGGTCAGCTTCGCTCCGGCTTCGCTTGTGAGGGAATGTGCCGACGGAATGATGCCGCAAGCCATGACCAAACAACTGGGGTTGAAGACCGAAATCAAGGTGGATGAATCTATGATGTGCCGATCGGACGCTTTCCGCATAAAACAGATCGTCAACAACCTGTTGGGCAACGCCATAAAATACACCGACAAGGGAGAAGTGACTGTTGCCGTGGCTATTGGCAACGGAAAAATGACTATCAGCGTGGCCGACACTGGTTGCGGAATGACTCCTGAGGAACAGCAGCGCGTGTTCAACGCCTTCACTCGTCTGCCCGACGCACAGGGCAAAGAGGGCGTGGGACTCGGACTCTCGATAACGCGCGAGATTGTGCAACGACTTGGTGGAAGCATTAATTTGGTTTCGCGAAAAGGCAGCGGGTCGAAGTTCACAGTTATCATACCTGTGGAAATTGTGGAAAACATCGAGGGAGAAAACAGTGCCTCAATAAAAGGAAATGAAGACAGCGTATGCAACAAATGTAATGAAAACAGCGCTGCCTCAATAGCACATGCCTGCGCTTCTGAACACAGCGAAGACGACATGGGCCAATATGACATGCAGGTACTGATTGTCGACGACGACAGTCTGCAGCAGCAGTTGCTCCTGGAGATGTTTGCACGCATAGAGGGCATAAGCTTCGACATAACAGCCACCACACACGCTAATGAAGCCATACGACTCGCACAAGAAAAGGCGCCACGCATTGTGTTCACCGACATCGAAATGCCCGAGATGAACGGAAGAGAAATAATGAAGCGCATGCGCAGCAATAACGATAAAATAAAATTTGTTGCCATTACCGCACACGAGCAGAGCATCATGCCCCAGCTAAGGAGCGAGGGTTTCGACGCTTGCCTGTTCAAGCCGTTCTCGGTGCAGATTCTTGCCGCCACCATCTGCCAACTCACAGGCAGAATGGTGAGAGTGAGAGAGGAAAAGAAGAAGGACGGAAACAATGACATCCGCTCTGCCCTGCTCCCGTTCACCGACGGCGATGAGGAAGCTGAAAACCAAATCATTGCCGACATCAGGAGGTCGATAGACGAGTATCTCGAAATGCTGACCGACCCTACGAACGCCCAACTCACAGCCAAAGCTGCCCACAAGGCTATGCCGTTGCTCGAAATGCTGCAACCTGGCAAGAATGAGTGGCTGGCAAGACTCACGCCCGAACATATCGGCGAGACCAACGCCCAAGAACGCGAGACTTTGGCAAAACAATTGGCAGAAAAGCTAAAACAAATAAAAACATCTGCCATTTAGTGGGATAATATGCAACTTTACATTAACTTTGCACTATCTTTCCATCAACAAAGGACATTTAAAAGGATACATTTTTTACGGAATATGCCACATTTATTAATTGTAGAGGATGACATAGCTTTCGGAACCATGCTACAGACTTGGTTGCGAAAAAAAGGATTCGAGGTTGATAAAGCCACGTCGGTGGGAGCGGCTGTTAAGCTGCTCTCGTCGGACAAATGTGTCAATCTTGTGCTCTCCGACCTGCGCTTGCCCGACCACGATGGTCTGCGTCTGCTCGCATGGATGCGCAAGAGCAACATCAATGCTCCGTTTATCGTTATGACCAACTATGCTGAGGTGCAGAACGCCGTGCTTGCCATGAAGTCGGGTGCTGCCGACTACATCGCAAAGCCTGTGCAGCCTGACATCCTGCTTCAGAAAATCAATGATGCCATAAAAGGTAATGAAAACACAACTATCAATGAAGCGTCTAAAGAAAATGCCTCAATAAAGGGAAAAGGAAATGTTGGGAC
>CAKQFF010000219.1 GCA_934230685.1 uncultured Prevotella sp. | reverse complement strand
CTCCAGCCATTCAACGAGCCCGACCCGGACCATCTCGACTGGGACGCCGACGGCATCGAACTCCACGGCGGCGAGGCGTAGTGATTGTTCGGCTGGCCCTTTCCATCTCGGCCCAGGCGTCCATGCCTCCAGAGGCTCCACTTCCGCCGTGGCCGTGCTGATGTGACCGTTTCCCGTTTTTGTTCCAGACTTGCCAGACGTCTGCCCACCCGTAAGAGTCTCCAGGGTTACCCCACGACCTTTAGGTGCGTATCTCATGGCATTGAGTCGGGACGCGGCCACGCCCTGTTTCTGGAGACGTTGATTTTCAATGGGTTATAAAACCGGGCGTGGAAACGTGGCCAAAAAAAGGCTGCGTTTCCACGCCCTGTTCAAAATGGTATCTGATTACCAATAAGTTACAAAACACCCCGTGGCCGCGTCCCGCCGTGACATTTGGCGAGCATGATTAGGGCCCATGGTAATCCTTGCCCAGATTCTCCAGGATTCTCCCGAAGTCGCCCGTAAACTCGTTCCATCGCCGGCCACGTCAGTGTTCCTGTTTTTCAGCCTTGCCCATAGCAGCTGCATATGTGTCCCGCCACGCGTCGATTATTGTTTCCGAGGATACCTGCCTAGTATTCCTGACAGGAGATCCGGGGGCAATGAACTGATCCGTGCTGCCCTGGAGGTGGTCAGACGATACTTTTTGACCAGATCGGCTGCTGCGATACACCTCCTTTCGATGGACAAGCTCTTGTAACTGCTGCTGAACCGGTTGATGCAGATTTCCTCCAGAGACTGGTATAACTCATCATCCCTGAACTTCACTGATTTCAGGATTCCGGAATCGGTTTCATATTCGACATCATTGTTCTTGGAAAGGTAGAAGGAAAACTGTCTCGGATTGTTGAAATACTGTTCCATTTCATGAACTTTGACATATTGTCCGGGGAAGACCAGGTTATTGTCGTCAAGAACAAGGTCCTGAGGCAGAAGGACTTTCGAGGAAAAAAGTTCACGTTGCATGCGGATGCTCAGCGATGACAGCTTCCTTCCTGACGGAAGACAATGATTATCATTGAAATACATGCTTGCTGATGACCATAGGTATGCCGTGGGGATTACATTCATGCCGGCAGCCATTGGATTCCTCAGAATGTACCCGCATACGCCGCGCAAGTAGTCAGTGTCTGCTATATGCTTGATGCTCAGGTCAATGTCTTCGGAGTGTTTGATCTCCGAATAGACCTTTTTAATTGCCGCAAGCCTTCTCTGGAGATATGCCTTGGCAAATCTTTTCACATCAAGGTATTCTCCTCGTAGAAGAAAATGGAAGTGGTTGTTCATCAGGCAATAGGCATATATCTCAATGTCATATTTCAATGAACACACGAGAATGTCATTTACTCCTCTTACAAAATCGGTGTCGCTTCTGAACATGAGTGTCTCATACGTTCCGGAAGAGCAAACATGGTAAAAATCAATAGTCATTTCTCAGGTGGTTTTTTGTGTAAATTTAGCAGAATCGATTTGCCCGACCTAGGAAATATAGGCTATTAATTGAATTAATTTATGATTTTTATGTGTTTCAATAAAAACTGTGACATTTTTGAATGTCTGCTGATACATAATTGAATGTAAAATTCGTAAAAGTCAACGCGTCAGAGGACTTTAGAAACATGAGCAAATAGTCTTAAAGCGACTCGCAATCATTTTTAGAAGTCGGTGGAGAGGTAGCCTTGGCGGCTGAAATCGACGGCTTCGGTGAATAGTTTGTCGAGGACCTCCATTGCTATAGATAGCTGGCGTTTGTCGTAGAGCTCGCCGGTGATGTTTTCGATGAAGAAATCCGTGTATCCGTTCTTTATGCCGGCACTTCCGTTGCAGGTGTAGATGTTGTCGAAAGTGATGCGATACTTGCCATCTTTCAGTTGAGCTACAACACGCGCTTCCAAATCCCTGACTGAAAGCACTGATAACGGCAGTTTCATTCGACTGTATCCGTATCGCTTATATGGGATGCCCCCGTGACAAACATAGCGGCAGACAAGAGTTGAATCATTCAATGTTTGACAGTCGGTGAAGCCGTGCCCGAAAAACAGCCCTTCAAGGTCATGGATAGTTTTGACGTCAGAGTTGTAGACTTTCTGCCAGACTACATCCCTGTCGCTGATGACCACAAAATTGTGGCGATCTGTAATTTTCGCCGTTTCGTTTGTTGACGCGTTGTTCTTGTCGCCGGTAAGTTCGAGACTTGACTCCAAATCTTGAGCGGAGCAAATCACCGGAAGGGCTGCGGCCATTACCATTAATAGCAATTTCTTCATGACTATATGAATATCTCAAGTGTAACACCAGTGTAAATTTAGTAATATTTAGTAATCCTTAAAAAATAACTTGGTAATCTTTGCTCGTCTTTTCGGTCTATATTCCTGCCTCATCAGTCGTGTACGT
>CAKQFF010000218.1 GCA_934230685.1 uncultured Prevotella sp. | reverse complement strand
CATCAACATCCGACTGGACAATCTAATACAAGAGGTTTTTGAGATTACCGGAAAGCAAATGGTGGTGCTTATCGACGAATACGACGCGCCGTTGCTCGACGTGGCCCATCAGGACGAAAAGATTGGAAATCTGCGCAACATCATGCGCAACTTCTTCAGTCCGCTGAAAAAGAACGAATCGATGCTGCACTTCGTTTTCCTCACAGGAATAACCAAATTCTCGCAACTGAGCATCTTCAGCGAACTCAACAACATCACCAATATCAGCATGCGGGAGGAATATGCCGGAATATGCGGAATCACGAAAGAAGAACTGACAACACAATTGTCGGAAGACATACAGGCGCTTGCAGAAAAATTGCAAATCTCGCACGAGGCCACCCTGCAAAAGCTCAAGGACAACTACGACGGATACCATTTCGCATGGCCATCGCCAGATGTATTCAATCCCTACAGTCTGCTGAATTGCCTCGCCGAGGGCAAGCTGAAAGCTTATTGGTTCGGCTCAGGCACTCCTACATTCCTTATAGAAATGATGCGGAAGTTCAGAACCGTGCCGTCGAAAATAGCAGGAATGCAAGCAAAGGAGTCCTCGTTCGACGCGCCTACGGAGAATATGAAGAGCATCATTCCCCTACTCTACCAAAGCGGCTACGTGACAATCAAGGACTTCGACCCGCTGCTTGAACTCTACACGCTCGACTTCCCCAACCGGGAAATACGCATTGGTCTCTACGACAGTCTGCTGGCAAACTATATGGACGCTGACGCCGACGAGGGACGAGTGGTAATAGCCCACATGTCGACCTTTATCAACAACGGCGACATCGACGGATGATAGAAACGAAGTCACACATATTTATATTGGAACTAAAGTTTGACAAGACTGCTGAGGAGGCTCTTGCGCAAATCAACAAAAATCGCTACGCCGAAGCCTTTGCTCTAAAGGGCAAGACCATCGTGAAAGTGGGAATAGGATTCAGCCTGAAGGAAGAGAGAAACATTACAGAATGGGTGAAGGAGGGAGTGTAAAAATATTTGCTGAAAATACGTGTTTGAATAAAAATCAGAAGAATGAATCTTGGGCAAAGTTACGAAAAAAATGAGTAATTTTGCATGTTCAAACAGATAAAACTCATTCAACAATGAAACTCTCATCAATAAGCAACAAAATCAAGGGCAACCCGACGATGAGCGAAGGCACGGTTTACTCAATTCTCGTGATTTGCGGCATCTCGCATTTCCTTAACGACATGATTCAGTCGATCATTCCCTCCATCTATCCTATCCTGAAGGATAAGTTCGACTTCTCGTTCGCGCAGATTGGCCTCATCACCCTTGTCTTCCAGATGACATCGTCCATACTGCAACCCTTCACGGGACTCTACGCCGACAAGCATCCGCGACCCTACGCCCTGTCCGTCGGCATGTGCTTCACATTGACAGGACTCCTTGTGCTTGCCTTTGCCGAATACTATTGGGCTATTCTCATTGCTGTGAGCATTGTGGGCTTCGGCTCTTCGGTGTTCCACCCCACGGCCTCGCGCGTGACACAGTTGGCTTCGGGCGGCAAGAAGAGTCTGGCGCAGTCCATGTTCCAGGTAGGAGGCAACGGAGGCTCGGCACTTGGCCCCTTGCTTGCGGCCATGATTGTTCTGCCTTTCGGACAGCACTCAATATCGGTTTTCGCCTTGGCGGCTTTGCTCGCTGCCCTGATAATGGTAAGGCTTGGGGCATGGTATAAGGCCCGGTTGCAGTATGTGGTGAAGCATCCGCAGAAGGCTCCTGAACTCAACACCCACATCTCTAAGCGGGCAAAATACGGGGCGTTGGCAATTCTCATATTGCTCGTGTTCTCGAAGTATTTCTACACTTCGTGCATCACGAGCTACTTCACCTTCTTCCTTATCGACAAGTTTGGAGTGTCGGTGAAGGCTTCGCAGCTGTTCCTCTTCGTGTTTCTCGCAGCATTTGCCATTGGCACGGTGGCTGGAGGAATGCTTGGCGACAGGTTCGGCAGAAAATACGTTATATGGTTCTCGATTCTTGGCGCGGCTCCATTCGCCATTGCAATGCCCTACGTCAACCTCACGTGGACAATAATCTGCTGCTTCCTCTCAGGACTGATCATTGCCTCGGCATTCTCGTCGATCGTGGTCTACGCCACCGACCTCATGCCCGACAAAGTGGGAATGATTGCCGGAATATTCTTCGGACTGATGTTTGGACTTGGCGGTCTCGGCTCGGCTTTCTTCGGATGGCTTGCCGACAAAACCAGCGTGGAGTTCATATTCCAAGTGAGCGCCTACCTGCCGCTGCTGGGAATAATTGCGGGATTCTTGCCAAATACGCAAAAAACGGACTAATAAAGAAAAGCGGCAAGACTCTCTTCGTATATTCCATCATCTATCCTGAGGATTACAAGAAAGCCTTGTCGCGTATGTTCCG
>CAKQFF010000217.1 GCA_934230685.1 uncultured Prevotella sp. | reverse complement strand
CGAGCCGCCGTAAATCTTGCATCGTTAGGCGTTAAATATACTAAAAAAATGACATCAAAATATTTCGCATAAACTATTTTTTTGTATATTTGCCATTATTAACAACTAAAAACCTGAATATTATGTCAAAACCTATTAACTTTGCTAACACATTGCTTGCCATAGCTTTATGCAGCTTGACAATAGCATGCGAGAAACCTGTGTTTGACGATGAGGAAATACCTACTGGGACCGAAGCCACAAAGGGTGATTTGGTTAAAATTTCTTTTGGTAATTTTTCAACCGAACAAAGTGTATTCAATCAGTCAACAAATAAATCTCCACAAAATAATTCTCCGCAAAGCCGAGCCAGCGCCCCGACGCCAATCTCTGAATTGTGCACAAGAATTAATTTTGCTTTATTCAACAGCGAAACAGGAGAAAAACTTAAGTCGATAAACCAAACCACCAAGGATGCTTCCTTTGGAAATATAAGCTTAAGCATTTCGAAAGGCAAATACATCGTTGTTGTTGTGGCACATAATGGCGACGGCAACGCCACATTGTCCAGTCCCGAGAAAATCACCTTCAAGGACAATAAGATTACTGACACCTTTTATTATTATAACATTATAGACGTTGACAAGGCCAGCAACTACGACATGACCATGAAGAGGGCTGTGGCAATGTTTCAGCTTGTGCTGAAAGACCATACCCCTTCCGACGTGAAGACAATGAAGTTCTACTACACAGGCGGAAGCTCCACTTTCAACGCCGCTACCGGATACGGATGCGTAAACTCCAAGCAGACAGAACTAAGAAGCGTTGAGGAAGATGCATATTCAAACGAGTCGACCTACGAAATTTACACTTTCCCTCATGAGGAAGAGAAAAAGCTGAAGGTTGAGATTTCAGCTCTTTCTTCCGCAAGTTCCTCCAACATATTGTTCTCAAAAACCATAAGCGACGTGAAGATTACACGTAACTGTGTGTCGCGATATTCTGGTTATTTCTTTAATGTCGACCCTGAGAATAGCAATAGCTTCACGCTCACTACAACTGATGAGTGGCAGTATGAAGACTACGAATATTAGGTTACAGAATTATTTCCTCCAAGTCGTCGGGCACTACAATCCTTCCCATGAAATTCTCGGCGGCTTCCTTGGTGTAGTTTTCCTTGCGTGTGGCAAGTGTCTTCTCCTCCGTATGATAAAGAATTAGGTTTTTCACTCCAAGCTCAGCAGCAAGTCGTCCAGCGTCGAGTGCCGTGCTGTGGTTCTTCTCGTAGGGTTTGAATGTTTCGCGGTCGGCATAAAGGCAGAACGCCTCGCACATCATCCAGTCGGCATTCTCTATGAGCTGACGGTTGGCGGGATTGTAAGGCTCGTCGCCGAGACAGGCAAGGACGGTGGAGTCGGGCAGTTGGGCTTGGAAACCATATTGCTTCTCCTTGGTGGAATGGATGTCGAATGCAGTGAGGCGCATGTCGCCCACGTCGAAGGTGTCGCCGTCGGCAAGTTCGTGGAAGACGACGCGCTCCTCTACCTTTGCCAATTGCTTCTTGGCGAGAATCATGTCGATGATGGTGCGTATCACCCTCATCACCTTATCGTTGCCATAGACGTGCAGATGGCCCTCGTAGCCCTTGCATTGCGCCACCATGCGGATAATCCAGATTACACCCAGGACGTGGTCGGTGTGGGCGTGGGTGACGAAGAGGTGGTGGATGTCCGAAATAGGAATGTTGGCCTTGCGCAGTTGTGCGAGGATTCCATTGCCGCCACCCGCGTCGACGAGGAGGCTGGTGGTGGAAGTGGAGAGCACGAAACAAGTGTTGTAGATATGTGATACTGTGGCGTTGCCCGTGCCGAGCATTATTATCTTGTTCATTTTTATGTGATGTTTTTTTAGGAGTTTGCGAAGTCTCCTATTCATTGTAAATAGCGATTTTTATTACTCCGTCTTCTTTGTTCTCGAAAATTCGGTAAGCCTTCTCTATTTGGCTGAGGGGGAAACGGTGGGTGATGAGTGGAGTAGTGTCGATTTTTCCTTGCTCGATCAGCTGGAGCACCTGCTCGCAGTCGCATCCGTCCACGCCTCCAGTCTTGAAGGTGAGGTTCTTGCCGTACATGTCGGGCAGAGGTAGAACTTGAGGCTCGTCGTAGAGAGCCACGACTGTGACGATGGCATTGGGTCGTGCGCATTGCCAAGCCAGTTGGAATGTGGTTTTGGCTCCAGCCACCTCAATCACGCGGTCGGCTCCGCCGTGGTCGCTGTTGGCAGAGACAAACGCCAGGCATTGGTCGGGAGTGGTGAGCAGCACGTCGGGATAATGCTCCTTGACGAAGTTGCGGCGCTCCTCCGACGGTTCGCACACGATGATGCGCTTGGGGTGCTTGAGCATTGTGCAGAGAAGGGTGCAGATGCCCGTGGGCCCTGCTCCGATGATGAGCACGGTGTCCTGTTCCGAAATCTCGCTTATGCGTGCGGCCCAGAAGCC
>CAKQFF010000216.1 GCA_934230685.1 uncultured Prevotella sp. | reverse complement strand
TACTTGAAGCAGTCGCAGACGGTGCGTTCACGGTCATAGACTGGAAGTGTTACGCCATTGAAGGTGCCAGTTGTTTCGCCCAGGTGGTACATATCATTCTGAACATAGTACGCTTTTACCGGCACTTCTTCCTGTATGGCTTTTACGGTTCTGGAATAGGATCGGGGAACGGTAATTGACCATTCTCGGGGTGCAAAGTCGCTATATCCATAGTAAAACAAAGCCGATTCCACGCAGACGACCCCGTGTGTCATCAGCTTCAAAAGGATATACTCCTCTTTGGGCTCGTCTCCGACAGTCAGCTTGTAATACCCCTTTTTCACACGCTCAAGATACCCCTGCCTACAAAGCGCATATACATCTTGGTCTTTGAGTCCGGCAGAAATAAAATCCGATTTCTTTGCAATTTCTCCGATGGTATCAAAGACTCCGTTGACGATATCGTACTTGCTCAACCTGTCACCAACTTTCTGCACGCAATATTTGCATTATGCGTGTTTATATTATAATGCCCGGGCCCTCAAAAATCAATATGTTTTGCATGCTTTTTGAAGATATTGCGTGTAAATTTTGAAAATCGGTATTGCAATTCAAAGAGCACTGCGCATAATATCTATACCGATTGGTCCTGCACCAACCTATCTTCGTGACAACACAATGACAACAGGAATTATGATACATCATAATTCTTGGATAATCTAAGTAATCCTGATAATCGGAGCTAAACGGTCTATACAAAAACGTTTATGTCACGGTTTCGGGGAGCGAGTGGGAATAAAAAAATTGTTGTGGGGCAAGCCCCTTTAGCATGAAAAGGGCAAACAAAATATCCTGAATAGGCCTTGAGCCAGACGGCTTGAGGCCTATTTTTATGCCTAGATACTGCAAAATGCCGCTATTTTAATGATGAAGCCGGAATTTTATTGCAAGAAACAGCCTTGCAGGGTTGGAAAGTGCTGGAAAACGGAATGAGAATTAACACCTTTGCCTATGGCAATAATGATTTTAGGCTATTTACCAAATTTATAAATTTATTGATTTTGGTAAATAGGCGGGGTATAATACAGAGACGATGTGATAGATTATGAAACTGATTGAAAGAACACAGTACTTAAATAAGCTCGTCCGTGTGATAGGGACCCCCGACATTAAGGTTATCACCGGCGTTCGCCGTAGTGGAAAATCCAAGCTGTTGGAAGCATTTAAGGCGTATGTTGAAGAAAACATTCCAGACTGCAATATCATCCACATCAATTTTAACCTGCCTGAATATGACCAGCTTCTGGAATATCGGCCTTTATATGATTTTATAAAAGGTCAATATGTCAATGGCAAGCAAAACTTCGTTTTTATCGATGAGGTGCAGATGTGCGCCGATTTTGAAAAGGCAATCAACGGACTTCATGCCAGCGAGCAGTTTGACATCTATATCACAGGCTCCAATGCATTCCTTCTCAGTTCTAACCTTGCTACCCTGTTTACCGGAAGAACATTTGAAATTAAGGTGTTTCCGTTCTCTTTTGCTGAGTATATGCAGTATTTCGGCTTTGGGGATCAGTATGCAGCTATGGATCGGTATATCCTTGAGGGAGGTATGGCAGGGTCCTATCTGTATCAGGATCAGGAATCAAAGTTCGATTACATTGCAGATGTTTTTGACACCTTAATTGTTCGGGACATTCGAAAAAAATACAATATTCGCAATATGCAGCTGATGGACAGGCTTGTGGATTTCCTGATGGACAATATCTCCAATTTGACTTCTGCCAGAAGCATCAAAAATGCCTTTGGCGGCGTACTGGAGAAGGTCAATCATGTTACCATCGGTGCCTATATGCAGTATCTTTGCAATGCATTTGCCTTCTACAAGGTACGCAGATATGACATTAAGGGCAAAAAGTATTTATCTACCAACGATAAATATTATCTCAGCGACCATACCTTCCGCTATGCCAAATTGGGTACGAAGAATATGGATTATGGGCGTATTCTGGAAAATATTATTGCCATTGAACTGCTTCGCCGGGGATACGAGGTCTATGTGGGTGTGCTTTATAAGAAAGAAATTGACTTTGTAGCCATTAAGCGCAGCGAGAAAATTTATATCCAGGTTTCCGGCAATATCAGTGATGAAAAGACCTTTGCGCGTGAAGTCTTACCCTTACTCCAAATCAAGGATGCCTACCCCAAGATGATAATTGCCCGTACTCGACATGATGAATACCAGTATGAGGGGATTAGGATTGTGGATATTGCGAATTGGTTGCTTGATTACTAAAATTGAAATTTTTTTAATTTTGGTAAATAGATAGGATAGGGATAATGTGAATCAAACCGTGTCAAATGAAATCAAATCATCTAAAAGTAAAGAGCTATCAGATTTTTTGAAAGTCTGATAGCTCTTTTTGTCTCACATGAATTGTCAATCCCATAAAGGGGAAAAATGCCAGATCAGGAACTCCCGATATTCCACGCTCGGCTGGGTCGATCTCGGCATAGCGATGGACGATAACTTTCCGGCAGTCT
>CAKQFF010000215.1 GCA_934230685.1 uncultured Prevotella sp. | reverse complement strand
GAGCACTTCTGTATAGAACTGCTTCGATTGCTCATAATTGGAGCAAATCACGGCCACATGGTGTATTTTGTTAAGTTTCATATCTGAAAGATGTATAGATTTTATAATACTTGTTACCCCATCACAACATCAAGCACCATCATCAGCACAAAGCCTATGGCGAAGCCGATGGTGCTGAGGTTGCTGTGTTGACCGCTTGAGGCTTCGGGTATCAGTTCCTCCACCACTACGTAGAACATGGCTCCTGCCGCAAAGGCAAGCATGTAGGGTAGGGCGGGCATCAGAAGCGAGGCAAGCAACATCACGGCTATGGCTCCTATTGGCTCAACCACTCCGCTCAGCGAGCCTAACACGAAGGACTTCCATCGGCTGTTGCCTTCAGCACGCATGGGCATGGAGATGATGGCGCCTTCGGGAATGTTCTGAATGGCTATGCCCAACGACACGGATAGGGCTGCGGCTAAGGATATGTGCGAAGCGCCATTTTCGGCTCCTGCAAACACCACGCCTACGGCCATGCCTTCGGGCAGGTTGTGGATGGTTACGGCAAGGGCAAGCATGGCTGTCTTCGACAGATGCGAGCGCATTCCCTCGGGCTTGTCTGTGCCGATATGGAGGTGGGGCGTAAGCTCGTCGATGAGCAACAGGAATCCTATGCCTAACAGAAAACCTACGGCAGCCGGCATTACCGACCATTTGCCGCTGTCGGCCTCCATCTCCATAGCCGGAATGAGCAACGACCATACGGATGCCGCCACCATTACGCCAGAGGCAAAACCCAATAACGACTTCTGTAGTCGCATGGACATTTCGCCTTTCATGAAGAAGACGAATGCCGAACCAAGCATCGTTCCTAATAGCGGAATCAGTAGTCCCACGATTATTGTTGTCATTTCTGTCATACTGTTCCTTTCTTTTATATGTTAGTTATGATGCAAAGTTACAATTAAATCGCGAGCCGGACAATACCTAAAAGTGATGTTTCTTTATTTTTATTTTTGCAATTTTTCCTTTCCATTCTCAAACTTTAGCAGTACTTTTGTTTTTTAATCAGAAAAGGGTGGATTTTTTGATTGGTAAAGAATTGAACTTTCGCTTGCGAAACTTAAGTAGAAAAAATAAAAATAACGACAAGTATGAAAAAAATCTTTGTGTTAATCGTCTTTATGGCGGCAGTCATTAATGCCCATGCGCAAAACATTGCCGACGGGCACCACATGACATACCGCGGAGTTTCTTTTGCCGAAAGCCTTCAGGCTTTCCGCCAGAAGTTGAGTGCCAAGCAACTGGAGTTCACCCACAACGACCCAAAGGATCTGGCTTATCTGATTGGAGAATACACTTCGGGCACTTTGGATGGTGATTTGGCAACCATATCCTATGACGAGAAGAATGGCAGAATCACAAAAATCTCGGTGTCTACGTTCGACCGTTGCCTGAGCGACGCAAAGCCCAAGTTTGTGCAACTGCTTACCGACATCCGCAAGTCTTATCCCAATGCCGTCTTCGAGAACGTTGTCGCCAGGAACGAATGGGGCAGCAGAATGGAGAAGTATTGCTGGAATGTCTTGTCGCCTGACAAGGAATACATGCTGGGTTCGGTATACGTCACGCTTGACCTGAATGACGACGACCCTCACTATTGCGCCACGATGACCATAACCGACGCCTATAATTGCATGCTGGCAGAAGACGTTGTCTATGGCTACGACGACATCAGCTATATAATGAGCCCCAAATACGACGCGTGCTATATGTTCCTCGACGAGGACAACCTCGTTGTGTATCCTGTGAAAAACAAGACTGTGGGAATGGTGCTCATCACGTCCGACGACCGCAGGAAGATTGTGGAATTGCTCTACGACGGCGACCGCACGGAGGCGGAAAAGCGAAAACTCCTGTCGGATTACTTCGACAGCATGCCTATATTCAACAAACAGTTCCTCTGCATGACGGAGGGCAGCTTCGACAACGAGAATGTATATTGGGGCATCCGTCAGGATCCTGATGCAAGAATGTCGCCAGCTGACGTTCTGCAGCAGAATGTTGCGCCCTCTCAGCAGCAGTCTGCGCCACAGGTGCAGGGCAGGGGCGCTGCCAAGCTGGATGTGGCAAAGAGCTTCAGGGAATGGATGTTTGACGGCATTATGGGAAAGGGCCTCGTCGACTTCTACAAATCCAACGGCACGTACGACCTTATGGTTGGCATTATGGGCGGATTGATGAAGGTTGTAGGTGGAAACGAGGGCTACAAGACGTCCTGGGACAGCTATAGCGAAGCTCAAAAGGCTGTGATCCATGAGCACGACAACGCTCGGTAGCGTTGGCAGGGAATGCCGCCTCCTCATGTGGTAGAGGAGAGCGGCATTCTGATTTTAAGGATAAGTCTTGTGATATTGTAGAAATTTTAGCAATAGATATTCAAGTATAAATAAAAAAAAAGCCATAAACAGTATTGTTGTTATAGAAAATTTCATTAATTTTGCATTTGGTATCTGTCATGCAGAAAGCCCTGAAAGGGGAATAAGCGGG
>CAKQFF010000214.1 GCA_934230685.1 uncultured Prevotella sp. | reverse complement strand
GCATCTCTGCGCTGAAGGCAGAGCGCGACTACGACGAGATTATATTCACCTCGCCCGACGGCGAGAAATTTGACCAGCACATTGCCAACGACCTCTCGCTCAAGGGAAACATCATCATCCTTTGCGGCCACTACAAGGGCATCGACCAGCGTGTGCGCGACCATCTCATCACTCGCGAGATTTCCATCGGCGACTATGTGCTCACGGGTGGAGAGCTTGCCGCAGCTGTCATGGCCGATGCCATCGTGCGCGTTGTGCCGGGAGTGATAGGCGACGAGCAGAGTGCCTTGAGCGACTGCTTCCAGGACGACATGCTGTCGGCTCCTATTTACACACGCCCTGCCGACTACAAGGGATGGAAGGTGCCGGAGATTCTGCTCAGCGGCAACGAGGCGAAGATTAAAAACTGGGAAATGGAACAGGCTATGGAGCGCACACAGCGTCTGCGTCCCGACTTGCTCGAAAAATAATACCAACTAAACTCCTAAAAATATGGAACAGAACACAACAAATCAGCCAAAGCCAAGCAACAATCTTGTGCTTGCCATCATCACCACAGCCTGCTGCTGCCTGCCATTAGGCATAGTGGCTATTGTGAAAGCTTCAAAAGTTAACAGCTATTATCTCGCCGGACAATATGAGCTTGCCGAGCAGGCTTCAAAGGACGCCAAGAAATGGAGCATAATAGGCATCATTTCTGGAATAGTCATCAACATTATATATTATGTATTTATGGGGATTTATGGCGATTCCATGTTTGCAACATTAAGCAAATTAGGACAATAGATAATTCATTAAGCAAATAGGATTCTTAAAGCAAATTAAGCCAACAGACTCTTGCAACTCAGTAACTGTAGAAACAAAAGGTACTTATACCTTGTTATAATAATAGCCGTAGGGTTGACATTGTATTTTGTCAATCCTACGGCTTATTGGTTTTGGCCGAAATGCCCATTCAAACTCCTCACCGGACTCAGCTGTCCGGCTTGCGGCATCCAACGCTTCATCCATGCCATGACAAACGGCCATTTTCGCGAAGCCATAGCCTACAACTATTTCCTTGTCTACGCCTTGCCATACATTGCGGCTGTAATCGCCACGTTTCTTATACCTGCCTCAAGACTTAAGGGGCTAATGCAAAGAATCTTCGAAAATAAGATTGCGATATGGCTCTACATCGCCACGTTCTGCGCATGGTTTGCCATCAGAAACAGTCTAAATATATAGCAGACAAATCATTACAATCGATTTCTTCATCATATTAATAATTTATCAGACTCTGCAAACTTACATAAAAATAATGAATTATACGACTGTTTTTGCATAATGTAGGAATAATTCAAGTCAATATTCTTAATAAAAACTTTGTCAAATGCTTTAAAATGTGTAGCTTTGCAATAAATTTACAGAAAAACAATCTACACACAAAAAATGAAGAAAATTATTTTATCAGCCATTGCCATGGCTTTTGCCATCGCAATGCCCGCCAACGCGCAAGACGGACTTCTGAAGAAGTACGCCCAGCGACTTTCGACACCACGTCATTACATCTGCTACCGCACCAACGAGAACATCAAGATCGACGGCAAGCTCAACGAGAAATCATGGAGCAAGGCTGCCGACACGGAATCGTTCGTAGACATCAGCGGCGAGGGTTTCCCCAAGCCTATCTACGACACGAAGGCTCGCTTGATGTGGGACGACAACTATCTGTATGTGTCTGCCGTGATGGAGGAGCCTAACATTGTGGCCAACCTAACACAGCGCGACACAATCATCTATCACGACAACGACTTCGAGGTGTTCCTCGACCCTACAGGCGACGGACAGAACTATTTTGAGATTGAGAACAATGCACGTGGCGTGATTTTTGACCTTATGCTCGACCGTGCCTACCGCTCTGGCGGAAACTTCTACATCCAGTGGGACTGCCCCGGACTGAAGCTTGCCGTGTCGCACGACGGCACTCTCAACAAGCCAAAGGACAAGGACCGCTCATGGACCGTGGAGATGGCAATCCCACACAAGGCTATCACCCGCAATTTCACCAACCCTCTGCAGGCAGGCAACATCTGGCGACTGAACTTCTCGCGCGTACAATGGCTCAAGAAGGGCGGACCTGAGGAAAACTGGGTATGGACGCCTACCGGCGAAATCAACATGCACGCCCCCAACCAATGGGGATTCCTGCAATTCTCCGACAAGGCTGTTGGTACGGGCACAGAGGAGTTCCGCTGCCCCTACAACATGGAAGCCTACAAAGTGCTCTGGGCAATGTTCTATGCACAGCTCGACAAGCACGGCAAGGACGGCTGCTACGCCAATTCGACAGCAGCACTCGGCGTAACCAGCAGCGACCTCGCCACTCTTCCAAATGGAAGCAATGTGGAAATAGAAGCCACAACAAACCAGTTTACAGTGAGCGTTCTCGTGGGTGGCTTGGGCAAACGCTATACTGTTGACCAGAATGGTAAATTCGAAGTGAAGTAATTTCGATTGAAAATAAAGGGAGGGCGTGTCAAAACTCCCAATATAAAAAACAAGAAACTCGTTGTACGTTCTTGTGTGGATGTACAACGAGTTTT
>CAKQFF010000213.1 GCA_934230685.1 uncultured Prevotella sp. | reverse complement strand
GGTGGTTGATGAATTTGTCTACTTTAAGAATGCCGCCTGGGTAGCATTTTCCGTCTTTAAGAATTCTGTCTCTAAGAACTTTCATCGTTTCTTTGTTGATTAAATTTATTAATAAATATAGGTATAGTACGAAATTAAATCTCGTGATTTATATTCTATACAATCAACCGCTGTAGGCTTCTGCAGGGGTCTTATTCGTTGTAGATCCAGTCCATCACCCGGTTCAGCCATCCGAAAGGCAGCTTGAACCACCGGTATTTTGACACAGGCTTGCCTCCGAAGCTCAGTATGAAGTCGCGCAGCGGCGACTTGACGAATGGCATTCCCGCGTCGAGGAAATACATGTGGCGCATGCCCCTGTTGTAGGCCTCGTTCAGGGCTGCCCACACCGTGAATGTGGCTGGGTGCAGCGGCATGTAGCTCTTGCGCAGCGAGGCGAGGTGCCACATGTAGGCGTTGCCCTCGGTGTAGAGGCACAGGCACATGCCTATCATCCTCCCGTGGTATTCGGTGGCAATGATCTGGCAGTTGTCTGAAGCGGCAAGGCGTCGGAACATCTCGGGGTTGGGTATCGACCTCCTCGGCTTCAGCATGAAGTGGCGCTTGAGCAGCTTGACGGCTTGCTTGAGCCTGTCGTTGTCGCTCACGACGGTGGCCGTGACGCCCCGCTTCTCTGCCATTGCTATCTGCAGCCGCGCCCTCTCCGTGAGCCTCTTTACGGGCAGAGTGCCGTGCAGCGAGTTGTGTATCTCCTGCCAGGGCACGGGGAAGTATCCGCAGCGCTTGAACGCCTCGTAGCCCAGCATCTTGCCACTGAGGTGGCTGAACTCGATGTAGAGGCACAGGTGGTGCTTGAATCGCGAGGTGACGGCCTCGAGAAACCTTGGAAACAAGGCGTCGCGGTCGGCTTGGCTCTGGTATTCGCCTTCGCCGTAGACGCGCCCGTGGGTGTAGATGGCAGGGGGTAGGATGGAGCGGTGGAAGAATATGGTGGTGAGCATGTGGGCAACGACGTGTCCATGCCCGTCCTCGGCGACTGCCATGCACGGTTCCTGCATGGGGGTCGCCTCCAATATGCGGAAGAATTCCACGCTGTGGAAGAAATTCTTGCTCGTCATACTCGGCAATTCGGATGTTTGTGATATTAGCCTTACACCAATTTCTTCTTTCATTCGGCAAAAATAGCAAATCTTTTTTAAAAAACGGCACTATATCATCTGTTTTTGCAAAACAATGCCTACTTTTGTAGTATATGAGAATAGTAATGATAGGTGCTGGCAATGTAGCCACGCACATTTGCAGGGCATTGGCGGGCAAGGACAGCTCGCCTGTGCAGGTGTGGAGCCGCTCGTGGGAGTCGGCTTCCGAGCTTGCTTCGCTGACAGGTTGCGAGCCAGTGACGAGTTTCGACAAGGTGGTGCGCGATGCCGACATTTATATAATAACTGTTGTAGACAGCGCCCTGGACAGCGTGGTGGGCAGGTTGTGCGCCGAATGCCACCAAGGCGTGTTTGTGCATACTGCCGGCACAATGCCGATGCAGGTGTTTGAGGGCAGGGTCGAGCATTACGGAGTGATGTATCCCATGCAGACGTTCACCAAGCGCAAGCAGTTGGACTTCAAGGTGATACCGTGCTTCGTGGAGGCTTCCGACGCCGGCACGCTCGACGTGGTAAAGCGGTTTGCCTCGCTGCTGTCGGACAATGTGTATGAGCTGTCGGGCGACGACCGCCGCTGGCTTCATGTGGCTGCCGTGTTTGCCTGCAATTTCTCGAATGCCTGTTGCGCCATGGCGTCGCACATACTCAAGGAGCACGGACTCGACTTCAGCGTGATGCTGCCCCTTGTCGACGAGACCATGCGCAAGCTGCACAGCCTCTCGCCTGAGGAGGCGCAGACAGGACCTGCCGTGCGCGAGGACTACAATGTGATGGGCCGACACCTGGAGATGCTTGGCGGCGACGAGAGGCTGAGACAGGTGTACGACATGATGTCGAAAATAATAATTGAAAACAAGAAACAGGAATTATAACTGAACAGGAACATATAATGATAGACTACGATTTGAAGAAGATACGTGCCGTGGTGTTTGATGTCGACGGCGTGCTGTCGGCCGAGACAATCACTCTCTCTGCCGAGGGCGAACCCCTGCGCACGGTGAACATCAAGGACGGATACGCCATCCAGCTCGCCTGCAAGCGCGGACTGCATGTGGCGATAATCACAGGTGGCAACACGGCGGCGGTGCGCAAGAGATACGAGGGTCTCGGCGTGAAGGACATATACATGGGAGCCGGGGTGAAACTCGTGGCTTATGAGGAACTGCTCGACAAGTATCAGCTGAAGGACGAGGAAGTGATGTTTGTGGGCGACGACATTCCCGACTACGAGGTGATGAGCCGCGTGGGTTGCGCCTGCTGCCCAAAGGACGCTTGCCCCGAGGTGAAGAGCGTGAGCCGCTACGTGAGCGACCGCATTGGAGGCCATGGAGTGGGGCGCGACGTGATTGAACAGGTGCTCAAGGCGCAGGGTCTGTGGATGAGCGACAGAAAGGCGTTTGGCTGGTGATTGTGAACCGTTGTAATTGGAAACAGGCATTAATT
>CAKQFF010000212.1 GCA_934230685.1 uncultured Prevotella sp. | reverse complement strand
CATGCCAGTTTACCAATACCTTCTATTATGCTCCGGGCTGGAGTCAGATAGCCGACCCGACAGTGACAGCCGACGGTAACAAGTATGTTATCGAACTGCCTACTGCAACTTCAGAACAGTGGCAGGCTCAAGTGCATTTCCACACAGACATGGCTACCAATGTGGACAATTCGTATGACTTCTCAGCAAAGTTCCTTTCCACCACCGACCATAATAACGTTACGGTGAAGCTGACGAAGGAAGGCGATGACGATACTTATTACTTTTTGGAGAACATAAAGCTGAAAGCCGGACAGGAATACATATTCTACAAGAGTAATATGCCTGGCATTGATATGGACAAGATTAATCTTGTGCTCGACTTCGGTGGTAATGCCGAAAACACTAAGGTTACAGTGCGCGACATCGATCTCCAGGAACATGGATGCGATGGTGTTGAGGCTCCTGCTGAAGATGAGGATAAGACGGTGTATACCTATGACAGTGAGTCGAACATATGGAAGACTTACGTCGACGATAAGGGCGATGCCGGATTCACCACTACGTTCTTCTATGCTCCGGGTTGGGCACAGATAGCCGACCCCGACTTCTCTGTCGACAATGGCAAGTATACTGTTGTTTTGCCTGAGGCCACAAGCGACCAGTGGCAGGCCCAGGTACATATCGTTACCACTATTCCTGCTGATGCCGACACTGACTACGACTTCTCTTGCAAGTTCCTCGCCAAGAAGGATATCAATGGTGTTACAGTGAAACTCACCGATGCCGCAAGCGACGACAACTTCTTCTTTGTCAACCGCTACGACCTGAAGGCAGACACTGAGTATCAAGTCAAGATACCTGCCGCAAAGTTGTCGCAAGGCAAGGCCGACGCACTGAAACTTGTATTCGACTTTGGTGGATGTCCTGCCGACGAGAAAATAGATATTTACAATATTATATTGCAGAAGACTGCTAAATAAGAAACTTGAACATCTATGAAAAAATCGATAATTATAACTTCTCTATTTGCTGTAGCCATTGGTATAATGGCTTGCAGCAACGAGACAGACATAACCTACGCCCCGCAGCAGAGTATCACAATAGCTCAGAAATTGCTTAGCATAGGCAATAATGGGGGCAGTGTCAACGTTGAAGTATCAAGCGACCATGAGTTTGCGGCTTATTCTCCTGACTCTTGGCTCTCTGTGTCGCCTACTGGCAGCATAGGCAAGTCGGCCACTCTTACGATTACTGCCGAGGCAAACACTGGTGCAGAGCGCACGGGCAAGGTGGTGATATGGTCGGGCGGTTCGCGCGATAGCATCAACATTATGCAGGCTGCCGGACAGCAAGACGATATAAAGTGTCCGTTGAGTGGCTATGAACTGGTATGGAATGACGAGTTTAATGGCTCAAAGGTGGGTGCTGACTGGACGTGGGAAGTGCAGCCTGCCGGATGGGTGAACAATGAGTTGCAGAACTATGTGCAGGATGACAAGGTGGCACAGGTGGGCAATGGCACTCTGAAGATAAACCTTATCAACGATGGTGGCACCATAAAGAGTGCCCGACTTTATGCCCGAAAGAACACCGGTTGGCAATATGGCTACATCGAGGCAAGCATAAAGCTTCCTAAAGGCAAGGGCACATGGCCTGCTTTTTGGATGATGCCAGTCAACTTCAAGTCATGGCCAGGCGATGGCGAGATTGACATTATGGAGGAAGTGGGCTACGATGCCAATGTTGTGGTGTCGACCATTCATTGCAACAAATACAACAATGGCGGCACTGCTATTGAGTCGGCTCGCAAATCGGTGCCTACTGCCCAAAGCGATTTTCATAAGTATGCCATGGAGTGGACCAAGGATTATATGACATTCTATGTGGACGGTGAGAAAATCCTAACCTACAACAACGACGGTTCGGGTAAGGATGCGTGGCCTTTTGATGCAGCATTCTATCCCATCCTCAATCTTGCTTGGGGCGGAGCATGGGGCGGACAGCAAGGTCTCGACGAGAGTTGTCTTCCGGCTACAATGGAGGTTGACTACGTGAGAGTGTTCCAAAAGAAATAAACGATGAGTATGAAGAAGACAAATATTGCATTGGCAGCATTGTTTCTTCTTTCGCCTGCAACAGGGTTTGCGGCAAAGAAGAAGCAGTTGCCGCCTATGAGTCAGTTCGTCACAGAACTGATGCAGAAAATGACTCTTGAGGAGAAGATTGGCCAGCTCAATCTTCTACCCGGAGGCGACCTTACAACTGGTGCCGTAATGAATTCGCCACTTGCCGAAAAGGTAGGAGCTGGTGAGCTTGGTGCCATCCTTAATGTGAAGGGTGTGGAGAAGATAAAGAATCTGCAGGAGATAGCAGTCAAGAAGACACGTCTCGGCATTCCTCTCCTCTTCGGACAGGACGTGATACATGGCTATCAGACTGTTTTCCCGTTGCCTTTGGCGCAAGCCTGCTCTTGGGATATGGCTATGATTGAGCGTGCAGCACAAGTGGCTGCTGCCGAAGCTACTGCCTCGGGCATCAACTGGGTGTATAGTCCTATGGTAGACATTGCCCTCGATCCACGTTGGGGACGGGTGTCCGAAGGAGCAGGCGAGGATCCTTTTCTCACGTCGCAGGTG
>CAKQFF010000211.1 GCA_934230685.1 uncultured Prevotella sp. | reverse complement strand
TGGGCCCACGAGGTCTTCGGTCTTCTGCTTGATGTTGCCATTCTCGTCGGCAGGGATAAGCTCGGGCGATATAGGCGTGTCGATGATGTCGAGCAATGTTGTGCGCGACTGCTCGTCGACACTATTGTCGGCCACATGACTCACAAGATAGCGGATGAGAGTCTTAGGAATGCTGGCATTCACACCATACATCGACATGTGGTCGCCATTGTAGGTAGCCCAACCAAGAGCAAGCTCACTCAAGTCGCCTGTTCCTATAACAAGTCCTCCCACCTGATTGCTCAGATCCATGAGTATCTGTGTGCGCTCGCGAGCCTGACCATTCTCATACGTAACGTCGTGAACATTGATGTCGTGGTCGATATCCTCGAAGTGCTGAGTGACGCTCTTGCGGATGCTAATCTCGCGAATGGTGACACCGAGACTCTGCATAAGCGAGATGGCATTATTATATGTGCGGTCGGTTGTGCCGAAGCCAGGCATAGTAACGCCCACAATACCCTTGCGGTCGTAGCCAAGCTTGTCGAAAGTCTTAACGCAAACAAGCAAAGCCAATGTGGAATCCAAACCACCACTTATGCCGAGCACCACACGCTTGCAATTGGTGTGGACAAGACGCTTGGCGAGTCCGCACACCTGGATAGAGAATATCTCGTCGCAGGAAGCAAACATGTCGTTGCTTGTAGGAATGAAGGGATGAGGATTGATTTCGCGCATGAAGGTGAAGTCGCGTGGCTCCACCGGTTCTGTAGCGATGATGTTAGCCTTGACGCCTTTGGCAGCATAGACAAACGAAGTGTTCTTGCGACGCTCTGTGCGGAGCTTCTCCACATCAATCTGATTGATGACAAGCTGCTCGTCGAGAGAGAATCGTGAAGACTCAGCAACAAGCGAACCATTCTCGTAGATAAAGGCATTGCCACCATAAACCACATCCTGGGTGCTCTCGCCAAATCCGCAAGAACTGTAGACATAGCCACTTATCAGACGTGCGCTCTGCTGGGCAAGCAGACTCTTGAGATAGGCGTTCTTGCCGATGAGGTCGTCGCTGGCAGAGAGATTGAATATGATGTCGGCTCCAGCAAGTGCAGTATTGTTGCTTGGCGGAACAGGAGCCCAAACATCCTCGCAAAGCTCGATGCCAAACTTCACACCATCGCATGTCTGGAAGAGCTGTGTCTCAGGCGACACAGTGATTGTGTTGCCTGCAAAACGCACTTCGGTAGGACCGCTCAAATCGTCGACAGAGGCAAACCAACGCTTCTCGTAGAACTCAGCGTAATTAGGAAGGAAACGCTTGGGCACAATGCCAAGAATATTGCCATGCTGACAAACAACAGCACAATTGTAGAGTGCGGTGCCAATGCAAACGGGTGCGCCTACAATAAATATGATGTCGAGCTTGCGCGAGAAATCAAGCAGCTGGAGCATCTTCATCTCGGTCTGGTCGAGAAGAGTCTGCTGGGCGAAGAGGTCCTGGCATGAGTAACCCGTAATGGAGAGTTCGGGGAACACGATGATTTCAGCACCCTTGCCTTCGGCCTGTGCTATGAGACTTTCAATCTGCTTTATGTTATAGTCAGCATCGGCAACACGCACAGAAGGGATTGCCGAGGCTACTGTTATGTAACCGTAATTCATATTCAATAAAAATTTTTATCTCTAAACTTTAACTATTCGTCAACTATCTTATCGTCACTTGGGTAGCACCATAGCCATACTCCTGGAACGAAGCATCCTGATAGGGATAATTCTTGTAGCGATAACGCAACTCGTTGACAATGGCGTGGCGCAACACACCCTCACCCTTTCCGTGGATGAAGACGATGCGGCGTCCCTTGTTGTGCTTGTTCTCCTCAAGTGTGCGACGGAAGTAGTCGAGCTGATAGTTCAGGATGTCGGCTGTGCCCATGCCTGCTGTGGTCTCAAGCAAATTGTCGGCATGAAGGTCGATGACAATAAGGTCGTCGTTGGACTTCTTCGACTGGTGATGCTTGGAAGTGTTGAGCGACTCCAATCCCTTAAGCTTATTGTAAGAAGGCTCGTTGGCATTAGCATTGTTGAGATTTCCCTTCTTAGGCTTAGTCTCGGCGCTGTCTTCCTCAACATAAATAAGCTTGTCAGCCTCGACAGGCTTGAGCTGAGCCACCTCGTCGTTCTTGACAACAGGATAGAGCAAGGCGGGGTCGTTGAAGAAATCTGTGGGTTGGAAGGTGTGGAGCTTGTAGAACTTAACCTTGTCGATGCGGAACTGCACATCGCAAACTGGCTTGGCTACAAAATCCTTGTCGCGCTTGAAAGAGAGAAGCTGGAATCGCACGCGGTCGATCTCGTTGAGCTGGTCGAGAGCGAACGACTCGATATAAACCTTGGTATTAGGCTCAAGCTCACCCTCGCCACGGAGTTTGAACGACTGACCCTCAACACTCATATATAAATAATGTACAAAATAGTTGCTGTCGTTGACGAGATAGCAGGCAAATGTAGACTTAGAGAAATTCTTCACGTCCTCAGGCACAAAAGCGTAGTAAAGGTTGAGCACGTTGCCACCCTTGCGCTCTTCCACCTTTGCTTTGTAGGTAATCTCGCGGTCGGCAGCGTCGTATTCCTCTTCCTCCTCTATCACGTCGTCGGTCATGGCGTTAATC
>CAKQFF010000210.1 GCA_934230685.1 uncultured Prevotella sp. | reverse complement strand
GAAGTAGAGTATACCGGTGAGGTTGAACGGATAGTCCACGTTGAGGTGAATCCAGAACAGCGGCTCGTCCTGCATCGGGTAGAGTGTGCGGTAGAACTCCTTGTAGTCCTCGTCCTTCAGAGTGCTTGGAGTCTTGGTCCAAAGCGGCTCAACGTTGTTGATGATGTTGTCCTCGTCGGTATCCACCTGCTTGCCGTCCTTCCACTCGGTCTTCTTGCCGAAGGCTACAGGCACGGCCATGAACTTGCAGTACTTGTTGAGGAGTTCCTGAATCTTCGACTTCTCAAGGAATTCCTTGCAGTCGTCGTCGATGTGGAGCACGATGTCCGAACCGCGGTCGGCCTTCTCGGCGTCGCTGATTTCGAACTCCGGACTTCCGTCGCAGCTCCACTTGATGGCCTTTGCACCTTCCTTGTAGCTGCGAGTGATGATGTCCACCTTCTTGCTCACCATGAATGATGAGTAGAATCCCAAGCCAAAGTGTCCGATGATGGCGTTGGCGTTGTCCTTGTATTTGTCAAGGAAGTCGGTTACACCAGAGAATGCAATCTGGTTGATGTATTTGTTGATTTCCTCTTCGGTCATGCCGATGCCTCGGTCGCTGATGGTGAGTGTGCCCTTGTCGGTGTCGAGGCTTACGTGTACGGTGAGGTCGCCAAGTTCGCCCTTGAAGTCGCCACGCTCAGCGAGGGTTTTGAGCTTCTGTGTAGCGTCGACAGCGTTTGAAACCATCTCGCGAAGGAAAATCTCATGGTCTGAATAAAGAAATTTCTTGATCACCGGGAATATGTTCTCGGTTGTTACTCCAATATTACCTTTCTGTGCCATAATAATATTATAATAATGTGTATTTTTATTTGTTTATTTCATATTTTACGCTGACATTGCCATTTGTGGCAATGCAATTGTCTGTTGCGACAATACACAGGCTATATTGCAAATAACATGCCAAAAAATCTCTTTATTCAGATTGTCACATTCTTTTCCCTATGAATTTAGCACACGATGTCGTGCAGGATTTCCGATAGGGTAGGATGGATGTGGATGATGTCGGCAAGCTGTTGTGTGGTGGTTCCGAGGTTCACCAGGGTCGACACCTCTTGCACAATATCGGAGGCGTGGGCGCCGAATGCGTGGCAACCGATGATGCGGTTGTTGTCGGCTGTGTCAACAAGCAGCTTCAGCATACCGTCGGTCTCGTTCATGGCGAGTGCCTTGCCGTTGGAGCGGTAGAATCCCTTGCGGCATTCGTATTGTCTGCCTCCTGCCTTGAGCTGGTCTTCGGTAGGACCTACGCTTGCAGCCTCGGGATTGGTGAATATTGCCGATGGCATGATGTCGAACTTGATGTTGTCGGCCTTGCCAAGGATCTTGTTCACCACGTGCAGTCCCTGGAATGTGGCAGCATGAGCGAGCATACACTTGCCGTTGACGTCGCCAATGGCATAGATGTTGGCGGCTGTTGTCTGGAAGTCGTCGTCCACATTAATTCCCTTGGGCGAATATTCCACACCGGCCTTCTCCAGTTCGAGTCCTTCGGTGTTGGGCTTTCTGCCTGTGGCTATGAGCACGAGGTCGGCATCTGTCTGCAACGGCTTGTTCTTCTTCTCGTAGTTCACGGTGAGCTGACGGTTGCCCTCGGCGTCGGTTGTCTCGGTGATTGACTTCACAGCCGACTGCATGGAGAATTCCACTCCGCGCTTGCCAATGGTCTGGCGCAGGCGTTTGGCTATGTCGCTGTCGAGCACGGGCAGACATTCCTTGAGGAATTCCACAACCGTGACTTGAGTGCCGAAACTGCTGAACACCGACGCAAACTCCATTCCTATCACTCCGGCACCGATGATGCACAGGCGTTTGGGCAGATGGTCGATGTTGAGCAACTGTGTGGAGTTGATTACTCCAGGCAGTTGCAAGCCTTCCACGGGAGGACACTTGGAGTCGCTGCCTGTGGCGATGATGATATTGTCGGCTGTGTATTCCTCGTCGTTCACAACCACGGTTTTCGAGTCCTTGAATTTGGCAAAGCCGCGAACCATGGTGATGTTGGGCTGTTGCATCAATGCTTCAACTCCGCTGCGCAACTGGCTGACTACCTGGTTCTTGCGCTCCATTACGGCGGCGAAGTTCAAGGCGTAGCCCTCGCCCTCAAGACCGAAGGTCTTGGCTTCGTGCAGCGTGTCGATGATTTTGGCGTTTCTGCATAATGTCTTTGTGGGGATGCATCCACGGTTGAGGCAAGTGCCGCCAGCGTCCTCAGCCTCGACGATAACCACCGAGAGCGAGTGTTGGGCGGCGTATTGTGCGGCACGGTATCCGCCCGGGCCGGAGCCTATTATGAGGAGATCGGATCTTGTCATTGTTATAAAATGCTTTTTTTAGTTCTTAAGTTGTCTCCACGTCAGTATGGGCTGCTTTGCGGCTGCCACATCGTCGGCACGTCCGGTAGGAGTGTTGTGCGGAGCTGTCTTCACAATCTCAGGATTCTCCTTGGCTTCCTGGGCGATAGTGCGCAATACGCCGATGAACTGGTCGAGGGTCTCAACGCTCTCGTTCTCGGTTGGCTCAATCATCATCGACTCATGGAAGAGCAGCGGGAAGTAGATGGTAGGAGCATGGTAGCCGTAGTCGAGCAGACGTTTGGCCACGTCCATGG
>CAKQFF010000209.1 GCA_934230685.1 uncultured Prevotella sp. | reverse complement strand
GGTCTTATATATATTTATAATTTAATATGTAACAGGAGCAGTCTGTTTGGTTCCGTAAACATCAACCAATTGAAATCAATATAAACATAAAGACAACAATAAAAGTAATCAATGAAGAAAAATCTTAGAACAGCCTCTATCTGCGTACAGGGAGGCTACGAGGCAAAGAACGGAGAGCCTATCGAGGTTCCTATCATCCAAAGCACCACTTTCAAGTATGACAACTCTGAGGAGATGGCTATGCTCTTCGACCTCAAAAAGGAGGGATATTTCTACACCCGACTCCAGAACCCCACCAACGACGCTGTGGCACAGAAGATAGCACAGCTTGAAGGCGGCGTGGGTGCCGTACTGACAAGCAGCGGACAGGCTGCCAACTTCTACGCCGTGTTCAACATCTGCGAAGCTGGCGACCATATCGTGACAAGCAACGAGATTTACGGCGGAACATTCAACCTCTTTGGAGTGACCTTGAAGAAACTCGGCATCGAGTGTACATTCGTCAACCCCAACGACTCGGAAGAAGAGATTCAGAAAGCCTTCCGTCCCAACACAAAGGTTGTGTTCGGCGAGACTATAAGCAACCCCGGATGCGCCGTGCTCGACATCGAGAAATTCGCACGCATAGCACATAAGAACGGAGTGCCACTCATCGTAGACAACACTTTCGCAACACCTATCAACTGCCGCCCGTTTGAATGGGGTGCCGACATCGTGACCCACAGCACAACAAAATATATGGACGGCACAGCAAGCCAAGTTGGCGGATGCGTGGTAGACAGCGGCAATTTCGACTGGCTCGCCCACGCCGACAAGTTCCCTGGACTCTGCACTCCCGACGAGAGCTACCACGGACTCACCTATGCCGAGAAGTTCGGCAAAATGGGCTACACCACCAAGCTTGTGGCTCAGCTCATGCGCGACCTTGGATCCATTCCGGCTCCAATGAACTCGTTCATCCTGAACCTCGGCTTGCAGTCGCTCCACTTGCGCATGAAGCAGCATTGCGCCAACGCTCAGCGCGTAGCCGAATTCCTGAAGGCCGACGAGCGCGTGGCGTGGGTTCACTACAGCGGTCTGCCAGGTGACGAGTATCACGCTCTTGCCGAGAAATATCTGCCCAATGGCTCATGCGGTGTGATTGCCTTCGGACTGAAGGGCGACCGCGAGACAGCCATCCGCTTCATGGACTCTCTCGACATGATAAATATCGTGACCCACGTGGCTGACGCACGCACATGTGTGCTCCATCCGGCAAGCCACACACATCGCCAGATGTCGGATGAACAGTTGCGCGAGGCTGGAGTGGCTCCCGACCTAATACGCCTGTCGGTGGGCATTGAGGACGTGGAAGATATTCTCGACGACATCAAGCAGGCGTTGGAGAAAATCTAATTTATAATAAAAGAATAAAAATAGGAGGTTGAGCGAGAAACCTTTCAACCTCCTATTATATTTATTCCTTTTGTTTTTATTCCTTCAATCTATTATTTTATTCCTTCTATTATATTTATTCCTTCATCGACAGCGAAATTCTTTGTCGCTTCCTGTCAACCTCAGTCACTCTCACCACCACATGCTGATGAAGTTTTACCACTTCATTAGGGTCCTTTACGTAGCGGTCGGACAACTGCGATATATGCACCAATCCATCGTGATGGACACCAACATCCACAAAGGCACCAAAATTGGTGATATTGGTGACAATACCAGGAAGGAGCATTCCCACCTGAAGATCGTCAATCTCGTGGACTCGCGAGTCAAACTCAAAAGCCTCAACAGCGGCGCGAGGATCGCGGCCTGGACGCTGAAGCTCAGCCATTATGTCGGTGAGCGTGGGCATTCCCACTGTCTCGGTGACATAATCCTTCAGACGAATTGTTTTCTGAAGTTCCTTGTTGTCGATAAGCTCAGCTACTGTGCAACCCTTGTCTTTGGCCATTGCTTTCACAATATCATAGCTCTCTGGGTGAACAGCACTATTGTCAAGAGGATTCTTTGCTCCCGGAATGCGCAGGAAGCCCGCACATTGCACAAAAGCCACAGGTCCAAGACGCGGCACTTTCTTCAATTCGGCTCGCGACTTGAAGGCTCCGTTCTTCTCCCTGTACTCTACTATATTCTTAGCAGTAGTGGCGTTGAGACCGCTGACATACATCAGCAGGTGGCGGCTCGCCGTGTTGAGATTCACACCCACGGTGTTGACACACGACTCCACAACCATGTCCAAACTCTTCTTCAATTCGCTCTGGTCGACATCATGCTGATACTGTCCAACGCCGATGCTCTTGGGGTCAATTTTCACAAGCTCGGCAAGAGGGTCCATAAGTCGGCGACCGATTGACACGGCTCCACGCACAGTAACGTCCTCATCGGGGAATTCCTCGCGTGCTGCCTCCGAAGCAGAATAAACCGACGCTCCGTCCTCGCTCACCACAAACACGTTAATATCAGGCGAGAGACCTATCTCCTTTAGAAAAGCTGAAGTCTCGCGGCTCGCCGTGCCATTGCCCACAGCCACAGCCTCAACCTCATACTTCTTTGCCATGGCAAGCACCTGTCGGGCGGCTCCCGTGCGGTCGTTCTTCGGAGCATGCGGATAGATAGCCTCAAAGTGGAGCAATGTGCCCTGTGCGTCGAGACACACCACCTTGCAACCTGTGCGGAA
>CAKQFF010000208.1 GCA_934230685.1 uncultured Prevotella sp. | reverse complement strand
TCCCCGAAGCAGATGCTTGATAAAATGCGTTTCCTCTGCAAAGGAAAGACAGAGCCGATTCCCGAAGCCTACAAGCCATTTAACAAAGAAACCCGTGACGGCAGAAATATGTCACAGCTTTCCAAGCTGCTTGGCGATGCCATTGCTTCCATCATTGAGGTAAAGGACGAGAGTGACATTGACAGCTTCTTAGGCGGTGGTCAGGTGAGCTTCCTGTCAAACGAGATCAAAGGACTGGACGACTTTGAACTGATATGCTTCTTGGTCGTGCGATGAGGTGATAGTATGCTCGGACTTCCGAAGTCAACTGAAATGAGCAAGCAGCTTCCGAAGAAGGCTGTCTATGCGAAGTTCCAAATGAACACGGCGGCAAAGGAGAAAATCGACGCCGATATATCGAGGATCACCATTGTCAACGAGATCACACCGGCGAAAATCAACATTCCCGCCGGAGAGGAAGTCGGGAGCTTCTTTGTCCTGCTTGTGGCACTGAAGAAAAAAGACTTCGATGAAAGAACCGTTGCCACGCTGTCAAAGCTCATTCCGCAGAACATCCTGTTTGTACTCGAATTTGAGGGGCAAAGCAAGCTGGCAATCTACCACACGAAGCTGATGCAGACGAATTGGAAGCCCACCGAAAGCTGTACCATTGAACCGCGGGGCTTGAACCTCGATAAAGTATGGGAAAACATCGTGGTGGACATCGGCGGCGTGAGCATCGCAGACGGCAATACCCTTGATGAGCAGATCGCCGCCGATGAGCGCCGACAGAAAATCGAAAAAGAGATCACCAAGCTGGAAAAGCAGGCACGGGCTGAAAAACAGCCGAAAAAGAAGTTTGAGCTTGTGCAGCAGATTAAAAAGCTGAATACAGAAATGGGGAAACTAAAATGATTTTAGGCAACATTGCATCTGTTGCAACGCTAATTCTTTTTGTTTTTTACTTTATTGGAAGAATCATCACAATTGTTAGAAACCGATATGTTTTTACCGATGAGTTAAGAATGATGGGGGCAGGATTTGATAATAAAGAGTTTGACATTGTTGAAGTCTTTGATTTAGAGAAAGAAGCGTACAATACATTTATCTTAACTTCAAGGCAAGGAATATACGATTTGGCTGTATATCGAATACTGTATGATAGTGATTTCAATCAAATCGGGCGCAAAAGACTCGAAAAAAGCACATATAGTTTTCTTAATATTGGTCAGTCTCTGGCATTCCGAGTAACATCGCCGGAAATATTCACAACATACGAGGTCGAGTATTATACTCCAGATTATAAGCGGGTAACGATAGCGTTATGGGACAATCCCAAAAATGGAGTTTTATCAGAAAGTGCTAAACCCAAAAACACATTTAAGAGCGTAATGTTCCATTTGTTTAACTAAGGAGAAGAATATGGATAAATTGAGAATGCAGACAGCGAACAAGGCTGATGAGAATTTCAGAAAGCTGGCGGCGATGTTCCCCAACGCCGTGACGGAAACGATCAACGAAAACGGTGAGGTCGTCCGGGCAATCGACAAGGATGTGCTGATGCAGGAGATTGCCTGCACCGTGGTGGACGGAAATGAGGAACGCTATCAGTTCACTTGGCCTGACAAGAAGAAGTCCGTCCTTCTTGCCAACGCCCCGATCAATAAGACGCTGCGCCCCTGCCGTGAGGAAAGTGTGGACTTTGACACCACCGAAAACCTCTATATCGAGGGCGACAACCTCGAAGTGTTGAAGCTGTTGCAGGAAACCTATCTTGGCAAAATCAAGATGATCTACATTGATCCTCCGTACAACACAGGAAACGACTTTGTTTATGAGGATGACTTTGCTCAGAGTACGGATGAGTATCTTGCCAATAGCGGGCAATTCGACGAAGAGGGCAATAGGCTTGTTCAGAATACAGAAAGTAATGGGCGTTTCCACACGGATTGGCTAAATATGTTATTCCCCCGTCTTAGACTTGCAAAAGATTTGTTGTCCATAGATGGAGTTGTTTTTATTAGTATTGATGATGGTGAAGTCGACAATCTTAGAAAAATTTGTGATGAAGTTTTCGGACGAAACAATTTTGTTGCAGATTTGACAGTAGTAAATAACCTGAAAGGGCGCAATGACAAAAAGTATATTGCAAGAGCAAATGAACGCTTGATTATGTATGTAAAATCGCAGGAATACTCTGAACACGGTCTTGAATTGGCAGACAGCGTTCTTAAAGAATACAAAGAAAAAGACAAAAATGGCTGCTATCGCTTGTTAGAGTTAAGGAAGCGTGGCGGACCAGACACGAGGAAAGATCGCCCTAATATGTATTATCCGTTCTATGTAAACCCCGAAACAGGTAATGTTTCATTGGAGCAGGATAATGAATATTCTTGCGAAGCGTTCCCTGTTAAATCAAACGGTGTAGATGGTCGGTGGCGTTGGGGAATTGACACAGGCTGAACAAGAAGTACGGCTGGAGCAAGTTTATTGTGGTCGTTCCCTCCATTGCGATCCGTGAGGGCGTAAAGAAGTCCTTCGAAATCACCGCAGACCACTTTATGGAGTACTACGGCAAGAAGGCTCGCTTCTTCATCTACAACAGCTCCAACCTGAACCAGCTGGATAACTTTTCGAGCAGCTCCGGTATCAATGTAATGATCATCAACACGCAGGCGTTTGCCTCCTCGCTGAAAGAGGACGGTAAGAGCAAAGAAGCCCGTATCATCTACTCCAAACG
>CAKQFF010000207.1 GCA_934230685.1 uncultured Prevotella sp. | reverse complement strand
TGAAGCTCGTCCTCGGAAAGGTCGAGATTGTTCTCGAGTTTCACGCCCATATAGTAAAGGCTCTCAAGAGTGCGCACACTTGTAGTGCCGACAGCAATGGCAGAAGCCTCGTGGCGCAGAAGTTTCTCTATAGTCTGGCGATGGACACAGATATATTCTGTGTGCATCTCATGATCCTGAATCTCCTCTGACTTGACAGGCTTGAATGTTCCAGCACCAACGTGCAAGGTTACCTCCTCACGGTCGACACCAGCAGCGTCGATGGCAGAGAGCACTTCAGGAGTGAAATGCAGTCCGGCAGTAGGAGCAGCCACCGACCCCTTGATTTTAGAATAAACAGTCTGATATGTCTTCTTGTCGCTCTCCTGAGTCTCACGGTTGAGATACGGAGGAATAGGCAACTCGCCTATCGAGTCGAGCAATTCGGCAAACGACACAGAGTCGCTGTCCCACTCAAAGTCCACACGATAGCTCTTGCCCACATCCTCGCGGCGGCAGGCAGAAAGAGTTACTTCCTTGCCATTCACATTGAATGTGCGGTAGAGCTTTCCCTCTTTCCATTTCTTGAGGTTGCCTATCATGCAAAGCCAAGAGCAAGAGCCAGTGGTCTGGAACATCTGCTCGTAGTCGGCTGGCAAGAAAGGCTCAAGCAAGAACACCTCTATCAAGGCCCCCGTCTCCTTGCGGAAATGCAGACGCGCCTGGATGACCTTGGTGTTGTTGAACACCATCAAGGCTCCCTGTGGAAGGTATTTTGAAATATTATAAAAAATGTCTTCCGACACCTCACCGTGTTTATACAACAACAGTTTGCTGTGGTCGCGCTGTGCCAACGGAAACTTGGCAATGCGTTCGTCTGGAAGATCATAACTGAAATCCTTAATATGTATATGTTTTGTATTCATTTTCTTGTTGATTGTTTTTTTAGAAACTTACGACTACAGCAGCGATGGCAGTAACAATGAATATTGACACAAGCACCAATTCAACTATGTCCACATCATCAAGGCTATAGCCCGTAGAGGTGTATTGGGTGGAGACATAGTTGTTGACTGGCGATATGCGGTTGTAAACCTTGCAGTAGACGTAGTAGGCAAACACCCCGACAGCCGCACCCCAAAGGAGTCCGCACAAGATGTCGAGCGGATAGTGCAATCCGAGATAAATGCGGGTGTAGCAGTTGACGAGCGACCAAATGATGAGCGACGCACTAAGTATCCTGCTACGCACAAGCAGACAGAAGAACAAGGCTATGGAGAACGTGTTGGCAGCATGGGCTGAGAAAAAGCCATAGTCGCCACCGCGCATTCCATCAACCACCTGCACCGCATACTTAATTATGGGATCGTTGCTCGGACGCCATCTGCCGACAAGAGGTTTCACGATGAAGTCGGTAACACCGTCGGCAAGCACAACACACAAGAGCGAGCAACCCAGGATAAGCAGAATCTGGGTCATCGTCTCGTTGTTCTTTATCACCACATAAAGAAGGGCTATATACAACGGAATCCATGTGAAGCCACATGTGAGCAGCATCATCCATCTGTCGAGGAACAGCGAGTCGCTGCCGTTCATAGCCAGCAGCAAGTCGCGGTCAAATGCCAATATAGTCTGAATATCTATCAATTTTATACCTCGTTTTTATTGTTTCTTTTTATTTTTAACTGAGCTTCCGCAAGTTCAGAGAATTCAGAAGTTAAAGGAGTCAAGAAGTCCTTAGGGCGCGAAAACCACTTTACTTCTTTCGCTTGCGAAACTTAAATGTTCAATCAGATTACTTCAACCTGACTACGCTTCAGCCATCCCTCCTTGCCATTGGCGAGAGTCACCGAGAACCAATCCTTCATTGTGCGGTCGGTAATGGTGACGCTCGTGCCTTCATGAATGACGAACGCGTCGGTACCCGTATCCGAAGGTGTGCTCTTCACATTGATTGTTGGAGCCACCACCACAGCCTTGTCGCGATGCTCGAAAGCCTGCTTCTGATGCCATGCAAAAACATTGGACATTACAAACACAAACGCCAAAAGCAAGGCTGAATAAAAACCTGTTCGGCGCATCCACTCGCTGCGTCCCAAGAGGAAGAGCAACGCCATGGCCAATGCCAACACAAACGACACGACAGCCATGCGAGCCCAACCGTCCACTCCGCAAGAGTTGACCAGCGACCAATACCAAGAGACGAAGAACATCTCGTCGACAGGCACTATCTTGTCGATGGTCTTGCTGCGCACAAACTCAAGGTTGTACGTGATGTCGCGGTCGGATGGCGACAGGCGCTGGGCACGCTCGTAGGCAATCACCGACTGGGTGATGTTGCCCAAGCGATAGTAGCTGTTGCCAAGGTTGAAGTAGAGCTGGGCACTCTCGCCCTTCTTAAGCAATTCCTCGTAGTCGGCAACCGCCTGCTGGTAGTTGCCCTTAGAGAACTCGGCGTCGGCATTAGCCTTGGTTATGGCCGAAGCCTGGAGAGGAGCCACAAACTGGAAGGCGAGAGCCACAAGCACAACAAGGATGGCGGTAACGCCACTCTTGCGCTTCGAACCCTTAAGCGAATTTTCAATATCCATAATAGCAATCATTGCCGAATCATAAGTCTTATTCATATTGCCGGCTGGGTCGCCCGGAGCATAGCGTTCAAACTCACACTCGTCGAGAGCCGTGATAAACTTGTCGATAGTGTCCTGCATGATGCCACGTGAAGCGAGGGTGTCGGCTATCATCTCGCGCGACAATTGCTCTACAGGCATGTTCAGACG
>CAKQFF010000206.1 GCA_934230685.1 uncultured Prevotella sp. | reverse complement strand
CGCCCTGAAGAGCAGAAAAGCCGCGAAGCTGCCTGCCGCCTTTTGGGGCTGGCGCCGAAATAACACTGCCTTGACCGGAGCCTTCGGGCGGTTCTCCCCAGTCTTTCCGTATCTCCTATTTTACCCCGAAAAGAGGAATTCCCGTGAATAAAAATCCCAACCTGTCCCCTGCAGCCGCCCCCATGCCGGTGCAGTCCCCTGACTGCCGCCGCTGCAATTTTGAGGAGGTAGCACTGGGCTATGATGAAAATACCGCCATCGAGGAAGCGCGCCGCTGCCTCGATTGTCCTAACGCTCCCTGCCGCTCCGGCTGTCCCGTCGGAGTGCGTATCCCGCAGTTTATTGCCAGGGTTGCTGATGGCGACTTTGCCGGCGCATGGGCAATTCTTTCGGCAGATAACACCCTGCCCGCCGTCTGCGGTAGGGTCTGTCCGCAGGAAAGCCAGTGTCAGGCGGTCTGTGTCCGCGGGAAAAAAGGGGAAAGCGTTGCCATCGGGCGGCTGGAGCGCTTTGTTGCCGATTGGCACCGCACCCACCCCGAAACGAATTTCCTGCCCCGTCCCGAAGAAAAGGGCAAAAAGGTGGCGGTGGTCGGCTCCGGTCCCGCCGGGCTTGCCTGCGCGGGCGAACTGGCAAGAATGGGCTATTCCGTCACCGTTTTTGAGGCGCTGCACACCGCCGGAGGCGTGCTTGCCTATGGTATTCCGGCGTTTCGCCTGCCGAAAAGCATTTTGAGTGAAGAGATTACCGCCCTGAAAAAGCTGGGCGTTACCATTGAGACCGATACCGTTATCGGGCGAACCATGCCGGTGCAGGAGCTGCTGCAAAGTGGTTTTTCTGCCGTATTTCTCGGCAGTGGGGCAGGACTGCCCAATTTTATGGGCATTCCCGGCGAAACGCTGTGCGGCGTATTTTCCGCGAATGAGTGGTTGACCCGCATCAACCTGATGCACGCAGCCGAGCCAGATTCCATGACTCCCCTGATGCCTGCCAAGCAGGTAGTCGTCGTTGGCGGCGGCAATGTGGCGATGGACGCGGCGCGCTGTGCCCTGCGCTGCGGCGCTGCTGTGACCATCGTTTATCGGCGGGGGCGGGAGGAACTGCCGGCAAGAGCGGAAGAAGTGGAGCACGCAGAGGAGGAAGGTGTTGTCTTTCGTCTGCTGACCAACCCAGTAGAAATACTGGGCGACGAGAATGGCTTTGTTGCCGGTATACGGTGCGATACCATGGTACTGGGTGAGCCGGACGAAAGCGGTCGCCGGCGCCCTGAGGTGCTGCCGAACGCCCAATTTACCCTTCCCTGCGATGCCGTTATCATGGCGATCGGCACCACGCCGAACCCGCTGCTGCACCGCACCACCCCCCGCCTTGATGCCGACCGGCGGGGACGGCTGCTGACCGCCGAAAAGAGCTGCCGCACCACCATGCCTGCCGTTTTTGCCGGCGGCGACGCCGTGACCGGTGCCGCCACCGTCATTCTGGCAATGGGTGCCGGACGGCAGGCGGCAAAGGAGATCGACGAATACCTGAGCGGCGAAGCGGTCGCCTGGGACTAAAAGCTTTGCTGAAAATTGCGGCGGGAGACCGGCGGGGAGACGCCCGCAGGGCAGCCCGCCGCAGGCGGGCTTGACGGTCGCAGACCGTCAGTTTTTGCGGAGCAAAAACGCCCTGCGGGCGCAACGGGGCTTTTTGGCAAAGCCGCAAAAGACGCAGTAACCAAATCTGCCGTAAGGCGAAACGGGAGGAACCGATATGGCACAGCCCATTGACCTGAACACCTGGGACCGGCGGGAGCACTACAAGCTGTTTTCCGCCCAGCAATTCCCCTACCTTGGGGTCACTTTCCGGCTTGATGTGACCCGACTGCACCGTTGGTGCAAGGAAAACGGGGTGAGCTTTTACTATGCGCTGTGCTGGTACAGCATCCGTGCCATGGAGCCGATCGAGAATTTCCACTACCGGCTTATGGGCGGCGCGCCCGTGCGCGTAGGAGAGCTGATCCCGAGCCTGACCGACCTGCGCGCGGGGAGCGAATTATTCCACATCGTGACAGTGGAGATGACGCCGGAGCCTGCG
This sequence comes from uncultured Prevotella sp., assembly GCA_934230685.1. Lineage (GTDB taxonomy): Bacteria > Bacteroidota > Bacteroidia > Bacteroidales > Bacteroidaceae > Prevotella. The sequence goes on along the minus strand of CAKQFF010000206.1, from coordinate 685 downwards.
GAATTCTGCCGGAGGACAGCCGAAAAAAGCGCAGTGCAAAGCGGACTGCTGGACCTGACGGACGAGCAGATGGAGGGGCTGATCTACCTGAGCTGCCTGCCGTGGCTGGACTTTACCGGTGTACTGAACAACCGGGAGGGTCCTGACGACGGGACGCCGCAGGTGATCTGGGGGAAGTACCGCAGGGAAGCGGACGGGCGGCTGACGCTCCCCTACTCCATTGACGCGAACCATCGGCTGATGGACGGATTCCATCTGGGGAAGTTCGCGGAGAATTTGCAGCGGCTGCTGGACGGGGTGGAGTGACCCCCTCCACTAATACAGACGAAATCGGACAAATTTGCAGTGAAAGTGTTGAATTCGCACAAAGATTTACAATAAATTTACAACTAAGCTCCCGCAAGGGGGCTTTTTTGGTGCTATGGCAGTGTTTTTGCTGGAAAATTGGGGTGGTGGTTACATCTCGCCTGACGGCGTCGAGCCGTACAAATCAAGCCATTTATGAGGCTTTGCGACGCCGATAGGCGAGAAGAAACTAAGCTATAACTATGCGGCACAAAAGAAAATCCCCCCGAAACTGCGGGGGGGAAAATCGTTATTTATGATACTTGGCACCGGCATTGATGGCGCAGGCACGGTAGAGCTGTTCACACAGCAGCACACGGGCAAGCTGGTGCGGAAAGGT
>CAKQFF010000205.1 GCA_934230685.1 uncultured Prevotella sp. | reverse complement strand
CTCGTGCCCGTCGTCCAGAATTCTTTGCAGGCAGGGCACCGCAAAGTCCGGCGTTCCCATAAAAACGATCCTCATGCAGTATCACTCCTCGTCCATTCGGCGCAGCTCCTCCTCGGAGAGCATGTGGTGGGTAATGTCCTTGAAAATACGACCGTCCAGATGGTCGTTTTCGTGGCAGATGGCGCGTGCCAAAAAGCCCTCGGCGTCCATGGTAAAGGGCTTGCCGTTCCGGTCAAAGGCCTCGATGGTCACCTTTTCGGGGCGCACCACCAGACCGTACTCGCCGGGGGAGGAAAGGCAGCCCTCCATGCCGTCCTGCTCGCCGCTTTGGGCGGTGATGGTGGGATTGATGAATTCGATCAGCCCCTCGCCGATATCCACCACAAAGACGCGGCGCAGCACGCCTACCTGCACACCGGCAATGCCGACGCCGTCGGCGTCGTACATGGTATCCGCCATGTCGTCCAGCAGCGTCCACAGCCGCTCATCAAATTTTTCCACGGGGCGGCTTACCTTGCGCAGCCGCGCCTCCTTTTCGGTCACGATATTTCTCAGTGCCATAAAAAGCACCTCCTTAACAGAGTTTGAAATTTGGGATATAGTTACCGCGGAAGGCGGTCGTTTTCGGTAAACCGTAAAATGATCCGGCGGTTCTTTCGCCTCTTACAAATCGGAATCGTAATTCGGGTCGATGGTCAGCGTCACATTCCGCATCACGGCTGCCAGCTCCGGCTCGGTGTAAAGCCGCCACAGCAGCTCCCGCATACGGGGGCTGTTTTTGCCCTTGATGATCAGCTTGTAGCGGTAACGCCCCGCCACCCGCAGCACGTTTGCCGGCGCCAGCCCCAAAAGCCTTACGGGAAGCTCCGGATATTCTTCGGGCAGCAGCCGCTCCAGCAAAGCAAGCACCGCCTGCCCCGCCGCCTTTACCTCAGCTTCATTTTCTCCCCAAAAGCCCAGACAGTACAGCCGGCAGAACGGGGGATACAGCAGCAGCTTGCGGGTCTCCGCCTCGGTTTTGTAAAAGGCGGGGTAATCCTGCCTTGCCGCGGCGGTCAGTACGGGGTGGTCGGGTTGGTAGGTCTGCAAAAATGCCCGTCCGGGCAGCTCGCGGCGACCACCCCGCCCTACCACTTGGGTGATAAGGCTGAAAGTCCGCTCGTAGCTGCGGAAATCATCGGCGTACAGCATCTGGTCGGGGGTCAGCACCCCCACCAGCGTTACCTTGGGGAAATCCAGCCCCTTGGTGACCATCTGCGTCCCGATAAGAATATCATAATCCCCTCTGCCAAAGGCGGAAAGGAGCTTTTGGTGACTGTCCTTGCGCATGGTGGTGTCCTGATCCATGCGGAGGATCCTTGCCTGCGGAAAGCGGAGCTTCAGCGCCTCCTCCACCTTCTGCGTGCCGACGCCGGAGTACCGCATCAGACGGCTGCCGCAGGCGGGACAGGCTTTCGGTACCTCGGTGCTGTAGCCGCAATAGTGGCACATCAGCCGGCCGTTGGCGGCGTGGAATTTAAGACTGATGGAGCAGTGGGGACATTCCAGCGGCTGGTGACAGCTCATGCAGGTCGCCGTAGCGGAATAGCCCCGTCGGTTCACAAAGAGAATGCTTTGCTCCCCGCGGCCGAGGTTCTGCATCAGCTCCTCACACAGCTCCTCGCTCAGTGCCTCGGCAGCCATTGCCCGCTCCCGCAGATCCAGAATGGTGACGTCGGGCAGCGGCGCGCCGCCATAGCGGTGGGTCAGCTTGGCAAGCAGGTATTCCCCTTTTTCGGCACGGTATGCCGTCTCGATGCTGGGGGTGGCAGAAGCCAGCACACACAGTCCGCCCTGCCGTCTGGCACGCAGCCGGGCAATCTCTCCGGCATCGTAGCGGGGGGCTTTTTCGCTGCGGTAGGTGTGCTCCTGCTCCTCGTCCACAATGATCAGCCCCAGCTTTTCCACCGGCGCAAAGACGGCGGAGCGGGTACCCACCACGACATCGACCTCGCCGCGGCGGATCCGTTTGTATTCGTCCAGCCGCTCGCTGAGGGAAAGAGCGCTGTGCATGACGGCGACCCGCCTGCCGAATGCCGCCAAAAAGCGGCGAATGGTTTGCGGGGTGAGGGAAATTTCCGGCACCAGCACGATGCAGCGCCGTCCCTCTGCCAGAACACGGTGCGCCAAGGTGAGATAAACAGCGGTTTTTCCGCTGCCGGTCACGCCATACAAAAGCCCTGTTCTTCCGCCCTCCGCAAAGCCCTGCCACAGCGTTTCCACCGCGGCGGACTGTTCCTCGGTAAGGGCAGGGGGCGGCTCCGGCAGGACGGTTTCCCGACTGACGGGGGTGCGCAGCACCTCCTGTTCGTAACTTTCTGCAACGCCCTGCTGCACCAGCTTTTCCACCACGCCGCGGGTGACGCCCGCAAAGTAGCAGATCTCCCGAATACTGCCGCAGCCGACCTGCTCCAACAGCTCGTAAACCTGCCGCTGCTTGGGGGTCAGGCGCTCCGGCTCGGCGCCGGAAAGCCGCACCATTTGCAGGGTTTTATCCCCGATGCGGCGCTCCACGACCTCCTCCCGACGCAGCAGCCCCAGCGCCTCCAGCCGTTCCAGCGGCAGGGCGGCAAGGGACAGCCCCAGTGTTTCCGCCAGCTCGGCGGCAGGGACTGCCTTGCGGCGGGGCTTCAGGGCGGTCAGCACCTGCTGCTCGGCAGGGGTCAGGTCCTCCGGCAGGGGGACGCCCCGCACCAGTGACCAGCCGGTAAGTCCCCGCAGACCGTAGCCGGCGGGAATGAGCAC
>CAKQFF010000204.1 GCA_934230685.1 uncultured Prevotella sp. | reverse complement strand
TTTCCTGTTCACAACAGCCCGCAGTGCGGACTGTATCAAGGGGTTGCGCAGGCGCTGCGATTGGCGCCTGTTTGGAGAAAAATAAGCGCGGCTGGCATCAAAAATCCCGCAAACGCAGACGGTTCAAGGGATTCCAGCGTGCCACGCCGCAGAATGGAGGCTTATGAACAAGGAAGAAAACAGATTAAATTTCCGGATGTCGCCGGAGACGGCGGAAAAGCTGGAGCATTGGTACCGGCAGGATGGATGCCGGAGCAAAAACGAATTTCTGGAACGCGCCGTGAATTATTACGCGGACCATCTGGCGGCGGGAACAAGCACGATGCTTCCGCGGGCGGTCCAGTCAGCCATCGACGGAAGATTGCAGCTTTTGGAGCAGCGGCTCTCATCGCTGCTGTTCAAGCAGGCGGTGGAGCTGGACATGGGGCTGAGTCTTTTGGCAGAGTGCGTGAATTTGGACGAATCGGTGCTGCGGAAGCAGCGGGCGAAAAGTGTCAATGACGTGAAGCGCACCAACGGTCAGCTCCGGCTGGAGCAGAAAATTCGCACACAGGAGCCGTTTGACGAATGGCCAGATTGATCGTCAAAAGTCCGTATTTCAAGGGCGGCGGTGCGAAACCGGCGGGCGGCTATCTGCGCTACATCGCGACGCGCGAACGGGTGGAAATTCTGCCGGACGACCGCCCGCCGACAAAACGGCAGGCGCAGCTCATCGAAAAGCTGACAAAGGATTTCCCGGATACAAAAACGCTTCTGGAATACGGTGACTACTCGGCGCACCCGACGAAGTTCAATGCCTCGCAGTTTCTCACGCTGGCGATGGAGGAAAACTGGGGCAAGATGCAGGAGCTTGACGGCTATGCCAAGTACATCGCCACTCGTCCTCGCGCGGAGCGGATGGGTGAACACGGGCTGTTCGGGGATGAAGATGCCGTCGACCTGAACGCGGCAATGGCGGAGGTGAACAGCTATTCTGGAAACATCTGGACACACATCATTTCGCTCCACCGGGAGGACGCGGAGCGGCTTGGGTTCGATCACGCGGACGCATGGCGTGCGCTGCTGCGGGCGCACCGGAATGACATCGCGGAGGCAATGCACATCCCGCCGGAGGACTTTTGTTGGTACGCGGCATTCCACGACGAGGGCGGTCACCCGCACATTCACATGATGGCGTGGTCGAAAAAGCCGGGGCAGGCGTATCTGAACCGAGAGGGTATTCGGAGAATCAAGTCTGTCCTGACAAACCAGATCTTTCAGCAGGAGCTGCTGCACATCTACGAGGACAAGAGCCAATCCCGCGACGAACTGGTACAGGAAACACGCTCTGCCATGCTGGCGCTTGCACGGAAGATGCAGAACTCCGCCTGCGAGCATCCGGAAGCGGAGCGAATGATCTGGGAACTGGCGAGGGAGTTGGGCGGCGTCAAGGGAAAGAAGTCCTACGGATATCTGCCGAAGGATCTCAAGCAAAAGGTCGATGCCATCGTCGATCAGATGGAGCTGATGCCGAGTGTGTATGAATGCTACGAACGTTGGTGGAAGCTGCAATGCAGGCTGAACGATTTCTATGCGGAAAAGGAGCGCCAGCGCCCGCCGCTCTCGCAGCAGAAGGAGTTCCGGCAGATCAAGAATGCGGTCATTCAGGTGGCGGAGCAGGTGCGGCAAAACGAGATCACATTCGAGGATGCAGGCGCAGAACAGGAAGCGGAGCAGAATGCCGCCCACAATGTTCCGTACCCAGCAAATGCGTGGTACGCAATGGCAACCGATGAATCCATGTCATTGGAGGAACGCGACGAGGCCGCAAAGCAGTTGGAAACACTGGCAGACGATGGCGACCGATACGCGCAATACCTGACTGGGATTCTCTATCGTGATGGCGGGCTGCTGATTCCGGACGCGGAAAAGACACAGCACTATCTGGGACTGGCGGCGCGGCAAGATCATGCGGCTGTACAATATGCACTGGGCAGGCTGCTTCTCTCGGATGATCCGGAAATACAAAATCCCGCGCAGGGATTTTACTGGCTGGAACGCGCTGTGCAGAGCGGCAGCGACTATGCCGCCTACCGGCTGGGCAAGGAGTATCTCAGCGGGAGGAACGCATCGAAAAATCCAGAACGCGCGGCGGAATATGTGCGCATGGCTGCCGAGTGTGGCAATCCCTATGCGCAGTATCTGTTGGGAAAACTCTATCTCAGCGGCGACGGCGTGCCGAAGGATAAGGATGCTGCCTGCGACTGGTTCCAGAAAGCGCAGGCGCAGGGACATGAGTATGCGGGATTTTTCATGGAACGCATCGCGAGACCTGAGCCGCCGAACGTTCTGCTCTCGGCGACACGGCTACTCTACCACATGGGAAAGATTTTTCAGAGCAACGCGCCTGCGCCGCAAAGCTGTGGTATCCAGATCGACCGCAAACGTCTCGCCAAGCTGCGCCGGATGCGCATGGCCGCCGGACACAAGGCAGACGATCACGAGCAGGAGCAGACGAGCAGCACCATGTCGATGAGCTGGTAGCACAATTCAAACTCTGCACCGCCATAGACAAAGAAAACCGAAATGATAACTTTCTGATAACTCTCCACGCGGGAGGTTGCTATTGTATCTCCCGCGTGGTAGTTGTTAGAAAAAAGACATGCAAGAAAGGAGTCCTGCATATGGGAAAACGGCGGCCATCCGGGGACGGGATGGTCAGAAAACGTGACGATGGGCGCTGGGAAGGGCGCATTGTCGTAGGACACAAGGCAAACGGCGACCCGATCTTCCGGCACGTCTACGCGAAGACGCAGAAGGCGCTGACGGAAAAGCT
>CAKQFF010000203.1 GCA_934230685.1 uncultured Prevotella sp. | reverse complement strand
ATCATGCAATTTGCAAATTAGCATCTTGAAGTTCTTTTTTTATTTCTTCAAAGATGCTTGCGTATGCTTTTTTGTATGGCGCACATTTTTGCGTTTTCTGTTGATCACCTTCTGGCTCTATTGCCGGATTATTGAAGTTGTCGTTAGAGAATTCCTTGAGGTACCTTTTGCGGACCTCGACATGTACTGCTTCCAACATTGAATACTTATTTTCCGCCTTTGACACATTGTTTGCGTCGGAATTATCTATAATATCATAGTAAACAATTCGGTTTTGTATGGCGGAATGAGCCCCATCACAATCTCGGTAGTATAACGATGCCCTCCGGGTGAGAAGACTCCAAAGATCGATTTCACTTTCACTGAGTCCTAAGCCAATAATATATATGTTGTCGCTAAAAAATTTGTAGTACCATTCGTTTAGCACGGTGTTATTTTTTAAGTTATTAACTAATCCGCATTTATCATGGGTACTCTTTTTATCTAATGCATTGCGAATGTGTGTGACAAGTTTTATGTAGTGTTCATAACCCAAACAAATAGATTTGATGGCGTGCGCGTGTCCGTGAGCGTGATAGAAGTTTACTCCATTTATACACTCAACGGGTTTATCAATAAATGTTGTTTGAGAATCTATTTTTGGTGAAATGCCGGGTTCAAAGGCATACTCTAAAAGAAAATCATAGTTTGTAGTAATAATACTCTGAATTGGTAGTTCGATAAGTTTTTTGTGTATCGAGTCATTATCAAGAAACATTTTACCCTGAAGCTCTCTTAGCATCTCTTTCTTCGTTTCAGAATACACTCTATTTTTGTCTTTTATACTTTGTTTTTTTTCTAAATAGAGGTTCATAATCCGCTCGAATTCAAACGGCAAAGGCAACTCCTTTTGAGGGTTAATGTTCTTGCGTGCTGCAATACCTTTAAGCAATTCACTCCATGATTCCTTACTTAATGTAAGGTTTAGCCCGTTCCCTATGAGTAGTGTAGTATCCATTTTCAATCCTCCCTAAATTAACAGGCTCCGCATGAAATCCTATGAGGTTTCATAGGAGCTTCAATCTTGCTGCGACAATTTGACTTTTTCAATGGATCAACAGTCTTTTTGGGGAAAATCCATTTCCCTTTTTCCAACTGGCGATAGACCATGCTCGGAAAATCTACCACATAGACATTACAGATTTTAATAGGATTTTGCTCCATTTAAATCATAATCCTGCATTTCCAATATAGTATATTACAAAAAGCAAACCAATTCAAGGAAGTTTTCCATATTTCTTCATGCATCGCACCATATTTCTCTGCGTTTTATCTAAAAATATGCTCACTTCTCCGTAATTTTCCATTATAGTTGACAAAAACAAAACAATATCCCGCTTTGAAATACAATACGCTGCAATTGTCGATCTGCCTCGCCCGGCACACACTCCCTACACCTCCCATACGGGAATGCCGCGCTTTCTTGCATATTCCAAAAGGTTGCGGGCGTTACCGGGGTGGCGGATATAGGCGACGATGCAGTCGCTGTGGTCGACCATGTAGCGGTTGGCTTTCAGGATTGCAAGCCTGTGCGGGACGCGCTCCATGCCGGGGGATAAAATGTCCCGTCAAACCCGTTTGGGGGTTCGATGGGGCGCTCTGATGGGTGATACGGCAGCAGCAATTCCAGCGCAATATGGGGATGACTGCGCTTTGCCCGAATGACCGCACCTGCTGCAAGGCGGTCGAACCCACCGTAGCCGCCGACAAAGAATTCCGTCACCCCATGCGCTGTAATAAGCGCTTCTACGGTGCGCTCCAATGCAGGGACAATGTCCTGCATGGCGTCCCGATGCCCGATAAAAAAGCACCGCTTTCCGATCATAAACCCACCTCTTACTTGTATTTATCGTTAAAATTATACGGCTTACAAGATTAAAAAGCAACGATTGTCCCAAGTATAATTAACGAAGAGTACAAGTAAGGGGGCGATTGCGGTGAAGGATATTCTTGCAACAATAACGGCATATCGGGAGGAGCGTCATTGGACGGAGTATCAGCTTGCCGAGCGGTCCGGGCTGCCCCAATCCACCATCTCCTCATGGTATCGCAAGGGCATGGTGCCGACCGTCCCATCCTTGGAAAAGGTTTGCGCGGCATTCGGCATTACGCTTTCGCAGCTGTTTGCTGAAGGGGATGCGCCCGTATCTCTGACAGCATCACAAAAGAAGTTGCTGGAACGCTGGTCAAGATTGAGCGAGGATCAGCAGGCTGCCATATTTACCATTATCGATAAAATGCAATAAAAACCGCCGTCGGTATCGGGTCATCCCCGGTACCGGCGGCAATATTCTTCTTGTGCTGTGTCCCATCCAGAACACAGCACCACCGTTCCCGCACCATTTCAGGCTTCAGGCGATTACCCCCCGCCACCTGCCATCACTCAAACAGCTCCCGGTGCTGCTTGAAAAAGCGGTAATAGAGCTTCGTGTTCTCCAGCTCCCACCAGCTTTGCACCTGTGCCGGAACGCCGTCAAGGTAGTATTTCGATGCTATGCGGATCTCATAAAAGAGAAACTGTTCCGCCGTAATGGTTCCACTGTATACCTGTGATCGCTCCATATATTTCTCCGTTCAACGCAAGTTCCTTGCTCATTTGACCATTAGATACAAATTCACATAATATACTATACCACAAATTTTGATATATTGCCAATATTTACGACGAAATTGTCGCTTACCTATGCTCAGATTTTGCTGGGAACTAAGGCTTTATCCACCGACAGAACCCGGGCAGTTTACCTTCAATCTCACCGCAGATGCTCTCGAAAAAGCCCACATGCTTTTTGTGGGAGAA
>CAKQFF010000202.1 GCA_934230685.1 uncultured Prevotella sp. | reverse complement strand
GCGTGAGAACCGTCAGCAAGCGGACGTACATATATCTGGTAGTCGTCGGTCATGACCTTGCGCTCGGCTGCCTTGCCGAGAGGATCCTGGTTGATGGCGATAAACTCGGGATTGAGCAGTATACGGCGGTCGTCGGCAGAGACGTTGCGCAGGTCGTTGGTCATGGCGAGAGGCGAAGCCATCATACACCACATGCTCATCTGAGTCTGGTATTCGGTTTGGGTGCAGCCCACTCCACCAAGGTCGCTCGATGGTCCGCCCTTGCCATTGAGTCCCACCACAAGCATGTCCATGTCAGGCCACTGTCCTGGGCGCACATACTGGGCAAGCGGAGCTGTCGTGTTGACAATATCGAGAATGCCCATGCCGCCTTGCTTGACAATGTCCTTCCACATGTCGCGCACATCGTAGGTGGTGCGCCAGAGCTGGCCGCCCACTTCCTCACACCATTCCTCGCCCTGACGCTGTCCCCACTCGCAAATGCCGAGGGCTATGTCGCGTCCCGACTTCTGCAAGGCTTCAGCCATTGTGCGGTAACGGTGGCGTGCTGTCGCGCTGTCTTCTGGCGCATTGCAATAGTCGTACTTCAGATAGTCAACGCCCCATGAGGCAAAAGTGCGTGCGTCCTGATCCTCAAAACCCAAGCTGGCAGTCCATCCGCCACATGTAAGCTGGGCAGCGTCGGAATAAATGCCCAACTTCAATCCCTTGGAATGCACATAGTCGGCAAGCGCCTTTATGCCACTCGGAAACTTCTTGGGGTCGGGAATGATATTGTTGTGGCGGTCGCGTCCGCCCTGCCACAGGTCGTCAATGAAAATATACTCGTAGCCAGCATCGCGGAATCCACCTTCCACCATAGCGTCGGCTGTCTCGCGGATAAGCTGCTCATTAATGTTGCCCTGGAAGAGGTTCCACGTCATCCAACCCATAGGCGGGGTTGGAGTAAGTTTGTTGCGCGGGGTCTGTGCCGAGGCGAAAAGCGAAGATGCAAGCAAGGCGCCTGCAAGTAGATAATTTTTCATTTCCTGATTTTTTATTGTTTTGTTAGTTGTCGTCTGTTTTCAATTAATAATCAATAATTTAAAGGTCCCAATCGTCAGGCTCGCATTGTGCCTCCACCACCTTCTCAATCTTGTCGGGCAGCGATGGGAAGAAATCAATGCCTGTTATTCGCTCCACCTCATCAACAGAGTTGGCATAGTCGCCCTTTGGTCGGTTGCCGTCGGCATTCTTGTAGATAAATCCAATGGCCTTAGGCTCACCCTTCATCTTGAGCACCACCTTGAAGAATGCGTCTGGCACAGCCACTTTGTTCTCGCCTATGGTCTTGGGGCGCTTCTTGTAGAATATAGGACCGCAAACTATGTAAACCTCGCCATATTTCTTTGCCCATTTACGGCAGGCCTGCTCCATCTCGTTCCAGTCGCCACGGTTGAGCTGCTGAGCCTGTGGACAGATGTTGGTGAAGAGGAAGGATTCGTCCATGGCCTTTTGGCTCCATTTGTTGTCGCCAGCCGGACACATGTGTCCACGGTCGTAGCCAGAGCGCATGTAGTCGGAATCCAAAGCTCGCGGAGAAGGCACTTCGGTGTCCTCATGAAATTTTGACTCGCTGCGCTTGGTGTCACCCTTCAAATGGGCTGCTGTGAGTCGCCAAGCCACCCAATTGGGCACCTTACGGCTGCTGTTGTAGGACACAGTATAGCCCTTGCGATTGAGAATCTGCTCTGGCACTTTGCTCAAGGGAGCCGGAATCTCAAGATTCGCATACTTGGTTGTGGCTTTATCGCCCTTGTCTGCATTGTTATTACCACCGTTTGTAGCGAGGTCCTTGTTTTCTGGAATCTCAGTGTCGATTTGCTTGGCTACTTGGTCGCATGAACAAAGTGCGGCTCCAAGACAGCACAAGAGTAATAGGTACTTAAATCTGTTCATTGTTTGAGTTATTGTTTGTTTCTTGCTCTATTTGGTCCTTTTCTGTTATTTCCTGTGCCATAGGCTCACGATTAATATTTTCCTCTACCACAGGATCATCACTTATCGACTCCTGCGCTGCAGACTGCGCATTCACCGCCTCTTGCGCTACGGAATCTTCTTCGGCCTTTGCAGCCTTGTCCTTTATCTTCAGCATCGCATATCCGTCGACCACATATCTTCGCGCCACTTCCAACGCCACACATACAGCCACTACCGACGAGGCGAACACAGCAAGCACAATAAGCACCTGCCATCCTGCTGCCTCAAGAGCCGACTTACCGCTCATCAGCATCGACCACATCACCACTGGCGATGTTCCTGCCGCCATAGTTGCCATGGTGCGGATGCCTGGCTGCATCGACTGCTCGATGGCTCGTCTCTGAAGATAACGCAAGGCTTCGCGACTCGACGCGCCGTTGCCTATGAGGTAATAATACAGGTGGTTGTGATGGCGCAAACCCATGTAGTAGGTTGACAGAGCCTTTGCCATTGGCCACACTATCCCACCTGAGAGCAACGCCACCACCGGCAACACATAGCGCATGCAGAAGTCGCTGCCTATCGAGATGTTGGCAAAAAGCAGTAGGCTGCCTGCCACTACCACAGCACCCAAGAGTCCGGTGGCCACGGGGACAAGAAACTGCACAAGCGAAAGCCGAGCTCTCACCACAACCGACACTATGTAATATAAGGTTATGGCAAACGCGATAATGCCGCTCACAACTATACTGCCACTATCTATGAGATAATACATCGTCAAGCCTATCATGCCCATGCGCAACATCATCTTTATGAATGCCGACACTATCTTGCCGCCTAAATTAACTTTATGGATGTAGGATACGCAGAGCGGTATCACAAGAAAAAAGGCTC
>CAKQFF010000201.1 GCA_934230685.1 uncultured Prevotella sp. | reverse complement strand
TGTCACCGGACGATAACCCCATACACTATAGAAGAGGTTGTTCATACCAGAGTAAGACTGCTGCGAAGGCGAGGCACCGTCCTGGTTTGTGCGTGAGTAGTTCACGTTGAGGTTGATCTTCAACTTGTCCTTCTTGTAGGTGCTGCCCAAGCGGCCCTGAAGGCGATTGTAGTTGGAGTTGATAACAATACCGTCCTGATCGAAGTAAGAGAGAGAAGCGTTGTAGCGTACTTCCTTGCTACCACCAGTCAAGCCCACGCTGTGGTTCTGGATAGGAGCATTCTTGAAGATCATGTCCTGCCAGTTGTACTGGGCGATGTTGCGGTAGTCGTCGAGTGTCCACTGCTTGCCCTCATAGTTGGCGAGATACTTGTCAGCCACTTCCTTAGGATACATCTCGTTCTGGAGCTTAACAAACTCGTAAGCATCCATCATTTCGATGTTGTTTGAGATAGTCTGCCAACCGTAGCTGCCATCATAAGTAATCTTCGGCTTGCCCACCTGGCCACTCTTGGTGGTGATGATGACAACACCGTTGGCACCACGAGCACCGTAGATAGCGGTTGCCGAGGCATCCTTCAATACGTTAACCGACTGAATATCAAGTGGGTTGATGCTTGCTGCCACCGAAGCGTCCTCAACGGGGAAACCGTCGACAACATAGAGAGGTGTGTTATCCTGGGTGAGAGAGTTGTTACCGCGAATAACCATGTTCATCTTACCGCCAGGCATACCCTCGTTGGATGAAACGTTGACACCTGCAAGGCGTCCGCCGAGAGTCTGGTCGAATGAAGAGACTGGAGTGCTGGTAAGACCCTTCATGTCGGCTTTGGCAACCGAACCGGTGAGGTCGCGCTGGCGAACAGGCTGATAACCTACAACCACAACCTCGTTAAGAGTCTTGTTGTCTTCGTGCAGCGTGATAACCATCTGCTTTCCTGGAGTGGCCTTCACGTCCTGGGCTGTATAGCCGAGGAAAGAGAATGTCAGCACCGCACCGCGTTTTACGCTGATAGAGAAAGCTCCGTCAATATCGGTGACCGCACCGACGTTGTTGCTGCCTTTCACTGTGACGCTTACACCTGGCATTGTTTCGCCGGTGTCGTCTTTCACAACTCCCGAGACCTTGTCCTGAGCATTAGCTACGGACACGGAAATCAACATCAGAAGCAAAATAGCCCATGACTTGATTGTTTCGGTCTTGAATCTAATTTTCATTTCTTGATAGGTTTAAAGATTTCTATTTTGTTTGTTAATTTATTTTTGGTTTGTTTGTATTCCATCTACGTTGGTTTGTTTTCGGTTGCAAAATTATATAAGTTTTATTTCGTGTGTGTGTATGTATGTACATTTTATATCTACTTATGTACAAAAATCCGTGTACATGCCCTTCTTAAGCTCATTTGTATTCTTTATGTACTATAACTGAACAATATTGTACATATCTTTTGTCCTCTACAAACGTCCAATACCTATAAGTAGGTATTTTTACAATATTATTCTTCATAAATTACCCATTCTCAATTATTCTGTGTACTTTTGTGGTTTCAGAAAACAAAGCATCTTATATTTAAGAAAAACATAGCTGAAAATGAAATTATCTGATTTGAAGACCGGCGAGCGCGGTGTCATCGTAAAGGTGATGGGACACGGAGGATTCCGCAAGCGCATTGTCGAGATGGGATTTATCAAAGGAAAGGTGGTTGATGTGCTTCAGAACGCTCCGCTGCAAGACCCCGTGAAATATAAGCTCATGGGCTACGAGGTGTCGCTGCGCCATTCGGAGGCAGACATGATTGAGGTGATTAGTGTTGAGGAAGCAGAGAAGATAGAAAAGCAAACTGAACAGAATTGCCAGAAACCGCAACTGGAGAGCGTTGGCGACGATGCTGCAGAAGGCAGTCTGTCGGCATCGCAACCCGATAGCATCCCTACGCCCTTGACAGAGGGACAGCTTCGCGACGCTGCTATGAAGAAGCGCCGCACTATTAACGTGGCTCTTGTTGGCAATCCTAACTGTGGCAAGACCTCACTCTTTAATTTTGCCTCTGGTGCTCATGAGCGTGTGGGCAACTATTCAGGTGTTACTGTTGACGCTAAGGTGGGACACGCTGAGTTTGAAGGCTACGAATTCAACATTGTCGACTTGCCTGGCACATATTCCCTTTCTGCCTATTCGCCCGAGGAACTCTACGTGCGCAAGCAGATTATTGAGCATACGCCCGACGTTGTAATCAATGTTATCGACACAAGCAACCTTGAGCGCAACCTCTATCTTACCACACAGCTCATTGACATGCACCTGCGTATGGTTTGTGCCTTGAACATGTTCGACGAGACGGAGAAGCGTGGTGATAATGTTGACTACGCCAAATTGGGCGAACTGTTTGGTGTGCCTATGATTCCTACCACGTTCACAACGGGTAGGGGAGTGGAGCTGCTCTTCCACATTATTATTAATATGTATGAGGGACTCGACTTCCTCGACGCCAACGGCAATCTTGACCCGGAGGTGGCTGAGGGCATAAAGGCATGGCATGAGCAGTATAGCAAGACCGAGAAGGGTCAGCCTGACCATGACGAGGATTTTGCATCAGGTGTGAAGCCAAAGCACAATGTGTTCCGACATATCCATATCAACCATGGCACTTATGTTGAGGAAGGCATTGCTGCCATTCAGGCAGAACTTAAAAAGGAGACCGACCTGCGACATAAGTTCTCCACACGCTATCTTGGCATTAAGCTCCTTGAGCGCGACAAAGACACAGAGCAGCTGATAAGAACATCCACGGCTCATCCCGACCAAATATTCGCAGTGCGCGACAAGGCTACTGCTGATGTTCAGAAATACATGCATGAGGAT
>CAKQFF010000200.1 GCA_934230685.1 uncultured Prevotella sp. | reverse complement strand
CCTAACTTCTTAACTCCTTTCTTAACTTCTTCTTAACTCCTTCATTCATAACTACTCTACCCAGTAGATATATCCCAGGCTTATCACGCTGATGCTCACCCACAGCATCACGCCCTGCACAAGCGGACGCACGCCAACGCTGCGCAATGTCTCTCTTGTGAGCGAGGCTCCAATGAAGAAGAGCGAGAGGGTGATAAGATGTTTTGCCAGTTTGTTCACAGCTCCGCTGAAGTCGCTGCCCATTGTTGCAGCGGTGTCGCCAATGAGCGAGGCGTTGCTTAATATATATGTATTGAAGAGAATGGCTACCACGAACCACACGATAAATCTCGGCACACACTCATACCACGGCTTCGCCTTGCCCTCGCCCGACGCAGCCAGCTTCGTGCGGAAGAAGAACGGTGTGGCCAATGCTATCACCACAATCCACAGCGCACGTGTGAGCTTGATGGTGGTTGCCACCTCCAGCGCACTCACGCCCTGCGAGGCCAGCAATTCCGGATGCATCTGGTCGTAGGCCGCTCCTGCTCCCACCACCGACGACGTGTCGTGGATGGCTATCGCTGCCCACATGCCAAACTGCTTCATCGTCATGCCCAAGGCGCTGCCGATCGACGGGAACACAAACAGGGCAATGGCATTAAGGATGAACACCACGCCCAACGCCACCGACATGCTCTCTGCCTTAGCCTTAATCACAGGACCTACAGCAGCAATCGCCGAACCTCCACAGATGGCTGTTCCCGACGACAGCAGGTAGCTTGTCTGCCAGTCCACCTTCAGCAGTTTTCTGCCAAACAGCCAACCCAAGGCGAGCGTGCCGAACACGCTGACGATGGTGAACAGCATTCCCTCCGAACCCGAGGCAATGGCTTTGTTGACGTTCATTCCGAATCCAAGTCCGATAACGGAATACTGCAACAGTTTCTTCGACATCGTTTTGTTGAAATCGGGGAATGCCTTGCCGAAGACCAAGGCGAAAGCAAAGCCTATGGCCAACGCCACGGGCGACGACACCCAGCGTGCCACCCACGCCATGCTTCCCAAATCAGCTCCAAACACTTCTACAACGAATCCCGACAACAGCGAGACTCCCAACACTACTACAATCGCTATGTAGCATAGTTCTTTCTTTTCCATGGCTGCAAAAGTAACAAAAAGCGGTGGGGCAGACAAAACATAAGCAAAAAATCATTTGCCAATACCGAAAATAATCATTAGATTTGCATTATAATTGAAATAAAACAGCATTATGGCAGCAATCACAAGAAGAAGACTCCCTGTGGGCATTCAGTCGTTCAAGAAAATTCGTGAAGAGAATTTTTTATATGTCGACAAGAGTGACATTGTTTGGCAGCTTGTCAACAATGGAGTACAATACAATTATCTTAGTCGTCCACGCCGATTCGGCAAGTCGGTGCTTGTAGACACGCTGCAAGCCTATTTCGAAGGACGGCGCGAACTGTTTGAGGGACTGAAAATCATGAAATTGGAGCAAGACTGGATTAAGCATCCCGTAATCCGTCTCGACATGAGCCGTGGCGGAGCCAACGAGGCAGCAGTACGCTCATACTTCCACAATATTTTCAAGGATTATGAACAAACCTACAGTATTCCCACAGAAACCGAGGACTCTCTTGCCGTCCGCTTCCACCGCATAATCAAAACCGCATACGAAAAGACCAATCAACAGGTTGTTATCCTTATCGACGAATACGACTCGCCGCTACAGCATTCATGGCACACTCCTGAGCATGAAGGCTGTATTGCCGTCTATCGTGATGTATTCGCTATCCTCAAGGCTGACGATGAATACGAGGAGTTTGTCTTCATCACAGGCACAACAAAGTTTATGCAGATTTCGCTGTTTTCTGCACTCAATAATATCAGTAACATCAGCTTTGAGCCTCAGTTTGCTACTATATGCGGCATTTCAAAGCAAGAAATCATGGAAAATTTTATGCCAGAGATTGAACAGATGGCCCAATTCAACAAGTGGACTGTAGAGGAAACCTTGGCAAAACTCAAAGACTATTACGGCGGTTACCATTTCTGTCGTAATAATATTGATGGTGTCTACAACCCAGCCAGCCTAATAAATGCTCTTTACAACAAAGAACCCAGAAGCAACTGGGCTTCATCTGGCACAACATTCATGCCACCAAAATTTGCCAACGACATGGAGCTTCGCCTTGAGCATTTCGACAACTGCCCTGTACTACACAACATTCTTGAAACCTCTGATGTTACAGATGGCGGTATAGAACTGTTCCTATATCAGTCGGGCTACCTTACCATTAAGGACTGCGACGAGTTCGGGTATATATTAGGCATCCCCAACGAGGAAGCGCGACAGACTCTAAACGAAGCACTATCATCAACGCAATCGGCATAAGAATGAAATATTCACCAACAATATGGGGTCGGTTGAACCGACCCCATATCCTTGTTTTATAAATGACAATTTGACAATGACTTATTGACAACATTGGAGGCAAATCGTTATTGCCAGCCTTAAATTCTCTTCCCATTAAAACATGTTATGCTGAGCGAAAGTGCAGCCAAGATTGCTCCCACCGCGCATACGCCCATCCATCCCTCATGCGTCCAAGCCAATCCGGCACAATAGGTGCCAAAGGAGCCGCCTATAAAATATGTGGTCATGAAGATGGTGTTGGCCCTGTTGGAAGCTTGAGGCATCTCCTGAATGCAGCCACTCTGATTGCTTAGTTGCAGACATTGCAAGCCGATGTCCACCAAGATGATAGCCACAACAAGCCCTATGAAGGTGTCGCCAAACAGATAGGCCGTAGCCCACGCCACAAGCTGCAAGCAGGCTCCATATATGCTCATCTTTCTTATGCCC
>CAKQFF010000199.1 GCA_934230685.1 uncultured Prevotella sp. | reverse complement strand
CATAGCAAAGCCCTGGCTTGTGAAAGTCAGGGCTTTGTGATTTTTTTAGAATAAGGGAGTTTTGACACACCCTCTTTGTGATTTTTTAAGAATAAGAGAGTTTTGACACACCCTCCTTTTTTACATTATTATATTATTGCATTCAACTGGATTATATCAGGTTCAGCTGATTGAGGAATATCGCCACAATACATATCGGGCATATAAACCTCACGAGCAACAGATAAACCGAAAAGAGCGACCCGCGCAATGTACCCCAGTTGGTGAACTCATCCTTGACAATATCCCGAGGCACCACCCAACCAATAAACAGACATGTGAGGAAACCCACTACCGGAAGGAATATCTGTCCTGTTACAAAGTCGAAGACATCAAACAGCGAACGTCCTGCTATCACAAGCCACTCTCTGCCACCTATCGACAGCGAACAGAAGGCTCCCATTATGCAGCAAGACACTGTGACTATAAGCGCTGCCTTCTTGCGCGTGATGTGCAGCTCCTCATAGAAGAATGCTGTTGACACCTCATGCAGCGAAATGAGCGACGTGAGGGCTGCAAGCGACAGCAATATATAGAACAAGGTGGCTATCAATGTGCCCACCAACGGC
The DNA here is from genome assembly GCA_934230685.1 of uncultured Prevotella sp. Taxonomy (GTDB): domain Bacteria; phylum Bacteroidota; class Bacteroidia; order Bacteroidales; family Bacteroidaceae; genus Prevotella. Next base: position 2,274 of record CAKQFF010000199.1, on the reverse strand, counting down.
ATTGCCGAGAAAGCCTCGCGGAACACATTGGGCAATGTGATGAAGATGAGCGACGGACCTGAGTCGGGATTCACCCCTACGGAGAATGCTGCCGGGAATATCATAAGTCCTGCAAGCACAGCTATGAGAGTGTCGATGACAACGATGTTCACCGCCGATTTCATCAGATTGGCCTGGCGGGAGAAATAGCTTGCAAAGGTGCAGATGCAACCCATACCGATGGAAAGCGAATAGAACGACTGCCCCATGGCGGCGAGAAACATATTGGAGTCGAGCTTCGAGAAGTCGGGACGGAAGAGAAACTCTATGCCCTTATGCGCTCCAGGCAACATACAGGAACCCACTACCACCATGAGCAACAACACGAAGAGTGTTGGCATCATCAGTTTCGAGGCTCGCTCAATGCCACTGCGCACTCCATGTATGATAACGAAATGGGTGAGGGCAAGTATGGATACTGTCCAAAACACTGGTTTTATAGGCGACGACGAGAAATCCTGAAAATACCGAGTGATGTATTCAGGATCGCCACTCAACTCTCCAAACGCCGAAGAGAAGATGTATTGCAGACACCATCCCGACACCACGGCATAATAGCCCGTAATGAGAAATCCCGTGAGCACACTCATGCAGCCCACCAATCTCCACATTCCATGCGCTCCCATCTTGCCATAAGCCCTGCCCGTATTGGCAGCTCCATGACGACCAATGATAAACTCGCTCATCATACACGGAATGCCAAGCACCAGCACACAAGCTATATATATCAGAATGAAGGCGGCACCACCATTCTGTCCGGTCATGTAAGGGAAACGCCACACGTTGCCAAGTCCTACAGCCGAACCTGCCGTGGCGAGAATCATACCCAATTTGCTTCCAAAGTTTACTCTTTCCTGTGACATCTTTTCAATTTTTACCTATTGTTTATTTACTTGTTTTTCTATTGATTTAGCACATTTACGCTTACAAGGATGCAAAATTATAAAATTTCATTGACATTTCAGAATAAATCGTAAGTAAATATGACAAGAATAAAAAGCACTAAAACATCAAGGCTTGTAGGGAGCAATGACCATATTACCAGTTATTTTTTGTAACTTTGCCGAAAAATATATCGAATTATGAATTACATCAAGCATTTACTCAAGTCCTACCCCGTGACCTCATTCTATATTCTCACAATATGGATACTGTGTTTCGCAAGCATCCCACAGACGCCACTCGACAACGTGACGCTGATAGACAAGTGGGTTCATACAGCCATGTATCTTGGCACATTCGGCACTTTATGGTTGGAATATCTGCGCCGCCACAAACGCAAATGCGACATAGGAGGAGGATTCCGCTACGAGATAAACAAGGGCAAGCTATTCCTGCTTGCATGGCTCGCGCCAGTAATGATGAGCGGACTTATAGAAATACTGCAAGCCACATGCACTGGAGGAAGAAGGTCGGGCGAATGGCTCGACTTTGCAGCCAACTCAATAGGAGTTACATTGGCGGCAATAGGAGGAATTGTCTGGATGAAAATAAGAAATAGAAAAGCTAAAAATTAAATTATCCCGCAGATTTAAAGTGAAATCTGCGGGATATATATTTTTAGAGGTCGAACTTATAACCAAATGTCAACTGGAACACGCTGTTCTTGCTGTCTACCTTATCAGAGTCGAACGCCTTGGTTACACCGAAATTGTAACGGCCATCAAATACGAAGTTGTTGTACTCGTAAGAAAGACCTACCGGGATTGAGAGGTCTACAGTATTAGCCTTAACACCATACTTGTCGCCATCAACAGTGACACCATCGGCACAATACTTGTAGTTAACCTTGAAACTCGGCTGCAAACCAAGCTTAACGGCCAAACCCTTAGTAACATATACGTTTGCAAGGATAGGCACATTGATATAGTCAAGCTTTAAAGTAGCATCGCCCGACTTGCATCCCTGCATAGAATATATAGCACCAAAGCTAACGCTAACAATATCGGCAGCCTGATACTCAAACTCAGCACCAGCAGCCAAGCCAATGCGCACGTCCGAATCATCAGCGTCGGTAAGATCGGCGATATTCATACCAATCTTAGGCTGCAATGTGAAAGAACCAACTGCGTGCTGCGCATAAGAACCTACAGAAGCGAGCATTGCTGCTGCCATGATAATCATCTTCTTCATACCATTCATGTTTTTAAAAAGTTATACATTACCCCAATTCGGGATAAAATAGCGATTAGTTGCATGTTAAGACAGATACATGAATTCTCTTCCCATGCCATC
>CAKQFF010000198.1 GCA_934230685.1 uncultured Prevotella sp. | reverse complement strand
ACCTATAAAGGTACAAAATATTTATGAGACTACCAACTTTTTATGAACAAAATCTTATCCCGAACTGGGGTAAAAATTGATAAAAAAAGATGTATTTGTACGAAATAGTTGTCTTGAAAATAGGTGTTCTCGATAAGTTTTTGTATTTTATTGGTCTATTTCTCTGGTTTACAAAAAGAGAATTTGGGCTAAACAAAAAAAGAGCGGGGCGCATCGCTGCGGCCCGCTCTTAATAATTAGAGAGTTATAAAAAATTAAGTTCTTTTTTTGGAGAAACGATTTATTCAGCAGCTTGAATCTGCTCAATAATCTTCATTCCCTCGTCCACAGCCTTCATATTGAGAGGAATGAGGCCGTGGTGGCGTTCGGGCAATGTTTTGAAGAGAGCCTTGTTCAGACCCTCAGTGCTCACGATGGGGCAAACCTTAAGGAGTCCGCCAAGCACAATCATGTTGAACACCTTCGAGTTCTTCAGTTCGGCAGCCTTGTCCATAGCGTCGATACGATACACATTGATATCCTTTCGAGTGGGAGGATTGATGATGCCGAAACCATCGTAGATAAGAATGCCACCCTTCTTGATTTTGGGCTCAAACTTGTCGAGCGACGGCTGGTTGAGCACGATAGCCACGTCGTAGTGGCTGAGGATAGGCGAGGAAATGCGGTCTTCGCTTACGATTACAGTAACGTTGGCTGTGCCACCGCGCTGCTCTGGTCCGTAGGCAGGCATCCATGTCACCTCTTTATCTTCCATTAGTCCGGAGTAGGCAAGAATCTTGCCCATTGAGAGCACGCCCTGTCCTCCGAAACCTGCTATAATAATCTCTGCTTTCATAGGTTTGTCGTGTCTTTTAAGTCACCCTTCGGGTACTGTTTGAACATGTTCTCTTCCATCCACTTGTTGGCATTCACCGGCGACATCTTCCATCCGCTGTTGCAGGTGGCAACGATTTCTACCAATGACGAGCCTTTGCCCTCCATCGATGCTGTGAACGCCTTCTTGATGGCAGCCTTGGCCTTGCGTATCGAAGCCACGTTCTCAACACTCTGGCGCGACACGAAGCAAGTGCCAGGCAGAGTGACAGCCACCTCGCTGAGGTTGAGCGGCCATCCGTGCAGCTTAGGCTCACGGCCATAAGGACATGTGGAAGTCTTCTGTCCGATAAGTGTAGTAGGAGCCATCTGTCCGCCAGTCATACCATAAATGGCGTTGTTGATGAAGATGAGCGTGATATTCTCGCCACGGTTGAGGGCGTGGATGCTCTCGGCTGTGCCGATGCAAGCCATGTCGCCGTCGCCCTGATAGGTGAATACCAGACGGTCGGGCCACAGACGCTTGATGGCAGTGGCGCAGGCTGGAGCACGTCCATGGGCGGCTTCCTGCCAGTCGATGTCGATATAATTGTATGCAAACACTGCGCAGCCAACAGGGCTCACGCCAACTGCTTTTTCCTGCATACCCATTTCCTCGATTACTTCAGCCACGAGTTTGTGAACCATACCGTGGGAGCAGCCTGCACAGTAGTGCATGTGGGTGTCGTTGAGAAGGTCCGGTTTCTTGTAGACCAGGTTCTCAGGTGATATTATATCGTTCATACCAATTTCTCCTTTAATACGTTAACCATTTCCTCCGGCTCCGGCACAATACCGCCGAGTCGTCCGTAGTGTTCTACTGGCACACTGCCGTTGACAGCGAGGCGCACGTCCTCAACCATCTGTCCTGCATTGATTTCTGCCACAAGAATGCCCTTGACCTTCTTGGCGGCAGCCTCAATCTCCTTGGTCGGGAACGGCCAAAGGGTGATAGGACGCAGCAGTCCTACCTTGATGCCTTGCTTGCGGGCAAGCTCGATAGTCTTCTCGGCAATGCGGGCGGCACTACCGAAGGCCACAATCATGTAGTCGGCATCGTCCATGAACTTGGTTTCGTAGCGCACCTCGTTCTCGCGGATGGTCTTGTACTTCTCCTGCAGATGGATGTTGCGCACCTCCATAACCTCCGACTTGAGCTCAAGCGAAGTGATTACGTTGCGCTTGCGTCCGCCACGGCAACCTGTTGAAGCCCACGGGCACTCCTTGAGAATCTCCTCCTCTGTGCGGCGAGGCTTGATAGGCGGCAACACCACCTTCTCCATCATCTGTCCGATGACACCGTCGCTGAGAATCATTACCGGAGTGCGGTACTTGAAGGCGAGTGTGAATGAAAGGTCAACGAAGTCGGCCATTTCCTGCACCGAGTTAGGCGCGAGCACAATGACATAGTAGTCGCCATTGCCGCCGCCACGTGTGGCCTGGAAATAGTCGCTCTGCGAGGGCTGGATGGTTCCCAGTCCGGGACCACCGCGCTGCACGTTGACGATAAGGCCCGGCACTTCGGCTCCAGCCATATAGCTGATGCCTTCCTGCATGAGCGACACGCCTGGACTTGAAGATGATGTCATCACCTTCTTACCGGCACCGCCGCCGCCATAGACCATGTTGATAGAAGCCACCTCGCTCTCTGCCTGCACCACAACCATGCCAGTGGTCTCCCACGGCTTGAGCTCGGCGAGCGTTTCAATGACCTCGGTTTGTGGAGTGATAGGATAACCGAAGTATCCGTCTACACCACAGCGAATGGCAGCGTGCGCAAGGGCCTCGTTGCCTTTCATAAGTTTTACTTCTTGTTCTGCCATAGTGATTAGTCCTCCATCTTTTTACGGTAAACTGTTATACATCCGTCGGGGCACACGATTCCGCATGAAGCGCAACCGATGCAGTCGTCAGGATGCACTGCCATAGCATAGCGGTAGCCGTGCACATTGACGGCCTTTTCTGCTAAGGCAATTACTTGTTTTGGGCAAGCCACCACACACAGGGAGCAACCCTTGCAGCGGTCGGTGTTGACCACGATGGCACCTTTAATTTTTCCCATAATGATTGTATTTAGAAATA
>CAKQFF010000197.1 GCA_934230685.1 uncultured Prevotella sp. | reverse complement strand
ACCAATTGCCATTATGAACCTATTTAAACCGGCATTTCTTGGTGTTGCAACAGCAGCCATCGCGCTCTCGGCTTGCACATCAAACAAAACAGTAGAAGAGACCGCGTCTGGACTTAATCCGGCACGTTTCGACTCTATAGTTAACAACAAGAAGACCGCACTCTTCACACTTAAAAACAAGAACGGCATGGAGGTGTGCATCACAAACTTCGGCGGCCGAGTGGTTTCGCTCGTAGTGCCTGATGCCAATGGCAAGCCTACAGACGTGGTATTGGGTTATGACAACCTGAAGCAGTATACCGACTCTGTAAACTCTCCAAGCGACTTCGGCTCTTCAGTAGGACGCTACGCCAACCGTATCGGCGGCGGCAAGCTTACTGTAGCTGGCAAGACCTACCAGTTGCCGCAGAACAACTTCGGCCATTGCCTCCACGGCGGACCTTCAGGTTGGATCTACCAGGTGTATGATGCAGAGCAGCCTAACGACTCAACTCTCATCCTCACTATTGTTTCGCCCGACGGCGACAACAACTTCCCTGGCAAGGTAACAGCTCATACCACATACAAGGTGCTGAGCAACAACACGCTCGACATCACCTTCGACGCAACAACCGACAAGGAGACTGTGGTGAACATGACCAACCACAGCTACTTCAACCTCAATGGCGACCCGTCGAAAGAAGGCACTAACATGTGGCTCTACATTAATGCCGACAACTTCACACCGGCTGATTCAACATACATGACAACCGGAGAGATTCGCTCGGTAGAGGGCACACCAATGGACTTCCGCAAGGCTCACGCTCTGTCGGAGACTATCAACGACACAACGTTCGACCAGATTCGCAACGCCACAGGCTACGACCACAACTGGTGTCTGAACACTTACAAGGACGGCAAGGGCGACGACACTAAGGTTTGCGCTGTGCTTTGGTCGCCAACCACAAAGATTGGCCTCTCGATGTACACCAATGAGCCTGGAGTGCAGGTTTACACAGGCAACTTCCAGGGCACGGGCATAAGCTGCAAGCATGGCATCAAATACCCGAAGCATGTGTCGGTATGCCTTGAGAGCCAGAAATATCCTGATTCGCCTAACAAGAAGAATTGGCCGTCGCCATATCTTAAGCCGGGTGAGAAATACTATAGCCACGTGGCTTACCGCTTCTGGACTGGTGAGTTCGGAATTGACAAATAAGCAAGATATGAAAATGTTGTCCGCTGAAAGCTATTGATATTTTAGAGTATAGTTGAAAAATCAAGGTTAGTTGGAATATAAGTAGTTGTAAGAAAATCGGAATACATAGATTTGTTGTAGAATATAAAGTTAAATATCGTAGTTTAATCAGTAGTAGTTAGTAACAATAAAAGCAGTCAGGTATCAATAAGCTGCAACGGACAACAATTTAGATATTGCAATTTGCTGATAAGCATAAACCAAAATAACAATAAATAAAAACCCAAAGAAAAAATGAATTGGAATTCACATGAATTTGTATGGCTCGACTGGGCTGTCCTCGTTATAGGTCTCCTCGGAGTGGTATGGGCAGTATGGCGCGCCATCGTTAAAGACAAGAAGGCTTCTAAAGGCGAAAGCTCATCCGACTATCTCTTCGGCAAGGGCGAACCTTGGTATGTAATCGGTATGGCTATCTTCGCCGCCAACATCGGCTCTGAGCACCTTGTAGGTCTCGCCGGTACTGGAGCTAAGGATGGTGTGGGAATGGCCCACTGGGAGATGCAGGGTTGGATGATTCTGTTCCTCGGATGGTTGTTCGTTCCGTTCTATCAGCTCCTTAACAACAAGCTGGGCAAGATTATCACAATGCCCGACTTCCTCAAGTTCCGATACACCCATCGCACTGGCTCATGGTTCTCGATCATCACTCTTGTGGCTTACGTGCTCACAAAGGTCAGCGTTACGGCTTTCACGGGTGGTATCTTCTTCGAGTTCCTCCTCGGCATTCCATTCTGGTATGGAGCTATCGGACTCATCGCCATCACAGCCGTATTCACAGTATTTGGTGGCATGAAGGGTGTTATGACCCTTTCTTCCATCCAGACTCCAATCCTTATCATCGGCTCGTTCCTCGTGCTCTTCCTTGGCCTTAACCTTCTTGGCGACGGCAGCATAACAGCAGGTTGGTCGGCTATGATGGACAACGCCCGCGCCATGCACGACGGCTACGGCATCAACCACATGTTCCACACCAACGAGGGCGATCCAATGTATCCTGAGTATCCTGGATACGTAGTGTTCCTCGGAGCTTCCATCATCGGCTTCTGGTATTGGTGTACCGACCAGCACATCGTTCAGCGTGTACTTGGTCAGCAGCCAGGCGAGGACAACGCCAAGGTTATTGCTCGCGCCCGCCGCGGCACTATAGCAGCCGGTTTCTTCAAGATTCTCCCCTGCTTCATGTTCCTCATCCCAGGTATGATTGCCATCGCTTTGCAGAACAAGGCAGGCGCAGGCTTCGACATGGGTGTTAATGCTGCCGGTCAGCTCAACACAGACGCAGCCTTCGCCGTAATGGTAAAGAACGTGCTTCCTACTGGTATCAAGGGTATCGTTACAATCGGTTTCGTTTGCGCCCTCGTTGCTTCGCTCGCAGCATTCTTCAACTCTTGCGCCACACTCTTCACCGAGGACTTCTACAAGCCTCTGAAGAAGGGCATGAGCGAGGCCCACTACGTGCTCGTAGGCCGTATCGCAACTGTGGTTGTTGTATTGCTCGGCTTGGCTTGGATGCCAGTAATGATGTCGATGGACACTCTCTACACCTATCTCCAGGGCATCCAGTCGTTGCTTGCTCCTTCAATGGTGGCTGTGTTCACATTGGGTATCTTCTCCAAGCGCATCACTCCTAAGGCAGGTGAGTGGGGACTTATCGGCGGTTTCTTCATCGGTATGCTTCGCCTCATAACCAACGTCATTACCGACTCAGGCAAGGCTGCCATGGACGGCGCCTTCTGGG
>CAKQFF010000196.1 GCA_934230685.1 uncultured Prevotella sp. | reverse complement strand
CCAACCATGTGATGAAAGGCACAAAGGTGATGGAGGGTCATGGCATCTGCCGTGTGTTTGCTGTAGGCGACAAGACAGAGCAGGGCAAGGTGTTTGAGGCTGTGCAGATCGACGACAGCGTCAAGACTCCGCTCAATGAGCAACTCGACGGCTTGGGCAAGTTGGTTACTAAGGCAAGCTATGCTTTTGCTGCCTTGATTGTTGTGGGCCGCATCATTATGTACTTTGTGAATAATGGCTCCGACTGCTTCGGCTCTTTCGAGCAGATTGCTGCGTTCATAGCCTATGTGCTTCAGACGTTGATGATTGCCGTGACGCTTATTGTTGTGGCTGTGCCAGAGGGATTGCCTATGGCCGTGACCTTGAGTTTGGCTTACAGTATGCGCCGTATGCTCAAGACCAACAACCTCGTGAGAAAGATGCACGCTTGCGAGACTATGGGAGCAACAACCGTGATATGTACTGACAAGACGGGTACTCTGACGCAGAACCTTATGAGTGTCGACGAGATGAAACAGTATGGCGACACTCCTAAGGAGATTCTTGGCGAGGGAATAGCCGTTAACTCTACTGCATCCATCGACTTCTCCGACAAGGAGAAACCGCAGATACTGGGCAACCCGACAGAGGGTGCGTTGCTTATCTGGCTCAACAAGCAGGGTGTGGACTATCGTCCGATACGCGAGAGTGTGAAGACTATTGCCGAAGTGCCGTTCTCTACCGAGCGCAAGTATATGGCCACGGTTGTTGAGTCGGAGGCTCTGAAAGGCAAGAAGGTGCTTTATGTGAAAGGTGCTCCCGAGATTGTGTTTGGCCTTTGCCATGAGGCTTCGGTAAGCAAGGAGGAGGTTGACAAGCAGTTGCTCGCCTACCAGAACCGCGCAATGCGTACTCTTGGCTTTGCCTATCAGGTGGTGGACGACGCTGCCCAGGCTGTTGATGGCAACAAGATTGTTGCAAGCAAACTCATCTTCATTGGTGTTGCCGCCATTGCCGACCCTGTAAGAAAGGATGTGCCGGCTGCCGTTAAGGAATGTCTTGATGCAGGCATCAGCGTGAAGATAGTAACAGGCGACACTTCGGGCACAGCCAAGGAGATTGCACGCCAGATAGGTCTTTGGGATGACGCTAAGGATTCGGAGCGTAATATAATCACGGGTCCGGAGTTTGCCGCTTTGTCGGATAAGGAACTTGAGGAGCGCATCCTTGACTTTAAGATTATTTCTCGTGCTCGTCCTATGGACAAGAAACGATTGGTTGAGACATTGCAGAAGAAGAAACAGGTTGTAGCCGTGACGGGTGACGGCACCAACGACGCTCCTGCTCTTCGTGCTGCACATGTAGGCTTGTCGATGGGCGATGGCACAAGTGTGGCAAAAGAGGCTTCCGACATTACCATCATCGACAACTCGTTCAGCAGCATTGGTAAGGCTGTGATGTGGGGACGCTCGTTGTATCAGAACATACAGCGCTTCCTCTTGTTCCAGCTTACGGTCAACGTTACTGCATGCTTCCTTGTGCTGTGTGGAGCCTTCATGGGAACAGAGTCGCCGCTCACTGTGACCCAGATGTTGTGGATAAACCTCATCATGGACACCTTTGCAGCTATGGCTCTTGCCTCTCTGCCACCGTCGGAGAGTGTGATGAAGGAGAAGCCACGCGACCGCAATGCTTTCATCCTCAACAAGCCTATGCTTCGCGAGATTGTAGGTGTGGGTGGTCTATTCTTCTTGATGTTGATAGGTATGCTTTACATCTTCCAGCACACAGAGGTCAACCAGCTTACTGATCTTGTTCACTTGCAGTTGGGTGCCAAGGGAGAGGTGACTACCTATGAGCTTACGTTGCTGTTCACAACATTCGTGATGACCCACTTCTTCTATCTCTTCAATGCCCGTGCATTTGAGACTGGCCGTAGTGCATTGCACTTCAAGGGTTGCAAGGGTTTGCTTTCTATCGTGGCAATCATCTTTGTTGGTCAGGTTATAATGGTGGAGACTCCGGGTGTGCAGCAGTTCTTCAATGTTGAGGGCTTGAAGCTGATTGACTGGATCATCATCATCATCGGCTCATCATTCGTGCTGTGGGTACGAGAGATTTGGCATCTGCTGACTAAGAAGTGATTTGAAGCATTCGCTACGTATCGAATGACGAGACATAGAGATTGCTCAGTCATTAAGTCATTAAGAAAAAATAAGGTGTATTCCTAAGTATGTGTTTATAATATATGAGCGGCAATCTGTAGGAGTTGTATGGCATCCATGCCATACCCACTCCGCTTTGATTGTCCAGCCTATTTGGAGGGTATGGCAGGGATGCCATATCCTCCTGCTATATGTAAAGACAATGCTGAAGCTGTAGTTTTGCCTTATAGAGGAAGTGGTTTTGCTTTATAGGAGAGTGACTTCGTTTTGGTGCAATCTTCCAATATTCCAGTTCTTCCAATTAAAAAATGAATGGTATGTTTTGCGGGATTCTCTTCTTCTATCTTTATAACTTATTGATTATTAATTATATATATATAGTTATATATAAATATATAAAAGAAGCAAGGAAGTTGATACCCTCTTAAAATTAATTGGAAGAACTGGAAGTGGAAGATTTTGAAAGTGTAGTTTTCTCTAAAGGTCTTAAAATCAATAGTTTAGAAAGGTATGGTTTGCAAGGATGTTAGAAAGTACTGCCAAATAAAAGGAAAAAACAGCCTAAATAATGCCAATATCAAGCGTTTTTATAGCAGGAAATAGTGGTTTAGCTCTCCCTATTGGCGGAAAAAGCGTGTGGAGATTAGTGTGGAAGTGTCAATGAAATGTGTTGGTTTTGGTCGAAAACATCTGCAAAGACTACTGAAATCGCAATAAAGTGGAATGTTGAGGCATGTGGATTGGCATAAAAGTGGAATTTTGTAAGTAACAGTTCAGAATAATCTTTACATATTGTAGGAGGAGGGTGTGTCAAAAATCAAACAAAAGCGGGCTGAAAGCCCAATATCTCCACAGCCCAGGGCAACGCCCTACCCTTTATACA
>CAKQFF010000195.1 GCA_934230685.1 uncultured Prevotella sp. | reverse complement strand
TTGTTGATACATTCTCATCTACATAATCAGGCACTGGAATGCCATGCTGACCGTCACGACAAAGTTCAACTGCTGTGTCTACAGCCTGAAGCAATGATTTCTCGTCGATACCTGCAATGATAAAGTCGCCCTTGTCGATGGCCTCAGGACGCTCTGTAGATGTACGGATGCAGATAGCAGGGAATGGATGACCTACTGATGTGAAGAAACTTGATTCTTCAGGGAGTGTACCAGAGTCAGATACTACTGCAAAGGCATTCATCTGAAGACAGTTGTAGTCGTGGAAGCCAAGAGGCTCATGCTGAATGACACGTGAGTCGAGCTGGAAACCTGATGCAGCAAGACGGTTGCGTGAGCGCGGATGACAACTGTAAAGTATGGGCATGTCGTATTTCTCTGCCATATGGTTGATAGCGTTGAAGAGAGAAAGAAAGTTCTTCTCAGTGTCGATGTTCTCTTCACGGTGAGCGGAAAGGAGGATATACTTGCCTTTCTCCAAACCAAGACGCTGATGAACATCACTTGCCTCAATCTCAGCAAGGTTGTTATGAAGAACTTCTGCCATAGGTGAGCCTGTAACATAAGTGCGCTCCTTAGGCAAGCCACAATCAGCAAGGTATCTTCTTGCATGCTCTGAGTATGCCATGTTTACATCACTGATGATGTCTACAATACGGCGATTGGTCTCCTCTGGCAGACACTCGTCTTTGCATCGGTTACCTGCCTCCATGTGGAAGATGGGGATATGAAGACGCTTGGCTCCGATAACGCTCAAACATGAGTTGGTATCGCCTAAAACCAATACGCCATCGGGCTTTGTCTGGGCAAAGAGCTTGTAAGAGCAGTTAATGATGTTGCCGCATGTGGCACCAAGGTCATCGCCTACAGCATCCATGTATACCTCAGGCTCAGCTAACTTCAGATCCTTGAAGAAGATACCGTTGAGGTTGTAGTCGTAATTCTGACCAGTGTGGGCGAGAATGACATCAAAATACTGACGGCACTTGTTGATAACGGCTGCGAGACGGATAATCTCGGGACGTGTGCCGACAACGATAATGAGCTTTAATTTGCCATTATCCTTAAACTTTATATCCGAATAATCGAATTTGGGTTGCTTTTCCATGTTCCTTATCTTTATTGTTCTACCTTATCAAAATAGGTATCTGGTTTATTGGGGTCAAAGATTTCGTTGCAATACATAACAGTAACCAAATCTTCTGTGTCAGAAAGGTTGATGATGTTGTGGGTGTAGCCAGGGAGCATGATGACAGATTGTATTTTGTCACCACTCACTTCATAGTTCAATACTTCATCTGTACCTTCCTTGCGGAGTTGGATAAGTCCGTGACCTGCTACAACTATAAACTGTTCCCACTTAGTGTTATGCCAATGCTCACCTTTGGTGATGCCTGGCTTGGAGATATTGATACTTACCTGACCACAGTTGAGGGTATGAACCAATTCAGTGAATGAGCCACGTGCATCTACATTCATTTTCAAATCAAAGATAGCCTTGTCTTTGGGCAGATAGCTAAGAAACGTACTATAAAGACGCTTGGCAAATGAGTTTGCTGGGATTTCAGGAATCATCAATGTCTTGGGCATGTCGGCAAACTTATGGAGCAAGTCCACTATTTCACCAAGAGTAGCCTTGTGAGTGATAGGACAATAGCAGTACTTACCTTCTGTTGAAGGAAGTACGTCAAGTCCCTCAAACTCGCAATGATGCTCCTCACCCTTTAATGCGTGAATCATCTCGTCAACAAGGTCGTCGATGTAAAGCAGTTCAAGTTCTACACTTGGGTCGTTGACGGTGATAGGGAGGTCGTTGGCAATATTATTGCAGAAGGTGGCTACTGCACTATTATAGTTGGGACGACACCATTTGCCATAGAGGTTTGGAAAACGGTAAACCAATACCTTGGCTCCGGTCTCCTTGCCATATTCAAGGAACAAATTCTCGCCAGCCTTTTTACTACGACCATACTCACTGTTACCAAAACGTCCTGTTAAGGATGCTTGCTGTGAGCTTGAAAGCATAACAGGGCAGTTGTTACCGTGAGCCTTAAGGGTGTCGAGCAAGGTAGAGGCGAAACCGAAGTTGCCCTTCATAAACTCGTCATTGCCTTTTGGACGGTTTACGCCAGCAAGGTTGAATACGAAGTCGCACTCCTTGCACCACTGGTCAAGCTGCTCGGGAGTAGAATCGAGGTCGTACTCGAAAACTGCCTCTATCTGCAAGTCACCGTAGCAACGTGCCTTGCCGTCTTTTATATTATTGAGTTGAGCGCAAAGGTTTTTACCTACAAAACCTTTGGCTCCAGTAACTAAAATCTTCATAGTGGTTTTATTTACTGCACGAAGTTACCCTCGCCACTCAATTCTTTCTTGATGTACTCCAGAGCACCAATCTTTGCCTTTGTTTCCTCAAGGTTCAAACGATAGGTATTGTCTGAGTTAAACTCTTCGATTTCAGCACGCTTGGTGTCTCCTTCCTTAAAGAACTTGTCGTAGTTCAAACCACGGTTGTCAGCGGGTACGCGATAGAAGTTGCCCATATCCTCAGCCTTGGCACACTCTTCCTTGGTGAGCAATGTCTCGTACATCTTCTCACCATGGCGGATACCGATAACCTTTATATCTTCCTTCTTACCACCGAAGAGCTCGCATACAGCCTCTGCCTGTGTCTGGATAGTGCAAGCAGGAGCCTTCTGAACGAGGATATCACCGTTCTGACCATGCTCGAAAGCAAAGAGTACGAGGTCAACAGCCTCTTCCAATGACATGATGAAACGTGTCATCTTAGGCTCAGTCAATGTGATAGGATTGCCATTGCGAATCTGGTCAATCCACAAAGGAATTACAGAACCACGTGAACACATTACGTTACCATAACGTGTGCAGCAAATCTTGGTCTTGCCTGAGTAACGACTCTTAGCTACAGCAATTTTTTCTTCAATAGCCTTGGTGATACCCATAGCGTTGATAGGATAAGCAGCCTTATCAGTAGAGAGACAGATAACAGCGCCTACACCA
>CAKQFF010000194.1 GCA_934230685.1 uncultured Prevotella sp. | reverse complement strand
AGACAACTATGACAGATAATACGCAACCCGCAGGATTGGACCCAATCAACAACCAAAATCCAGCAGAAGGACAAAGAGAACTATCCCTCGAGGAAATGCTTATGGCAATACCTAAGCACAGAGGACGCAAATCAAAAAAAGAATTGGAACTTATTTCAGCCATTGAAGCCCGCAAGAAACAAAACGAACTGAACATGGCGCAACAGAACATGGCACAGAACACTATGGAAGATACAAACGCACCAATAGAGGCTCAAGAGCAAAACCAGAACGATTTTGCCGAAAACAACGATAATATTGAGACACAGGCCGAACAGACCATCCCCGAAGCCTCTTTCGACAACAACAACGAGAACGACAGCGAAAAGGAGGCTCTCCTTGCCAAACTCCAGGCTAAGGTGAACGCCCACAACGAGGGCAACAACGAGGGTGGCGCAGAGGGCAGCAGCAACACCAACGACGTGTGGAGCGGCGACCCGGGCGACGGCACGGATTTCATCACCGTTGTCGACCTTCCTATCGAGGATCATGGCATAGTGCCAAATTACGACATGTTCGACAATCCCACAGTTCCGCAGATGGACCGCCGCGACTCATACGCTCCTCAGGAGGATGAGCCGTTGTATGATTTCACCGACATTATCACAGCCAACGGTGTGCTTGAGGTAATGCCCGACGGCTACGGATTCCTCCGCTCAAGCGACTACAACTATCTCTCTTCTCCGGATGATGTGTATGTGTCGGCTCAGCAGGTTAAGGGCTACGGACTGAAGACTGGCGATGTTGTGGAGTGCCACGTGCGCCCGCCACACGACGGCGAGAAGTATTTCCCGCTCACAAGCATCGACATGATCAACGGACGCGAGCCTATGGATGTGCGCGACCGTATTGCCTTCGAGCATCTCACGCCGCTCTTCCCTGATGAGAAGTTCAACCTCTGCGGCAACCGTTCAACAACCAATCTCAGCACACGCATCGTCGACCTCTTCTCGCCTATCGGCAAGGGTCAGCGCGCCTTGATTGTGGCACAGCCTAAGACTGGTAAGACTATCCTCATGAAGGACATCGCCAACGCCATTGCTGCCAACCACCCTGAGGCTTATCTCATGATGCTGCTTATCGACGAGCGCCCTGAGGAGGTGACCGACATGGCACGCACCGTGAACGCTGAGGTGATCGCCTCTACCTTCGACGAGCCTGCCGAACGCCACGTGAAGATTGCGGGCATCGTGCTCGAGAAGGCTAAGCGCATGGTGGAATGCGGACACGATGTTGTGATTTTCCTTGACTCTATCACCCGTCTGGCACGTGCCTACAACACCGTTTCGCCTGCCTCTGGCAAGGTGCTTACTGGTGGTGTCGACGCCAACGCTCTGCAGAAACCGAAACGCTTCTTTGGTGCGGCCCGCAACATCGAGGGTGGCGGCTCGCTCACCATCATTGCCACCGCTCTCATCGACACTGGCAGCAAGATGGACGAGGTGATATTCGAGGAGTTCAAGGGTACTGGCAACATGGAGTTGCAGCTCGACCGCTCGCTCTCCAACAAGCGTATCTTCCCTGCTGTCAATCTTGTGGCTTCAAGCACTCGTCGCGACGACCTGCTCCAGGACAAGACAACACTCGACAGAATGTGGATCTTGCGCAAGTTTATATCAGATATGAACCCGATAGAAGCAATGAATTCTATCCACGACCGAATGGGCCACACTCGCGACAACGAAGAGTTCTTGCTTTCCATGAATTCTTAAAATGGAAAAAAACATTGAGATTAAGGGGGCTCGCGTCAACAATCTTAAGAACGTGAGCCTCAATATACCACGCAATAAATTTATTGTCATCACCGGAGTCTCTGGTTCCGGCAAATCCTCGCTGGCTTTCGACACATTGTATGCCGAAGGCCAGCGTCGTTATGTAGAATCGCTTTCTTCCTACGCCCGTCAGTATTTAGACTTTATCAAGGGTCTGCCTCCTGCCATTGCCATAGAGCAGAAGGTTATTTCGCGAAATCCGAGAAGTACCGTGGGCACGTCAACCGAGATTTATGAGTATCTGCGCTTGCTCTACGCCAGGATTGGCCGCACTTATTCGCCCGTGAGCGGCGAGGAGGTGAAGGTGCATACGGTGGAGGATGTGATTGAGTGTACGAAGAACTATTCGGAGGGCACGAAGTTTGCCATCGTTGCCCCGCTCGTCACCATAAGCGACCGAACATTGGAGAAGCAGCTCACGATGACCATGCAGCAGGGCTACTCGCGCCTGTTCTACAAGAATGAGTTTGTGAGAATAGAGGATTTCCTTGCCGACGCCGACACTTTGGCGAACGCCAAGACCGAGGATATCTCAATACTCATCGACCGCATGAGCACAAGCAACTCCAAGGACAGCCTGTCGCGACTCACCGACTCTGTGGAGACGGCCTTCTTCGAGGGCAACGGCATTTGCCGACTGGTTTTCTTCCCTTCCAACATCTGCTACGAGTTCTCAACGAAGTTCGAGGCCGACGGCATCGAGTTTGAACGTCCCAACGACAATATGTTCGCCTTCAACTCGCCTGCCGGAGCATGTCCCGAATGCGAGGGATTCGGCAAGGTGATTGGCATCGACGAGAAGCTTGTGGTTCCCAACACTTCGCTTAGCGTCTACGACGGCTGTGTGCAATGTTGGCATGGCGAGAAGTTAGGAATGTGGAAGGAGGAGTTCTGCCGCCGAGCTGCCGCCGACAATTTCCCCATTTTCGAACCCTACTACAAGCTCACCCGCACGCAGAAGAATATGCTTTGGCACGGACTGCCATCCGACAAAAGCCGCGACCAGAAGGATCGTGTGAGCATCGACTCGTTCTTCCAGATGGTGAAGGAGAATCAGTACAAGATACAATACCGTGTGCTCCTGAGCCGATACCGCGGCAAGACTGTCTGCCCCGTGTGCAATGGCACCCGACTGAAGAAGGAGGCTACATGGGTGAAGATTGGTGGCAGAAGCATCACCGAGCTTGTGGAAATGCCTATTGTCAATTTGAAGCAATGGTTTGACAATCTGCAACTTAGCGAGCACGACTCCACCA
>CAKQFF010000193.1 GCA_934230685.1 uncultured Prevotella sp. | reverse complement strand
CTCAGTTCGTGGGGAGCCAACATACGCATGGCTATTGCCACGGTGGTGGTGTTCTGGGTGCCGGTAGAAGTGCTCGGACGACTCGACTTCTTCCATGAGTTCTGGGTGGAGCCTCAGGAATACGCCACTCAGATGATTTGCATTCTCGCGGCGTTTATCGTGCTGCTGGGATATATTGTAGTGGCGGCAAGAAAAAAGAAGAAATAAATGAAGAAAAGGACTTGGAGAAAACAACATAAATGGCTGGGAATAGGCTTGGCGTTCTTCCTGCTGATGTTTTGCGTGTCGGGCATTCTGCTCAACCACCGACAACTCATCAAGGAAGTGAACGTGAGCCGAAAGTTTCTGCCCAGCCGATATGAATTCAAAAACTGGAACGGAGGACTGCTGAGGGGAACTCTCGATATCAGCAATTTACAACCGTCGGACTCTCACGGAATGTCGGACTTGTGCCAAGAAAAGCCTGACTTGTGCAAAGAAAAGCCTGACTCGTGCCACGACCTTCTGCTTTATGGCAACGGCGGCATCTGGCTCACCAACTCCAAAGCCTCATCCTTCAATGATTTCAACGAAGGCTTGCCCGCAGGGGCAGACTTTCGCCAGATTAGGAATGTGGTGAAGACGGAGCGCAACGGACATAAGAGCAGTCTGTTTGCCGTATCTCCCTTCGCCCTCTACCGCTTTGGCGTTCATGGCGCATGGCACGAGGTGAAAATGCCGTTGAGCGACGACGAGCGCCTGACCGACATCGCCTGTCATGGCGACACGCTTGTGGTGCTGAGCCGCTCGTATGCCTATACCTCGCTGCCGCCCTACACTTCTTTCTCGCGAGTCAAGATTCACGCGCCAAAGGATTACGACGGCAAGGTGACGGCGTTTCGCACAGTATGGCTGCTGCATAGCGGCGAACTCTTCGGCACGGCTGGCAAGCTCGCTGTGGACGCTGTGGCCGTGGTGCTTGTGCTGCTCTGCATCACGGGCTTTGTGTTTTGGCTGCGACCAAGACAGAAGTTCTGGCTTAAGAACTCGCTCCTGCTCCACGACCGCATAGGACGCTACACCATCATACTCACGCTGCTGACAGCCATCACGGGCTGGTGTCTGCGTCCGCCTGTGATGATTGCGCTGGTGCTGAGCAAGATTCCGGCTATTCCCGGCACCACTCTCAGCAGTCCGAACCCCTGGAACGACAAGCTGCGCATGATTGCCTACGACGACACGTGCCACGACTGGCTCCTGTCCACATCCGAGGGTTTCTACTCCCTGAATCTGCAACGGGGCGTGGCTAAGAAGATAGAGGCTGCCCCGCCTGTGAGCGTGATGGGACTGAACGTCCTGCAAAAAGACAACAACGGCAAATGGCTTTGCGGCTCATTCAGCGGACTGTTCGTGTGGGACAGACTTAGCGCCTCTTCCACCGACTATTTCACGGGGAAGCCTGCACCCAAACAAGCGGGAGCGCCCTTCGGCAAGAAAGCGATAGCGGGCATGAGCCAGGACTTCTCCTCGCCTGTGATTGCAGAATATTACGAAGGCTCATCATTCGCCGCCCAACCCGCAATCATGAACCAGCTCCCCATGTCGCTCTGGAATGTGGCCCTTGAGGCGCACAGCGGCAGATTGTTCATCGGCTCCATCGCCACGTATGTCTTTATCTTCGTGATGGGGGCGCTCGCCATCTGGTGCCTGTGGTCAGGATTTCGCATCAGACTGAAGAAATAAGAAGAACGAAAACGAAGTATTAGGTCGAGTACATTTTAGCCCGACCTAATACTTTTTTAGAACAGCTAATTATCTGACTAAACCCATATTACCTAAATCTCGGTATTGTATTTACCTAAATTTCGGTATTGCGCAAAACGCTAAACTTCAATAACTTTGCCAACTGAAACCAAATTAGTTATATTCTATAACCGACAAGTTGTCAAGAGATGAAGAAAGCAATAACATTATTACTGTTTTTGATAATTTCGGCTGCAGCAATGGCCGAAGGCGGACGCTTCAAGGTGTCGGGACGTGTGCTCGACAACAGCACCATGCAACCGCTGCCGTACGCCATTGTCAAGGTATTAAACCTTGAATTGTGGGCTGCAACCGATGCCAACGGCATGTTCGCCATTGAGAACGTGCCACAAGGACCTGCATCAATAGAAGTGAGGACCCTGGGATACGTCTCCCGCACCGTACAATTCAATCTCAACCGCAACACCGACCTCAAGAACATACGACTGAAGGAGGAAAACCTAAGCATCCCAGGGGTGGAGGTGACGGCACGCAAGAGGTCGACAATCGGAACCACAACCTACTCTATCGACCGCGCCACACTCGACCACTCGCAGGCTCTATCCCTCAACGACATCATGGCGCTGCTGCCAGGCGGACAAACCATAAACTCAACCCTTACCGACGACTCGCGCATGGCGCTGCGCTCGAACACCGGCGAGAGGGGCAACGCCGCATTCGGCACAGCTGTCGAGATAGACGGAATGCGCCTGAACAACAACGCAAGCATGAGCGAGACGCAGTCGGCATCAACACGCAATATCTCCACATCAAATATCGAAAGCATTGAGGTGATTGCCGGAATACCTGGCGTTGAGTATGGCGACATTAGCAACGGCGTGGTGAAGGTGAACACCCGACGCGGACACACGCCTTGGATTATGGAGGCTTCGATGAATCCTTACACCCGACAAGTGGCTCTGAGCAAGGGTATGGCTTTGAGCCACAACGCAGGAACGCTGAACTTCTCGATAGAGCATGCCCGGTCGTTCACCGACATCGCATCGCCACATACGGCATATAGCCGCAATATACTGTCGGTTACCTACAATAAGGTATTCCGAATGAAAGGATCAAGCCTGAATCTGACCACCGGACTGACAGGCAACATCGGCGGATACAACTCAGAGGCCGACCCCGATGCCTTCCGCAACACCTATCAGCGCCAACGCGACAATCTGTTGCGGGGCAATATGCAGCTCGACTGGCTCTGCAACAGCAAACGCTCTGGAATATTCAACATCACACTACAGGCTGCATTCTCCACAGCCGACCGACGCTCGGAGAACAACACCAACACATCGTCGTCGTCGACTCAAGCCTATCTGCACACCA
>CAKQFF010000192.1 GCA_934230685.1 uncultured Prevotella sp. | reverse complement strand
ACATAAAGCTTTATTCCCTCTTGTCGCTATAATAGCCACGATGTCGTGCTCGCCTACGAAGTACGTAGCCGACGGGGATTACCTGCTCAGGGGAACTACGGTGAAGAGCGACACAAGCTCGTTCAACGCCAACCAGCTTACACCCTACATGCGCCAGCGACCCAACTCTAAATGGTTCTCGCTGTTCAATCTCCCGCTCGACCTCTACAACCTCTCTGGACGCGACTCCACTAAATGGACCAACCGCATATTGCGCAGCATGGGCGAGGCTCCTGTGGTCTACGACTCCTCACAAGTGTTGACGTCTTGCCGCGATATGGTGAGCGCGATGAACACCATGGGCTATCTCGAGGCAAAGGCTACTGCCAGCACCACAAAGCGAGGAAAGAAGGCTTATGTGGCGTATGAGGTGAGTCCGGGCAGAAAATTCACTATCGACTCTGTGGATTATGTCATCGAGGACTCGCTGCTCATTCCTATGCTCAACACAGCCGATCCTAAGACGCGGCGGCTAAGCAGAGGCATGGACTTCTCCAACGCCAATCTTGAGGCTGAGCGCAAGCGGTTGTCCAACAAACTTATCAACAACGGATATTATAAGTTCAACAAGGACTTCATACATTACGAGGCTGACTCCACAGGCAAGGACGGCACGGTCGACCTAACCCTGCGACTCATAAAATACCGTGGCTCGAACAACAGTCCTGAGACAAACCACCGACAGTATTTCATCAACAATATCTTCTACCACGGGGTGGGAGGCAACGAGATTCCAATACGCCGCAAGGTGCTTGAGAACAATACTGACATAAAGTCGGGCAAGCCGTTCAGCGCCTCCGACCTTGAGTCTACATACAACAATTTCGCACGTCTGCAGGCTGTGCGCTATACCAATATCTCGTTTGATGAACTGCCCGACACCTCGCTTCTCGACTGTAATATCCACGTGAGCACCCGCCGGCCAAACACCATCTCCTTCCAGCCTGAGGGCACTAATACGGCAGGCGACTTCGGCGCGGCTGCCTCGCTCACCTACGAGAACAACAACATATTCCGTGGCAGCGAGCTTTTCAGCGTGCAGCTGCGTGGTGCTTTCGAGGCAATCACGGGATTGGAGGGCTATCAGAACCAGGACTACAGGGAATATAATGTGGAGACGAAGATCGTGTTCCCGCGTATCATCGCCCCATTCCTTCCGCGCAAATACCGCTACCGTAACAATATGCGCTCGGAGCTTCTCTTCAGCTACAACATGCAGAACCGTCCTGAATTTCATAGGCGAGTGCTTTCGTCGGCATGGCGATACTATTGGAAGTCGTCCTTGAACAGATGGTCCTACCGTCTCGACCTTATTGATGTGAACTATGTCCATATGCCTTGGATTTCGAGCACGTTCAAGAAGGATTATCTCGACGACGCTTCCAACCGCAACGCCATACTGAGATACAACTATGAGGATTTGTTCATTCTGAAAACGGGATTGAATGTTTCCTACAACAATGGTACTCATGCTGTGCGCACCAATCTGGAGTTGGGTGGAAACTTCCTGCGTGCCATATCGCATCTGTTTGGTGCTGAGCGCAACAGCAACGGACAGTTCACTCTCTTCAATATTGCCTACGCTCAGTACGTCAAGGGAGACATCGACTACACGCGACTTGTGACCATTGACTCCAAGAACACTCTCGCCCTGCATTGCGGACTTGGCATTGCCTATCCCTATGGCAATAGCTCGATGCTGCCTTTCGAGAAACGATATTTCTCGGGTGGAGCCAATTCTGTGAGAGGATGGAATGTGCGTGAGTTGGGTCCTGGAAAGTTTAAGGGTACAGACGGACGTATCGACTTCATCAACCAAACGGGTGATGTTAAGCTTGACCTGAATATGGAGCTTCGCACTTATCTGTTTTGGAAATTCAATGGTGCTTTCTTTGTGGATGCAGGTAATATCTGGACTATAAAGAACTATAAGGACCAGCCTGGAGGGCAGTTTAAGTTTGATGAGTTCTACAAGCAGATTGCCGTGGCTTACGGCTTGGGTCTGCGTCTTAACTTCGATTATTTTATCATGCGATTTGACATGGGTATGAAGGCCATAAACCCTGCATATAAGAGCAATCGCGAGCACTATCCAATAATCAACCCCAATTTTGGGCGCGACCTTTCTGTGCATTTCGCTGTGGGGTTGCCGTTCTAAAGAATGTGGAATGTGGAATGTTGAGTGTGGAATGGTCGCCTTTGGCGATGTGGAATGAAGAATGTTGAATGTTGAGTGTTGAATGGTCGGTAAGCCGATGAAGAATGAGGAATGAAGTAAAATTCAACATTGAATCATTCAACATCGCCAAAGGCGACCATTCAACATTCCACATTCCTCATTCCACATTCTTTATATACTCCAATATCTGCTCCGCATGAATCTTTGTCTTGATTTCTTTTGGAGTAAATATTTTTTCTATTACGCCTTCCTCATTCACGAGATAGGTGGTGCGCAGAATACCAATTGTCTTTCTGCCGCATGCAACCTTCTCGCCCCAACATCCAAGCTCCTGCAATAATGTGGTCTCGGTGTCGGCAATAAGAGGAAATTGTAAGCCTTTGGCTTCGGCAAACTTCTTCTGAAGAGCCTGCTTGTCCTTGCTCACGCCTATAATATCGTATCCGGCAGCAGCAAGCTCCTCCTTATGCGCCTGCAAAGAGCAAGCCTCGGCTGTGCATCCGCTTGTGTTGGCTTTGGGATAACTGTAAAGTATAATCTTGCGGCCGCGGTAGTCGCTTGCCTTAATCTCACGTCCGTCTTGGTCTATGCCAAGAATCTCAGGAATTTTGTCTCCAATATTCATAGTTTTGATATTTTTGATTTGTGATGCAACAAAATTATATATTATTTCTTAAACTCCCAACAAAAACGTGGCAAATTTATGCTTTCTTTGTCAATGTCCGAACACCACGCCTTTACTTTTCCTTCGGGATTCCTTCGGGAAGTCTTTGGGATTAGGTACTGCTTAAGGTTGATATGCCTCAAGCAGTACCTTTTGTCATGGATAAATCTCGATATGGCTGCTGCCGGAGTTGCCATTCTTGATAATCCTTATCTGGGTGGTGATGCGCTCGCTCATTGTGTCGG
>CAKQFF010000191.1 GCA_934230685.1 uncultured Prevotella sp. | reverse complement strand
TGCAATGCGGGAGAGTAGGTGGCTGCCTTCTTTATTCTTGGGTCTTCAAGGTCTAACGACTTTGGAGACCTTTTTTTATGCTTGTATATTAACAAAAAAATGGCTACGACATTCATGCCGTAGCCTCATTAAGATTTTAGATTTTCACTTTCACGATACACTTGCGCACTTTGCCTTCGCCGATGATAGGAGCGTGGGCGTCCTCGGGCCAGAAGATAGCAAACTGTCCTGGTTTGAGTGTGGAGTAGCTTGTGCCAGGCTCGTCGTAGAGAGCGCAGTCGCCTTCCTTGTCGTAAGGCTTGGTAAGGTTGGTGCAGTCGTCGAGAGGTTTCCATCCGATAGTCTCCTCACCTTCGAGAAGAATCTGAATGTCGATGTAGTCGCGGTGAACCTCGAGCACCTGTTCGTTGGCAGCCTTAAGTTCAGGATTGCAGTTGTTGATGAAAATCTCATCACCCTGTACATCTATTCTTCCACATGGAGTGTTGAGAATGTCGTGGCTCTTCACATAGTCGAAAGCCTTCTTGAATAATGGATGCAGCGACTCGATGTGAGCGCTATCCTTAAGTGTTGATAAAACCATAGTTTTCTTGTATGTTTGATTATTTTAATTTGGATTAGTTCTAAACTGTTGATGTTAACATCGCAAAAGTACAACTTTTTTATTAATCAAACTAATATCTTATACATTTTTATTTTGTTTGTGATGTAGTATTTCCAAATTTCATGCGTTTATATAGTGTAAGAATCAGAAAAACTATATTCATTATGGAAAATAACAAAGAATATTTTGAACGCCTTGTGCGCAACCATAAGGACACGATATATACCGTGTGCTATATGTTCTCGAAGGATGAAGACGAAGTGGCTGACCTTTTTCAAGAAACACTTATAAACATCTGGAAGGGACTGCCCTCGTTTTCGGGTGAAGAGGGAGCTTTGCGCGGATGGATTTATCGTGTGGCCTTGAACACCTGTATCTCTCTCGACCGCAAGAAACGTAGGCACAACACAGTACCGTTGACAATGGATGTCAATCTGTTTGACCCATCGTCTGAGAGCCGTGTTCAGCGTGCCGACCAGTTGCACAACCGCATCTGTCAGCTCCAGCCCTTCGACCGTGCTATTGTCCTACTGTGGCTTGAGGACTTGCCTTATGAGGAGATAGGACAGATACTTGGCATATCGACAAAGAATGTGTCGGTGAGACTGGTGAGGATAAGAGAGCAGATGAAGCGAATGAAATGATTGGTAAATGTTTAAATCTAACAAATTATATATTATGGAAACAAATGAAAAATATACGGATGAATTGGAGCAGATGCGCCATGACATGAACGAGCTTCGCTCGCTACTCAGTGAGCAACAGATAGTGAACGAACGTTTGATGCGACGAGCCATGAGCAAGGATATGGGCAAGGAGCGCAACACTATGATTTTTTCTATAGTATGTGTTCTGTTTGCCACACCCATATATTATATCTACATGCCCCAATGGGGAATGCCAATGTGGTTTACGTTAGCGACTATAGCTTTTTTGCTGATTGCCGCTGCCGCTACAGTTTGGTCGGTAAAGCGACTTATGAAGGAGAGTCTGCTCACGGGCGACCTGCTTGTTGTTGCCAAGCACATCAATGATTACAAGCAGTTTTCCATCGACTGGCTCAAGTTTGGCATACCATTTATCATAGTTTGGCTCTCCGGTTTCTTCTATTATGCAAGCCGTAATATGGATACCGACTATCAGATGGGGTTCTTTTGCGGAGCGATAGTAGGTGCTGTTATTGGTGGAGCTATTGGAATATACCATCTTATACAATCGCGTCGCCGACTCAACAGAATCCTGAAGCAGATAGAAGAGATAAGGTCGGGAGAGTAGGATGTAGGTTTTTTAGGTGCTCATATTTTGGTTAAAGTAAGAGGGTTTGTCCATACGAGGCACGCCCTCTTTTTTATTTTATGCTAAAGTGGAAATATTATTAATAACAAAGATAAAATACAAATATGTTTAGTTAACATGAAAAAAATGTTTAACTTTGCACTCGTTTAAAGTTATTGTAGTATTATAGTTATGGATAAGTTAACAAATAATTCATTTTTTATGTCAGCCCTTGCCGATGGCAATGAGAGGGCTTTTGATGCGTTGTTTGTGGAGTATTATCCTAAGGTATTGCAGTTTGTCATGCGTTTTTGCCATGACAAGAGTGAGGCAGAGAACATAGTTCAGGATCTTTTTATGGAATTATGGATAAAGCGTGAGCGCTTTACAAAAATAGAAAACCTCGACAACTATTTGTTTGTCTCAGCACGCAATTCGACTATACATTATGTTAAGCAGTCGCTTGTATGTTGCGATGATGAGTCGGCATGTGATGTCCAAAGCAATTATGTTTCGGGTGATATGAAGTTGTGCTATGAAGAACTTTATGGTTTTATAATGCGCGAGATAGACTCTATGCCCGAGCAGCGCCGCCGTGTGTTTGTGATGAGTCGTGTGGACGGACTGAGCAATGCAGAGATTGCTGAGCGTCTTGGCATAAGCAAGCGTACTGTAGAGACCCACATATCTGCTGCACTTGCCCACTTGCGTAAGATTTTGCCGTTACTTGCGATATTAACATTGCTTAACTATAAATAGCTACGTGTGACTATTGGTTTTTTACTCTTTATTGTAGAAAACCATTGATAGTTATGCGACCAAACAATAATATATATACAGAATCAGCCCCCAAAGACGAGGCATTGCGTCGCCTTTGGAATAAGGATGTGGCTGAAATACCAGAGTGTGAGATGTCGGATGCACTTGACATTTTCCGCAATCGCCGTATGGCATACAACAATGCCAAGCGTCGCAAGTTGCGTGTGCTAAATGTCCTGAAATACGCCGCATTGCTCATAGCACCCATAATCACGGCTTTTTTAGCTTGGAACTATTCGGCTGATTATTATGTACATGAGACGGAGTTGACACAATTTTATGTTCCTGAAGGAAAGATAGACAGTCTGATACTCTCGGACAATACTTGTGTAAAGCTTGATGCAGGTACATCGATAATCTATCCAGCTCGTTTTAGCAATAGAACGTACAATCGCAATGTGTATGTCAATGGTAAGTGTCATTTTGCTGTGTCTAAAGACCGAATGCATCC
>CAKQFF010000190.1 GCA_934230685.1 uncultured Prevotella sp. | reverse complement strand
AGGAAATCAATAAGCAGATCCTTGTTGGGGTCTGTACCAAAGATTCGCTTGAAACCGAAGTCGGTCAGCAAACTGATATATCGTTCTTCTGTATATCGCATAGCCTTAATGTTTTGTTTGTTAGTTGCAAAGATATACAATAAATCTGATAACGACAATTTTTGTAGGAATAATAATTACAATTGCTTAATGGAATTAGACTATCATCATTAATTGTAGAACTCTTTACTATTCTCCACCCAATCTTTTATTTCCAATGAAATTAGAATTAACAGCATTGATAACAACATTAAATATGCATAAGAAAGCTACTTAATCCTTTGGCGTTGTCTTTATGTTTAATTGTTTCTTACCTTGTACCTTAATCTGAATGTTTTAAGTCGATGGCAAAGGTACAAAACTATATATAGGCGTACAATACGGCTTTCACCGAATACTTACATTGCTCTGGCAAGCGGCTTTGCCGACAATTCAACATTCAACATTCAAAACTCAACATTGCACTCGGCTCAATCACTTCCACTGTATGCCATGCGCCTTTGGGTATCTGGCATCCATACTTAGCCTCAGCAGGACATAAACGGATGCGCTGCACTTCACGGTATTCCACTTTGCGTGTCATATCCTGTGCATCCATACCCATAGGCATAGTGTCAGATGCAGCATTCCCGAATGTCACAACCTCCTCGTATATCACTTCATCCAATTTGCCACACAGACAGATTACAGACTCTGTTGTGTCTTCATGCCTGTGAATAGGCACAACAGTTCCTGGCAACAGCGCAACCAACATGCGCTGGCTTGTATCAGCTTCGGAAGTGCGCAAGTCTAAACATTGGCGCAATTTGGGATTCATTGTAGCTTGCTCAAAGAGCTTGCCTAAAAAGTTTTTATCAAATTCCATAATCATTTATCATTTGGTAGGTGATGCGCCTTTCTTGGCACAAACAAATAAACACAGAATTGCTTGATGCAATCAAGTATCCGCAATAGAGTTAATCCAATATTCTTCATTATACACCGAAAATAGTGGCAGGTTTCATTAAATGACTTTTAATCTGAGCACAGAATGTAGAAACAACACTGTCGCTATATACAATCCTGTGTTTCCACAAATGCTTCTTCCATAATCTATATCGATTGATGACATAGGCAATACCCTTACCATTGTCTCCCACATCTGTTGGATGCATGATATTGTCAAACACCTTGTCAATCAACTCACGCTCACTTTTCCGGAAATCGGCATATTCATCTGGAATATGAAAAATACCCTTTTCAAACGACAGTTGCTCTATTGCAATAAACGCCATACACAGTACGAACTTTTCCATTTCCATTTTTTTAGCCTTGTTCCAAAAATACTCCCAGTCTATATCTTTATTACGATTTTCCACCAACAAAGCCCAATCAAGCAGTTGACGTAAATTCAGATGTTCTGCGGCAAAATGACTTGCATTATGGCGTGCCACAAAAAGACAATTGAGCAATGGTGATGGAAACATCAGTTTTGAGCCATTTTCGAATATGTATTCCTCACATCCAGCCATAGCCAAACTCTTGAATTCCTTCTCTATCCATCGGTTTGAGCGATGAGAATGCACATTGACAAAGTCAAAATGATTCTCCACCATTACGCCTTTGTAAGTAAACACCGAATGATGATGGTGTGAATTGTCAACTTCTATACTGAGTTTTTCCATCATCATCTTATCCGCACATTTCCATGCTGGCAGACTCTTGTCTTTACCTTCATGATCCACATCCATCAGATATATATCCACATCCCCAGTTGGGCGATGATTAGGTATTGGCCAGTATTTAGACAGTCCATAACCTTTCAGCAACATCATGCCATAACCTGCTTCTCGATAAAAAGCCGCCAATTCCGCAATGATACTTTCATGTTTGGCATATTGCCTTTCCATATTAAGTACCATGCCGAGCCATTTCAGTTTACCCACTCCCCCATTTCCTAAACCCTCCTTCTTTAGGGAAGATTCAAAGGCTATTGTTTTTTTTAATCCATCTAAAACAACAGAAGGAACACACTGTTTAATCGACAAATCAAACAATGTGTTCCAATCAATGGCATCAGGCAAGGCACATCTCGTGCTTTTGCCCAATGCCACTTTTATGAGATTTAACAATAGTCTCTCGTTAGATGTTATCATTAGATACCATTTACTATTTCCACAAAATTCTCGATAACGTACTCCAAGTCCTCGTCCGTCATCTTAGTGTTCAACGGCAGAGTGATTTCATTCTCAAACATGTGGAAAGCATTTAGGAAATCCTTGATGTCGAAGCCCAACTTCTTGTAGGCAGTCATCATAGGCAGCGGCTTGTAGTGAACGTTAGTGGCAATGCCACGCTCCGCCATCTTCTCAATCACCTTGTTTGTCTCCTCACGGGTCTTGCCCAACAGACGCACCAAGTACAAGTGACCAGACGATGTATGCTCCTCATCATAATGATTCAGCACAGCCACGTTCAGCACCTTCAAAGCCTCGTCATAACGCTCAATCATCTTGCGTCTGCGCTCCAACATACCATTATAACGCAGCATCTGCACCAATCCGATAGCAGCCACCACGTCAGTCATGTTACACTTATACCAAGTGCCGATGATGTCATACTCCCAAGCGCCGAGCTTTGTCTTAGCCAGTGCATCCTTGTTCTGTCCATGCAGACTCAACAGCTGTGTCTTGCGGTAAAGATTCTCATTCCAAGTCTCCCCCTCAATCTCAGGCACACCACTAAATGTATTATCCACATTCTTGTCCAAGTCCTTCACCACCTTCTCATTACCAAAAGGCAGGTTCCATGACAAAGCACCACCCTCAGCAGTAGTAAAGTTCTTCACTGCATGGAACGAGAAAGACGAGAAGTCAGCAATAGCTCCCACCATCTTTCCCTTGCGTGATGCACCAAAGGCATGGGCGGCATCACAGCAAATGGCTACACGTCCAAGCATCTTCTGCAAGTCGGTCTTAGGAGTGAAAATATCCTTCTTGCCTTCCACGATACTATACAGCCTGTCGTAGTCGCAAGGAATACCAGCCAAGTCAACAGGGATGATAGCCTTGGTATTAGGAGTGATAGCCTTCTCCACTGCCTCATAGTCCATCTCAAGGCAATCCTTCTGCACATCCACAAACACGAGCTTGGCACCCACA
>CAKQFF010000189.1 GCA_934230685.1 uncultured Prevotella sp. | reverse complement strand
TTCAAAGAACAAAAGATGTGTATAAAGGGTAGGGCAACGCCCTGGGCTATGGAGATATTGGGCTTTCAGCCCGCATTTGTTTGAGTTTTGACACACAATCATATCTGTAAAGATAATTCTGAATTGTTACTTAATATTAGGGACTTTGCCTTACGCAATGCCCAGCAACTCTATTTCGAACACGAGCGTGGAGCCACCCGGAATGCCTGGCTGCGAGAACTTGCCGTAGCCCATTTCAGCAGGAATATAGACTTCCCACTTGTCGCCCACACACATCTGCTGCATGGCAATAATCCATCCCTCGATAAGGTCGCAAAGGCGCACAGCCAACGGAGCGCCGCCACGGCTGGAGTCGAACTTCTTGCCATTGATGGTGCGGCCTGTGTAATGGGCGGTGACGATGCTGCGCGGAGTTGGATGCTTGCCGTCGGCGTTGCCCTCAGATAAAACCTTATAGTAAATGCCACGCGGAAGAGACTTCACGCCCTCCTCCTTGGCTTTCTCGGCAAGCCATTCGAGGTTTGCCTTAGCGTATTCACGTTTGTTCATATTGGGTTGTTGATTTGTTTTCTACCAAAATTTTCAATAATTTGTATGATATTGCTTGATTTTTATGCAAATATAGAGATTTTTCTTGATAAATCACACATTTAGAAGAAGATTTTGAGTATCTTTACATCCAAACAAAAGAAAGGCAAGATTATGGCTCTGAAATTATACAGAAAATAAAAATATAAGACTCAATGGAATATACAACTATTTCTCCCAACAACGACCCTATGGGAGCAGCTATACGCGACTATCAAAACAAGGGTAAGGCTTCGCGCCTGCGAGTGCTCTCATCGATGTTCGACGAGGACGAAATGCCCGTTGCCCACCTCTTCCGCACATTCAACCAAATGCCACGACTGGAGCAAAAGGCCCTGAACATGGCCAAGGGCAGAGTGCTCGACATCGGAGCAGGAGCCGGTTGCCACGCCTTAGCGTTGCAGGAGCATGGCCTAGAGGTGAAAGCCATCGACATCTCGCCACTCAGCTGCGAGGTGATGAAGGAACGTGGAGTGAAGGATGCGGAGTGCGTCAACCTTTTCAACCAGCAACTGCATGGAAAATACGACACTCTGCTGCTTCTGATGAACGGCACGGGCATTGCCGGAAAACTAAACCGACTGCCCATGCTGCTCAACCGACTGAAAGAATTGCTCGCCGAGGGCGGACAGATTCTTATCGACTCCTCCGACCTGAAATACATCTACGAAAACGAGGACGGATCGATGGACATCGACCTTAACGCGCCCTACTATGGCGAGGTGGACTACCAGATGCAGTACAAGAACGTTAAAGGGGAGCCGTTCGACTGGCTCTACACCGACCCTATGCTGCTCGCATCAATCAGCAAACAATGCGGACTTAACTGCGAAATCGTAGAAGAAGGGGAGAATTATGACTTCTTGGCAAGATTGTTCTGATTTCGAATAGCATTTTATTTGAAATCAGAATTAAATATTAATAACGGTTTTTTTTATTTCTCCCTGTGCACAACAGTTCCGTTGGCCTGATGGGTGGCAAGCACCAACACCTCGGCTATCTGCACATGCTCAGGCGCACTTGCCGCATAGAAAGCCACATCGGCTATGTCCTCGCCACGCAGAGGGACGATGCCTTTGTAGACATTGTCGGCACGCTCGTTGTCGCCGTGGAAACGAATGTTGGAGAAATTGGTCTCCACAAGTCCCGGCTTTAGGTTGGTCACTCTCACCTTGGTATGTGCCACATCTATGCGCAAACCATCGGTGAGGGCCTTGACTGCCGCCTTTGTGGCGCAATAGACTCCACCACCAGCATAAGCGGCGTCGCCAGCCACACTACCTATGTTTATCACATGTCCGTGGTTGAGGCTCACCATCTCGGGCACCACAAGACGGGTCATATTGAGCAGACCCTTGATGTTGGTGTCTATCATCTCGTCCCAATCCTGGAAACTGCCCTCGTATTCGGGTTCAAGGCCACGGGCGAGTCCGGCATTGTTTATCAGCACGTCAATAGGCTTGAAACTCTCGGGGATGCTTGCAACGGCCTGGCGGGTGGCCTCGCGGTCGCACACGTCAAAAGCAAGCGTGAGCACAGCCACGCCCATGGCTTCAAACTCAGCCTTTAGAGTCTTGAGTCTGTCGGCTGTGCGGCCTGTAATAATAAGATTGTAGCCACCATTGGCAAAACGACGTGCGCAAGCTTCGCCTATTCCGCTTGTTGCGCCTGTGATAAGAGCTGTTTTTCTTTTCATAGTTTATTGGTTTTTTATAAGGGTTTATACGTGTTTACGTAATTTGGCGTAAAGTTACAAATTATTAATGACATATTTCCAACTGTAAGATACTTTCTGTAACTTTGCAGCATGACTCTGCAAGAAATAATCACAAATAACAATTCGCTGCCTGCCTCGCTCATCGCAAACGACGTGAACGAGACATTGGCTGGCAACCAGTCGCTCGTAGTGACCGCCCCACCGGGTGCGGGCAAATCTACCCTCCTGCCTTTAACCATACTGGCAGGACTGAATAACGACGGTGGCAAAATTCTCATGCTTGAACCTCGCCGACTTGCCGCACGACAGATAGCCGAGCGCATGGCGCAAATGCTTGGCGAAGAGGTGGGAAAGACTGTGGGCTACAGGATTAGATTTGAGAACAAAGTATCGAAACAGACGAGGATTGAAGTGCTGACAGAAGGAATCCTCACACGAATGCTCGTGGACGACGCCACACTCGAGGGAGTGAGCGTGGTGATATTCGACGAGTTTCATGAGCGCAGCATTAATTCCGACCTTGCTCTTGCCCTCACCCGACAGACTCAGGAGATAATACGCCCTGATCTGAAGATTGTGATAATGTCTGCCACAATCGACGCATCCAACATCTGCGCGGCTCTGAAAGCTCCGCTTATAGAGAGCGAGGGACGAATGTTCCCTGTGGAAATAAACTATACAACAACCGAAACCGACAGACACGACATCACATCCGCCAATTATCCTTTCTCTTCTTCGTCAATCGCCTCTGCCACAGCTTCTGCCATTGCCAAGGCGCACGGGGAACACGAAGGCGACATTCTCGCCTTTCTTCCAGGACAAGGCGAGATTGAACGATGCATGGAACTATTAGGCACGTCGCTCTCGCCTACCGAGGTGCTGCC
>CAKQFF010000188.1 GCA_934230685.1 uncultured Prevotella sp. | reverse complement strand
GTCTATTTTATCTCCTATAAGCTTGTATTTAAAGGAGTTTCAAGAGATTGTTAAAAGATTTTCGTGGACAGTAGTGTCTCATAATTATTGGCTAAGCTATCGTGTTCAAGCGGTGTCTTAAGAATAACGTCAGCTGTAGCAATATGGTTGTCCGAGTTTTCCATATTAAAGTAACCAAATCAAAAGAGGGCGTGTCAAAACCTAAGCCCCGACTGCCGTTCAACACTACTGAGGAGCCATCCGCAAATAGATGTTGAAGGCTTGCCGTTGACAGTCACAACACCCTTCTTGGTAGGATGCTTGAACTCTCTGTGGTCCACCTTCTGACGGTCTAAGTACCAACTGTCATCAGCTAAGATTCTCAGAATCTTAGAAACTTTCACATTTCTCATAGATCGCCTGTTTAATAATTCAACGCTGCAAAGCGTAGTAATTTTGCTACGAATACGCAAATAAAATAGTAACTATTTTACTATGAACAATAAAAAAGATTTGGAGTTTCACAGCTGTCAACTTAAGAAGAAATATTTTAAAAATTAACAAATATGATATCTCAAGTATGTAATTTCAGCCTACCTTGTGTGGAAAAAAACTGGCAATTGCCCAAAAAGCCCCGAGACCTTGAAGTCCCGAGGCTGAGCGCACCCGTAGGCACGGACGACTTGTGTCTTAAAGTGTAATACAACCACCTGCCTAAATGTTGTCAGTAGCACGGCGTAATCCACCATAGTGCTCAATGACATCGTGAAATCCCTTGTCGCTTAATAACACTCGGCGGCAAGTCGGTGTGTTCATATAATATATTTATTGTTCAAAATCAGTTCGTTCACAATAAACCATGCTTTTCCTGCGTTATTTGTATTAAGGAAGTATATATAATTTGTTGTATTAAAACAAGGCGAATAATCGGATGAAGCAATTTCTACATATCATTTATTATTTTTTGTTGGTCGTTCTGATGACGGCAACATTGTCGGGCTGTGGTGCTGACAAGAACCTCAAGAAGGGCGAGAAATATCTTGCCATAGGCGAATACTATGACGCTGCAACCCAGTTCAAACAGGCTTATAGCAAGACTGCACCCAAGGAAAAGTCGAAACGAGGCGACATTGCATTGAAGATTGCTCATTGCAACGAGCGCATCAACGCCACACAGAAAGCGTCGGCTGCCTATGCCAATGCCGTGCGCTATGGCAGGGCATCCACAGCCGACCGCCTTGCCTATGCGCGTCAGTTGCTTAAGGCTGGCTCGTATAAACAGGCGGCTGAGCAGTTTGGCATTGTTCTCGATTCTATCAACAGTGGTGTTTATCCCGAACCTGACAAGACAAAAAACAATGTGTTGGACATCAAAGCTGCCAAGCAACTGGCGCAGAACGGACTGCTCTCGGCACAGAAAGCGCCACAATGGAAGCAGGAAGGTTCACGCTACAAGGTGAAGCGTATGGACGTGTTCAACTCTCGACGCGATGATTATTCGCCAGTGCTTGCCGGCGACCAATATGAATATCTGTATTTCACGTCAACTCGCAATGACGCTCAGGGCAATGAGCTTAGTGGAATAACAGGTGCGAAGCCTGCTGATATATTCATGTCGGAAAAGGATGACAAGGGACATTGGTCGAAACCTGAGGCTGTGACAGGTGGTTTGAACACTGACTACGACGAGGGTGCCTGTGCACTTTCGCCCGACCAGCGCACTATGTATCTCACTCAGTGTGTCAGCGATCCTTCTTATCCACGCTATGCTCAGATTGTTACGTCGTCACGTGCTGACGCTGCATGGGGCAAGCCTTCGGAGATGAAGATAACTGCCGATACACTCTCAAGTTATGCTCATCCTGCTGTTTCGCCTGATGGTGAATGGCTTTATTTCGTGAGTGATATGCCTGGTGGTATGGGTGGTATGGATATTTGGCGTGCTCGTATCACTGCTGCAGGATTGGGTGGTGTGGAGAATGTTGGCGAACCAATAAACACTCCTGGCAACGAGATGTTCCCTACATTCCGGCCCAATGGCGACCTGTATTTCTCAAGCGACGGTCATCCTGGTATGGGTGGACTCGATATTTTCATTGCCTCAGTGGGAAAGGATGGCAAGTATCATTTGTCGCATCCGGGTTACCCGCTCAATTCGCAAGCCGATGATTTTGGTATGACATTCGAGGGTGTGCAGAATCGTGGCTACTTTTCTTCCAACCGCAATGACGGTAGAGGCTGGGATCATATCTACAGTTTCGAGAATCCTGAGATAATTCAGAGTGTAAAGGGATGGGTGTATGAGCAGGATGGATACGAGTTGCCTTCGGCTGTGGTTTATCTTGTAGGTTCGGATGGCACTAATGAGAAACTGAGTGTCAAGGGCGACGGTTCGTTTGAGAAACAGCTTAATCCCGGTACCGACTATATATTCCTTGCCACATGTAAGGGGTTCCTTAACCATAAGGAGGAGTTGAGCATCAAGCCTTCAGACAAGTCGCATGAATATGTGTTGCAGTTCCCGTTGGCTTCAATCACGGCGCCAGTGCTTATCGACAACATCTTCTATGACTTTGACAAGGCAACGCTGCGTCCTGAATCAGAGAAGTCGCTCGACGAACTTGTGAAACTGTTGAACGAGAACCCGAACGTTACCATTGAGCTTTCGGCACATTGCGACTATAAGGGTTCGGCTGAATACAACAAGCGACTCTCGCAACGCCGTGCAGAATCGGTAGTGGAATATCTTACAAACAAGGGCATTGCCCGCGACAGACTATCGCCAATGGGTTATGGCAAAGAGAAGCCGAAGACTATCCGCAAGAAACTCACCGAGAAGTATACTTGGCTTAAGGAGAATGATGTGCTCAGCGAAGAGTTTATCAAGAAACTCGACAAGGAGAAGCAGGAAATATGCAATCAGCTCAACCGTCGCACCGAATTCGTTGTATTGCGCACTACATACGGAATGTTTGACAAGGACGGTAAACTGAAGCAGAACATAGGTAAGGAAACAAAAAAGCCTTCCTCCACTGATAAGGACAAGAAGGAAGACTTTGACTTTTATATAGAATAGTTTTTTCGCAAGCGAAAAGGAGTAAAGGGTCAGAAGTTAAGGAGTCAGAAGTAAAGGAGTCAGGAGTTAAGCCATTACCTTTTTTAATGAACCTTAAATTAGCAGACAATGTCTTTCCGTATATTCTTTATATTTTTATCGTGCGCACACGCATGTCCGCACGAT
>CAKQFF010000187.1 GCA_934230685.1 uncultured Prevotella sp. | reverse complement strand
GTAGTGGATTGTCGCCCCTAATGTGTCATTATGTCATTATGTCATTATGTCATTATTGAAATCTGAGAAAATGGGAAAAATTGGTCTCTAAGTAATATATAATAAAATATATTTTATTATATATTACTTAGAGAGGTTCATCCACACTTTCCTTAATGACATAATGACATAATGACATAATGACACCTTGAGAGACACAAGTCGACATTCAGCCTAAAATATTATATTAATACTCAAGGTGTTACAACAATTAAGGGATTGCAGCATCAAGAGTTTTACAACACGCAATCCGACGGTTGGAAATCATTTTTGTTCAATAGAGTTTTGGGAAAAAGCAAAAATCATTCAACCAATATTAGGCTTACAGTACAAATCCATTCAACTTTTTTAGGGTAGTACAGTCATTAAGAGTTTTGAATTTTGTAACAGGCTCTGCTGCTTGCAAA
Organism: uncultured Prevotella sp.; assembly: GCA_934230685.1. Classification (GTDB taxonomy): domain Bacteria; phylum Bacteroidota; class Bacteroidia; order Bacteroidales; family Bacteroidaceae; genus Prevotella. The sequence continues at coordinate 2,814 of CAKQFF010000187.1, read as the reverse complement.
GCAAGAATTATCGCATTTGGCGATTTTGAGTTATTTGGTTTTGATTTGAGAATTGTTTATTCAAAATTCTCAAAAACTCAAAATCCCCTCCTGTGTGTTAAAAATAAAAAACATTCGCCTACTTGGCGGTTATGTCAAAGATTTTGAGTAACTTTGCATGCTGAAACCGTAAAATCGGCTGATAGCCCGAGCCAAGGGCATGGCTATAGCACGGTTTTTATTCACAGAAATTCATTATCCCGCTTATATTTAAAGTTTTAAACAGAAATGATAACAGTACAAAATCTCGCTATTCAATTTGGTAAAAGAGTCCTGTATAAGGACGTCAACCTGAAGTTCACCGCAGGAAACATTTATGGAGTAATCGGCGCCAATGGTGCAGGAAAGTCAACTCTTTTGCGTGCAATAAGTGGAGATTTGGAGCCTAATAAGGGTTCTGTGGAACTCGGACCGGGCGAGCGCCTCTCCGTGCTCGAGCAGGACCACTTCAAGTTTGACGAATACCGAGTACTCGACACCGTGCTCATGGGTCATGAGCCGCTCTGGAACAACATGAAGGAGCGCGAGGCACTCTACGCCAAGCCCGAAATGACAGAGGAGGACGGCAACCGCGCCGCCGATCTCGAGCTCAAGTTTGCCGAGATGGACGGATGGGAGGCTGAGAGCAACGCCGCACAGATGCTCTCCAACCTCGGCATTCCCGAGACGCTGCACGAGAAGCAGATGAGCGAACTCTCGAACAACGAGAAGGTGCGCGTGATGTTGGCAAAGGCCCTCTTTGGCAACCCCGACAACCTGCTGCTCGACGAGCCTACCAACGACCTCGACCTCGACACCGTACAGTGGCTTGAGGAGTATCTGAGCAACGTGGAGCAGACCGTGCTCGTAGTGAGCCACGACCGCCACTTCCTCGACGCCGTGAGCACCCAGACTGTCGACATCGACTTCGGCAAGGTGACTGTGTTCGCCGGCAACTACTCGTTCTGGTACGAGAGCTCGCAGCTCGCCCTGCGCCAGGCACAGAACCAGCGCCAGAAGGCCGAGGAGAAGCGCAAGGAGCTTGAGGAATTCATCCGCCGATTCTCTGCCAATGTGGCAAAGAGCAAGCAGACCACCAGCCGCAAGAAGATGCTTGAGAAGCTGAACGTGGAGGAAATCCGCCCGTCAAGCCGCAAGTATCCGGGCATCATCTTCCAGATGGAGCGCGAGCCGGGCAACCAGATTCTCGAGGTGGAGGGCCTGAAGGCTGTCGACGAGGACGGAACAGTATTGTTCGACAACGTGAGCTTCAACATCGAGAAGGGCGAGAAGGTGGTGTTCCTCAGCCATAATCCCAAGGCGATGACCGCCCTCTTCGAGATAATCAACGGCAACCGCGAGGCAGCAGCCGGAACCTACAAGTGGGGCGTTACCATCACCACAGCCTACCTGCCGCTCGACAACACCGAGTTCTTCAAGAGCGACAAGAACCTCGTCGACTGGCTCAGCCAGTACGGCCCGGGCAACGAGGTTGTGATGAAGGGATTCCTCGGCAGAATGCTCTTCTCGGGCGAGGATGTGATGAAGAAGGTGAACGTGCTTTCGGGTGGCGAGCGCATGAGATGTATGATTGCGCGCATGCAGCTTAAGAATGCCAACTGCCTCATCCTCGACACTCCCACCAACCACTTGGACCTCGAGAGCATCCAGGCGTTCAACAACAACCTCGTGGCGTTCAAGGGCAACATCCTCTTCTCGAGCCACGACCACGAGTTCATCCAGACCGTGTCGAACCGTATCATCGAGCTCACACCGTCGGGCACTATCGACAAGCTCATGGACTACGACGACTATATCTACAACGAGGACATCAAGGAACTCAAGGCGAAGATGTATAATGTATAATTTCTGATTATACATATATTATAATGGTAAATATACTACAATACCTTGCCAAATCTATTCGGAAGAGTGGGATTGGCAAGGTATTTGCTGATATGTTATTAAGCATAAAAAACAAAAGAATTATGAAAAAGGAAGATATAATGAACAACGAGAATGTCGAAAAGGACATAAAAATAGAAGGTGCTGACACTGCTAATGACACAAAGGCAGAAGAGGCCAAGGGCGAGGCAGAAGCCAACAACGCCGAGCCAACCCTTGAGGAGCAGCTCGAGGCAGCCAAGAAGGAGGTGGAGGTGCTCAAGGACAAGTATCTGCGCTCGGTGGCTGAGTTCGACAACTTCAGAAAGCGCATCATCAAGGAGAAGGCAGAACTCGTGCTCAACGGCAGCGAGAAGGCAGTGTGCGCCGTGCTCCCTATCCTCGACGACTTTGAGCGCGCCCTTGCCAACAACACCGACGACGCCAAGGCTATGAAGGATGGCATGCAGCTCATCTTCAACAAGTTCAACAAGGTGCTCGAGTCGCTCGGTGTGAAGAAAATCGACACCGACAACAAGGACTTCGACGTCGACTACCACGAGGCTGTGGCTATGGTGCCGGGCATGGGCGACGACAAGAAGGGCAAGGTGATCGACTGCGTGCAGACAGGATACCAGCTCAACGACAAGGTGATTCGCCATGCCAAGGTGGCTGTGGGACAGTAAAAAACGAAACGAGAAGCGAAATAGGATTGTATTAACACACTTGAAACTATATTTATCACACATTAGTATATAATGGCAAAGCGAGACTACTATGAAGTGCTTGGTGTCAGCAAGACTGCCACAGACGACGAGATTAAGAAGGCTTACAGAAAAATAGCTATCAAATACCACCCCGACCGCAACCCCGGCACCAAGGAGGCTGAGGAGAAATTCAAGGAGGCTGCCG
>CAKQFF010000186.1 GCA_934230685.1 uncultured Prevotella sp. | reverse complement strand
GTTGAGCACAGAGAAGAGCGAAATCTGCGTGAACTTAGTGATGCCTGTGATGAAGACAAACTTCTCGTATTTGTCTTGAGATTTCAATACGGCAAACACCTCTCTGTAGATGGAGGTACAGGCTTCATGGTGTGGAGTCTTCCAGGAATGCTGCAATGGCGCGTCGTATTCATCGATGAGAATGGCTACTTGCAGACCGGTTTTGTTGTAGGCAGTCTCAATGATATTCTTGAATCTTACGGCAAGAGAACTATCCTGGCGCACAACTATTTCATACTCCGTTTCAAGAGTATGAAAGACATCGTCCAGATAGCTTCTTACGCTTTCCGGCTCTGCCCCTGCCTGACTCATATCAAGCCTAATGACGGGTCGCTTCGCCCATTCCGTCTCCAGCTGCATTATCTTCAGTCCCTCAAAGAGTTCCCTCTTGCCCAAGAAGTATGCTTCGAGCGTATCTACAAGAACGGATTTGCCAAAGCGACGTGGTCGGCTCAGGTAATTATACTTTTTCCCTCTATTGGCAAGTTGCCAGATAATGTCTGTCTTGTCAACATAAAGATATCCACCCTTTCTGATTTCCTCAAAAGACTGGATGCCTACGGGCAATTTTCTATCGTTTGTCTCTACCATAATTCCTAATCTTTGGTTTACAATTGCAAATTTACGGTTATTAGTCCAAACCACCATGTTTTTCTCCACTTTTCTTTGCGGATTGTCTTGCCACGTAGAATGTCATGAAAGTCATGAAAGTCATGAAAGTCACGAAAGTCATTAAGGTTTTCAGTTATAACAAATAAAGGGGTTCGTTTCAACCGAGCCCCATCCCAATAACACAATGCGATATTCTTGTTAGTCTCAATTAATTTTTCTATTTTTGCAGGGATATTACTAACATAAATATAAAACAACAGGGTTATGATAAGTTATTTTTTGTCAATAGTTGTGAGCATCACGATGTATGGAGCCGTGAGCAACAACGAGGCGGTGAACAATGCCGGGGCAATCAACAGGGCAATAGACGATTGCGCGAGCAAGGGTGGAGGACGTGTGGTGGTGCCGCAAGGCGAATACAGCACAGGGTCGGTTTATCTTAAGTCGGGAGTGACGCTTTATCTGGAGCCGGGCGCTGTGCTGAAGGGAGTGCATGACATTGGGGCTTATGCTCCATTGCAGACCACGCTCGACCTCTCGCGCTACGAAAGCGGACAGGGCACGGTGAACTACAACTCTGCCACCGACGCGCAATGGTCCAAGGCCATGATATTTGCCGTGGGCATAAGCAATGCCGGCATCGAGGGCAATGGATGCATCGACGGAGCCGACGTGCGCAATCCGCTGGGTGAGGAACACATGCGCGGTCCGCACACCCTGTTGGTGGCTGGCTGCAAGGGGATGAAGTTCGAGGGCTTCAGCGTGAAGCGTTCTGCCAACTATGCGTTTCTGGCTTATCAGATAGAGAAGTCGAAGTTCACGGATCTTAGCATCCAAGGCGGTTGGGACGGCATTCACATACGAGGGGCTAAGCAGGTGGAGATAGCCCATTGCGAGATGCACACAGGCGACGACGCCATTGCAGGTGGCTACTGGGAGCAGATGAGCATTCACCATAATAAGCTCAACTCCTCGTGCAACGGAATACGCATGATTATGCCCTCAGAACGCCTCGACATTACCGACAACGAGATTTATGGCCCAGGCACGTTCGAGCACATCACGTCGCATCGCACGCGCTCGGAGGCTGCTATAAACCTTGAGCCTGGCGGATGGGGCAAGGCTCCAGGACGCATGGACAGGATACGGATTCTGCGCAACAGGGTGAGGAGTGTGCTTACGCCGCTCAGCGTGACGCTAAGCGACGACAACACGATGGGCAGCTTGCTGATAGAAGACCTTGAGGCCCGCGACATCACGCGCATGGCTCTCTCGGTGAAGAGTTGGGGCAGGGCGCAGACCGACTGTGTGGTGATGCGCCGCTGCAACATGGAATTCCAAGGCATCGACGACCCCTCGCTTCCCGGATGGTTTGACAACCGTCCTACAAGCGAGTGGCCTGTTTTCCCCGTCTGGGGCATGTATTTCCGTAATGTGAAAGAGGTTGACGCCAAGGACGTGAAGCTTTCTGTCAAGGGCAAGGACTACCGCAAGCCTTGGATGGTGGATAATGTGGAGAGGCACAATCTGCACCTGCTTTAGTACATGCGCCCGAATTAATTAGGGCGTCCCTTCAGGAATTCCTCCGCTCTCTCCAAGTCCTCAGGCGTATCAATTCCCACAGTCTCGAAGTCGGTGATTCCCACTTTTATCTTGTATCCGTTCTGCAGCCAGCGCAGCTGTTCCAGGCTCTCGGCCTTCTCGAGCGACGACTGCGGCAGCTGGGTCACCTCGCGCAGCACCTCCTTGCGGTAGGCGTACAGGCCCAGGTGCTTGAGGAAGGGGTAGCTCTTGAGCCACTGCTCGCGCTCCACGCCACGCACGAAGGGAATCACCGAGCGCGAGAAATACATGGCGTAGCCGCGGTTGTCGATCACGATTTTCGGAGAGTTGGGGTTCTCCACAGCCTCCATACTCTCGAACGGCTTGCCGATGGTGGCAATCTGAGTGTCAGCATCGTCGAAGCAGCGGCACACGGTCTCAATCTGCGAGCGCTGGATGAAAGGCTCGTCGCCCTGCACGTTGACAATCACGTCGGCGTCGGTGGCGAGCTTCTCCACAGCCTCCTCGATGCGGTCGGTGCCGCTCTTGTGGTCGGTGCGGGTCATTACGGCTTTGCCGCCAAAGGCGATTACGGCGTTGTAGATGCGCTCGTCGTCGGTGGCCACGTAAGCCTCGCCAAGCACTTGGCTCACAGTCTCGTAGACGCGCTGTATGACGTATTTGCCGCCAAGCATGGCAAGCGGTTTGCCCGGGAAGCGCGACGAGGCGTAGCGGGCGGGAATAATACCAATGAATTTCATAATGATTGAAGTTTTTTTTCTGTTTTAAAGCCAAAAATCCCGAAGCAAAACCTGTGGGGAATCGCTCCGGGATAAAGTTGCTATTTTATGACGATATTAGTCATGTTATGTCAACAGTGAGGGGGATTAGTCGAGCCACTTAACGTAGCAGAAGTCCTCACGGTAAACGAGGTTCTCGTTCTTCGGATACATGCGCACGCAGCTCTTGAATGAGCCGGCAACGTCAGGCTCGAAGGTAGCCTCGAATGTGTAGTTGTTGCCCTCGTGAGCCACAACCTCAAACTCGCGCTTAGAGAAGATGTGCTCCTCGCC
>CAKQFF010000185.1 GCA_934230685.1 uncultured Prevotella sp. | reverse complement strand
AGGGCGACGTTCACGACATAGGCAAGAATATTGTTGATGTGGTGATGTCGTGCAACAACTACGAGGTGATTGACCTTGGAGTGATGGTGCCGGCAGAGCAGATTCTGAAGAAGACTATCGAGGAAAAGGTGGACATGGTGGGACTTAGCGGTCTTATCACGCCGAGTCTTGAGGAGATGGTGAACGTAGCTACTGAGTTTGAGCATGCCGGATTGCAGATTCCTATTATGGTGGGCGGAGCCACAACATCCGAGATGCATGTGGCGCTGAAGATTGCTCCTATATATAAAGGTATAGTGGTGTGGGTGAAGGATGCCGCGCAGAATCCTATGATTGCCCAACGACTGATGAACCCCGAAGACCGCAAGGCATTCGAGGCAGAGCTGAAAGAACGTTACGCCAAGCTGCGTGAGGAATATGCGGCTCATCAGCAGAAACTGTCTTCGCTTGACGAAGCAAGAAAGAATAAATTGGAACTTTTCTGAAAAGAATAAAAATATAAAAGAACATGGTATTCAAAAGAAAGAGAGTTTGGCATTGTCTTCCGGGACAGGAGCCAACCGAACTTGACAAGAAAGTGATGTATTGGGAGAACAAAGGCAAAGAGGTGCCATCGCGCGACCTTATCAAGACTCCTGAACAGATAGAGGGCATTCGCCGCAGCGGTGTGGTGAATACTGGCGTGCTTGACGAGGTGGCTAAGCATATTCATGCAGGAATGAGCACTCTCGAGATTGACCAGATTTGCTACGACTATTGCACATCGCATGGTGCCATACCTGCTTGTCTCAACTACGAGGGTTTCCCCAAGAGCGTGTGCACAAGCATCAACGAGGTTGTGTGTCATGGCATTCCTAAGGAGGAGGACATCCTTGAGGAGGGCGACATCGTGAATGTGGACTTTACAACTATTCTCGACGGCTATTACGCCGACGCTTCGCGCATGTTTATCATAGGCAAGACTACTCCCGAGAAGGAGCAGCTTGTGCGTGTTGCCAAGGAGTGTCTTGAGATAGGTATGGAGGCTGCCAAGCCCTACAGCTTTGTGGGCGACATAGGTCATGCCATCCAGAAGCATGCCGACAAATATCACTATGGCATCGTGCGCGACCTCTGCGGTCATGGAGTAGGCTTGAAGTTCCACGAGAAGCCCGACGTGATGCACTATGGTCATAAAGGCACGGGCATGTTGCTTGTGCCAGGCATGGTATTCACCATTGAGCCTATGGTGAACATGTGCACATGGAAGGTGTTTATTGATGCCGATGACGAATACGGATGGGAGGTTATTACTGGCGACGAGAAGCCAAGCGCCCAATGGGAGCACACTCTCGTAATGACAGAACATGGCGTTGAGGTATTAACTTATTAATATTAAGTGTTAAATGTTAAGTGTTAAATGTTGAGTGTTAAATGTTGAGTGTTAATCTGCTGACACAACATTTAACATTTAACACTTAACATTTAATACTTAACGCTTAATAATTAAAATTCGGAAGAAATGTATATATTAGGTATTGAGAGTAGTTGCGACGATACAAGTGCTGCAGTACTCAAAGACAATATATTGCTGAGCAACGTTACGGCTTCTCAGGAGGTTCATCATGAGTATGGTGGAGTGGTGCCTGAGCTTGCCTCGCGTGCACATCAGCAGAACATAGTGCCTGTGGTTAGTGCCGCGCTTAAGCGTGCAGGTATTACCAAGGAACAGTTGTCGGCCGTTGCCTTCACAAGAGGTCCTGGACTCATGGGTTCTTTGCTTGTAGGCGTGAGCTTCACAAAGGGATTTGCCCGCAGCTTGGGCATTCCTATGATTGACGTAAACCATTTGCAGGGTCATGTTATGGCACATTTCATAAAGGAGAAGCCTGAGGATACCACTCCTCCGTTCCCATTCCTTTGTCTGCTTGTGTCGGGTGGCAACTCGCAGATTGTCAAGGTGAATGCCTATAATGATATGGAAGTGCTCGGACAGACAATCGACGATGCTGCCGGCGAGGCTATCGACAAGTGTTCTAAGGTGATGGGATTGGGTTATCCTGGAGGTCCTATTATCGACCGTCTGGCCCGTCAAGGCAATCCGCTTGCATACAAGTTCTCTGAGCCACACATCCCGGGCTTGGATTATAGTTTTAGCGGACTGAAGACCTCGTTCCTCTATAGCCTGCGCAAATGGATTCAGGACGATCCTGACTTCATCGAGCATCACAAGACCGACCTTGCGGCAAGTCTTGAGCACACTATCGTGGACATCTTGATGAAGAAGTTGCGTCTTGCTGTAAAGCAGACTGGCATAAAGCATGTAGCTGTGGCAGGTGGAGTGTCGGCCAATAACGGATTGCGCAACGCCTTCCACGACCATGCCAAGCGTTATGGATGGACTATCTATATCCCGAAGTTCAGCTACACAACCGACAATGCTGCCATGATTGGCGTGACGGGCTACTATAAGTTCCTTGACAAGGACTTCTGCTCTATCGACAAGCCGGCATTCAGCAAGGTGACGTTCAAGTAGGGGAGCGAGCCTTATAAATTATTCACAACGAAAAAATAGAAAAACATGGAATTTGAAAAGAAAGTACTTAGTCGTGAGATTCAGCAATATCTCTACGAATCAGGACTCACAGTAGGCTCGGCAGAGAGCTGCACGGGTGGTCGTATAGCAGAGGCAATAATCGCGGTTCCTGGTGCTTCTACCTATTTCAAGGGTGGAGTGATCTCTTATACCAACGAGATTAAGGAACGTCTGCTTGGTGTTGACCATCAGCTTCTTGAGGAGCAGACTGCCGTTTGCGAGGATGTAGCCAAGGCTATGGTTAATGGTGCGCTTAAAGCTCTTGATGTTGACTTCGCTATTGCGTCTACGGGTACAGCTGGCCCTGGTGGCGGTACAGCCGAAATACCGGTAGGCACTATTTGGCTTGCATGCGGAAATAGCGAGAATATTGTGACTATGAAACTCACGGAGGATTATGGTCGCGACATCAATCTTGCCATCGCTACAACCAAGGCTTTGCAGATGTTTATCAATTTCCTTAAGGAGTACGCTCCCAAGGTGAAAAAGGAAGGAAAAGCGCCTATTATACCCCTCGGAGAGTAAAAATGAGTCTATAAAGCTAAAAAAGTATTAAATATATAATATTTATTGGTGGAATGTTTTGCAGTCTCAGAAAAACCCGTTAATTTTGCATCCTGTTTGGAATAGGTATCAAAAAACGAATACAAAAAAGCAGATAGAAATGTCGAAAATTTGTCAGATTACGGGAAAGAAAGCCCAGATAGGTAACA
>CAKQFF010000184.1 GCA_934230685.1 uncultured Prevotella sp. | reverse complement strand
GCTAAGTTCTGCACCAATATGCTCTGCAATCATCGATCACGACTTGGGATCAATAGCTACGTGCTTGTTCTTTAAGTAGGTCTCTATGAACGCCGGAAGCTCGTAGTCGCGCTTTTTCTTACTCTCGAACGCCACTCCCACAGCCTGTGCCTTACCAACAACCTTCTTGCGCTTGTCAATTGTGCCATTCTTATAGCAAATCACGAGGATTGTTGAGCCAAGCGGCTTCTCGAAGTAACGCTCAAGAGCATCGAGCGACTTTAGGTTCTGCGCCTCCTTTACTATCACCACACGATAAGGCGACGGCATTACAGGATAACCACGACACAGGTCGGCTATCTGAGCAGCCGTAGTATCGGCTCCGAAAATGATGGTCTGGTTGAAGTCGCGATCATCAGGCTCCAGCACATTATCAGCAATATAGTCGGCAATCTTGTCGATATAGTACGACTCGTCTCCCATAAGGATATAGACAGGCGCATATTTCTTGGCTTTAAGGTCGCGCATGATCGACTCATACGTAGCCAATGATTTTTTTTCTGCCATAACTTTATTTTGTTTTGTTATTATGTTTTATTTAATAAGGTGTAAAAATACATTAACGAGCTGTTTTCAGCCCGCAAATCTCACTAAAATTGATTAATTTTGTAAGTGGATTGTCGCCAATGCGACATTTAAAAGCAAAATTACGAAAATGATTCGATTAAACCTACCATCTTTCGAAATAAAGTTGTCCGGAACCAAGGAACATCCACGCATATTCGACATTCTACGCCGTCGCTACGTGGCACTTACACCCGAAGAATGGGTGAGACAGCACTTCGTGCATTTCCTCACAGGACACAAAGGCTACCCAGCCGCGCTCATGGCCAACGAGATAGGGCTGAGCCTTGGCGACAAGAAACTGCGTGCCGACAGTGTGCTCTACGACCGACAGCTGCAGCCGCGGATGATTATCGAATACAAAGCTCCAACAGTAAATATAACGCAGAAAGTGTTCGATCAGATTGCAGCCTACAATCTGCTGCTGCATGTGGATTATCTTGTAATGAGCAATGGTATTCAACATTATTGCTGCCGCATGGACTACGACAACCACAGGTATGAGTTCTTGAGGGATATTCCTGATTATAAGGATATTACAGCAGATTTTTAAGCGACAGAGCTACATATCCGCTCTATCGAACACATAAGAAACTCATTCTATCTGACACATAAGGAACTCATTCCGCCTAACACATAAGGGATTCATAAATCAAATAATAACAAAAGCAATAAACAGAAATCAAATATGAACAGTATGCTAAATTCGACAGAATACAAGAAGATGCGCAGCCAACAGCAGTATTGCTTCGAAGCCCCCGAACTGATGGCAAGCATCATTCGGGCCAATGAACTGTGTGCCAAGCTGTCAACAATGACTTTCACCTCTCAGGATTATAGGCAAACTATTGAAGCCCTTATCCCTGGTTTTCCAAAAACGTCAGCAATAATTCCACCATTCCGTTGCGACCACGGACACGGAATAAGCATAGGCGAGAACACATTCATAAACTACGACTGCATCATGCTCGACGGAGGAGAAATTAGAATTGGAGCGTATTGCAAGATTGGGCCGCGCTGCCAGTTTTTCACCCCTCAACACCCTATCGATTACCGCGAGCGCATGAAGCCTGTGGAGACATGCCTCCCTATCAGCATAGGCGATAATTGCTGGCTTGGAGGAGGAGTTACTGTATGTCCAGGAGTGAATATAGGTCCGCGCTGCATTATTGCGGCTGGAAGCGTCGTAATTCGCGACATTCCCGCAGACTCATTGGCAGCGGGAAATCCAGCTGTGGTTAAAAAGAAGCTGTAGGAAAAACATATAAAAACAACTAATTTAATTTTCGCAAGCAAAGTAGTTAAGAAGTTAAGGAATTTTTCGCGAAGCTCAAGGAAACTTCGCACCATACGGTCGCTAAGAAGTCAAGCCATTAGTTTTTTTTGCTTAATTTATAGCATTAAAGCAATTGGCTTCGCTCGGCTTTGCCGCTTGCTTGCAAGAACTTCTTAACTCCTTTAACTTCAGAATACTCTGAACTTGCTCAGTAATCAGTAAGTAATATTTAAACAGAAAAAAATAATTATGGGAGTAGGAAGATGGATTGGCGGATTCCTCGGCTTTATGTCGGGAGGACCGCTCGGAGCACTTGCCGGCTATGCTATAGGCTGGCTGTTTGAAAAAGGAGCCGAAGGATTCAGCGGCGACGAAGGATTCTATCAGAATGGAGGCCAACAGAATGGCAAACATCACAACGGAGGCTACACAGCCCAGCAGCAATACGAGGGACAACGCAACTCGTTCCTTTTCTCGCTTCTCGTGCTCGCCTCCTATATCATTAAGGCAGACGGAAAGGTTATGCATTCCGAAATGGAATGTGTGCGCACGTTTCTGCGCCGCAACTTTGGCGAAATGGCCATGCAACAAGGCGAACAGATTCTTTTAAGGCTGTTTGAGCGCCAAAAACAAATGGGCACGACGGCTTTCAAAAACACTATCAGCGAGGCTTGCGCTGAAATAGCCATGCACATGGACTACTCGCAACGCCTGCAGCTCGTCAATTTCCTCGTAATGATTGCCCAGGCTGACGGAACAGTGCCACAATGCGAGATTGAAGCTCTGCAATTTGTGGCTGCCAACCTCGGCATTTCACCTGAAGACCTTGGCTCTATGCTCAACCTATCGTCTGGCGGCTCAAGTCTCGACTCTGCTTACAAGGTGCTTGGAATCACGGCAGACGCTACCGACGACGAGGTGAAGGCTGCATACCGCCGCATGGCTCTAAAACACCACCCCGACCGCGTGGCTACACTTGGCGAGGATGTACGCAAGGCTGCAGAGAAGAAGTTCCAGGAGATAAACGCCGCTAAGGAAACTATTTACAAGGCAAGGGGAATGGCCTGATAACTTAAGATCTATGGTAGTTTTTTGCTTAGAAACAAGAACTTGCAAAACTTTAAAAACCTTATTTCTTAATGACAGTCGTGACAGTCGTGACAGTCGTGACAGTCTTAAATATAGTAAATTTGTACTTACAAAAATAGGGTCAAGAATATAATAATACAAGGACAAATATAATGGAATTTGACAATTTCCTCGCCGGATTAAAACGGCAAGAGCATAAATACACAGCGAAGTCGACAAAGCGTAACCGCGACATCTTCTTCATGATCAGCTGCAAAGCTGACGGAAGTTCATGGGTAAGCATAGTCGACGAGAAAATGAAACCGGTAGGCGCAGACTACCGCGAACAGAACGGCAACG
>CAKQFF010000183.1 GCA_934230685.1 uncultured Prevotella sp. | reverse complement strand
TGCATATCCTCTGCAAACGTGCGGTGGTCGGTCAGGAAGTCCTGTTTGCCATGTGCAATGGCGGCATAAAGTTCGCGATCCATGCCCTCCACATATTGGGCAATGGCATACTCGATATCATCTTTCTGCCAGTCCATAGTGGAGAACTTGTATACGCGCCATTTCTGGTGAATGAAGCAGTAGGCTGATTCAATGGAGTCTTTGCTTATCATATTTACTCCTCAACAATGCTAACCTTCATTGCCAAGTCGTCAGTAGGACGGTCGGCACGGTCGGTATCAACAGAGTTGATAGCCTCCACTACATCCATACCGCTTTCCACTTCACCGAATACTGTATATTCGCCATCAAGGAAAGGAGTACCGCCAATAGTGGTGTAAGCCTCAGTCTGCTCCTCGCTGAATCCCACAGGATTAGCCTTGCATATCTCCTGGGCCTCTTTCATCAGCTTGTCTTGCATGTCCTGCAATCCTGCACGGTCGCGGTTGCGTCGCATATCCATAATCTCGTCCTTGTGATAGCTTACGAGGTCGTTGAATGTGATTGTCACCTGGTTCTGTTTCATCTGTTTCTCCATCTGCTTGAGCTGTGCAGGCTTGTAGGTGTCGCCCCATACGATATAGAACTGGCTGCCGCTCGATTCCTTATTGGGGTTTACCTCGTCGCCAAGACGTGCCGCACACAATGCTCCACGCTTATGGAATAGATTAGGCTTGATCTCGGCCTCGATAGTATAGTCAGGACCGCCCGCACCAAGTTGCTTGCCCTTAGGAGCATTCTTGCTGTCAGGGTCGCCACCCTGAATCATAAAGTCCTTGATCACGCGGTGAAACAAAGTTCCGTCGTAATATCCCTCGCCAGCGAGTTTCAAGATATTGTCACGATGCTTGGGTGTCTCGTCATAGAGGCGCACGATGATGTCGCCTTTTGAAGTCTCAATTTTAAGCTTTGCCATAAATGTATGATATATGAGATTTGTTATTTATATGCAAAGTTAAGTAATATTCTTTGGAAAGACAAGAAAAACTGCATTTTAATACATCAGTCCGACAAGTCCCAACGCATGTCCTCCCCATTCTATTTCCTCAAACTTTGATCTCCTTCATCACCTTCTCCACCTCTTCCAATGGCACATTCAGCATGCGTGACACATAAAGTGGAGTGATAACGTCCATGCTTCCCGACTGGCGCTCCATGCCAATCAGATATTCGATGTTCTTTTTCAAGTCACCGAGACTGTTGGAGAATCCTGATGATGTAGAGTTAGCTGAATTCTCAGCAGCTTCCTTTTTAGCCTTATAGTCGTCAAACGTCTCACTTCCATCCTCTCCATACTTTCCATCCTTAGTCTCATAGATCACCGAAGGCTCCATCACCTCCACAGTATGCCATGCGCCTTTTGCCACTACACACCCATAATTGCCTACAGAAGGGTCAAGACATATACGCTCCGCCTCATTTCCCTCCTCATCATAGATTATCTCCACAAGCTTTCCGCACAACAGAAACACATTCTCCGTGCTCTGTGGATGCCTGTGTATAGGCACTACAGTCCCTGGCAACAACGCATTCAGCATACGCTGACTATTATCAGCCGAAGAAGTGCGCAAGTCATAATTCTGTCTCAATCGCGGATTCTCCACCGCCTCCTCAAACAGTTTCCCCAAAAATTCCTTATTTATCTCCATATCCAAATTTAACATTTAACATTTAACACTCAACATTCAACACTCTTAAGATACTCCTCATGCAAATGATAATACTTCTTCATGAACGCCACATACGCAATGCACAGCACCGCCAACGCCCCCACGAAGTACATCCAATGACACATTACATTATCCGGGCACAGATAAATAAAGCCGAGCGATACCGCCAACTGCATCATCATATATAATAATGTCACCTTCACATGTCCGATCTTCAGCTCATTCGCCATAATCTGATAGGCATGTTTTCTGTGCGCCTCACCCAAGTTCTCATGCAGCATAATACGGTGAATGATGGTCAAGCAGCCATCCACGCCATACACAAGCAAGAATATCAGCCAAGTGATATCCCCAGTCTTTATAATCACATTACCAAGCAAGAAGAGCATGATAAACGCAATGCCTATCGAACCCACATCACCAGCAAAGCACTTTGCCTTACCCTTCGGTCGGAAGTTGAATATGCAGAACACCACCACCGCAATAATCGCAGCAACAATCAGCGACTGCTCCACAAACACCCCATCCGTAATATTATCCGAAGGTATTAATGAATAATTAATGTCATTAAAAGAATAATTCGTGGTCAAATTCGTGGCTAATTCACGGTAATTCGTGTTCAAAAGCCCTAACGGCACCAGTACCGCCAACGCATATCCCGCCGTAATACCATTAATGCCATCCATAAAGTTAATCACATTAGTAGCCCCCACATACACAATCAGAGCCACCAACACAATCCACCACATCTCCCAATGCAGGATATCCAACTGATAGAAAGCCATGGCAGCTGCAGCAAACTGCGCCACCAATCTCACAGAGTCAGGCAGCGAATGGATGTCATCCACAAAGCTCACTCCAGTCACCAATGTCAGTCCAGCCAAGAACCAAGGATAATCAAAACCGAAGAAAGCGCTCCATACCCAAGCACCAATCATAAAGATGATGCCACCGCCACGCAACACAATCGTAGTGTGCGACGACCTCTGGTTAGGCTTGTCAATGATGTTACACTTGTCCGCAATGCGGAAATACACGAGTTCCGCCACCAATAGCAGAACAAAAATAAAAATATAAGTTGTCATAAATAAATTGATTTTTTACAAACGAAAGAATATAATAGATAGTGGCTTAGCCAACAGGGCAAACCCCTGCTGACTAAGTCACTTATGGAATATCTAAAAAAATATATGTGCTTTATAAAAAATGTGTGGTACAAACAAAGAGTGTACCGGTAGTGGTATAAGGTTAGTAGTAAGTATTCGGTATCAGTACATTATCGCTGAGATAACTTTACTATCTCTTCATGTGGAAGACCTGTTGCTTTCATTATAGCGTCAATAGGCATATCCATTTCAAGAAGATTTTTAGCTATCTCTATAGCTTTATTTTTCTTACCTTCCATAAGACCTTCTGCATGCCCCTTGACAAAACCCTTAGCAACTCCTTTCTCTTCCGCATTATCCAAAGAGTTCCTCATGTCGCGATAGGCCTTGAGACTGTCTTCATATCGTTCTTCTGTATATCGCATAACCTTAATGTTTTGTTTGTTAGTTGCAAATTTAGATAAAATTTCCGAATTATAAGCCAGTTGGGATAAAAAACAGAAATGAATACCTCCGAGTGCTCGCTGC
>CAKQFF010000182.1 GCA_934230685.1 uncultured Prevotella sp. | reverse complement strand
AAAATTCTAAATAAAGCAATCATAGGCTGTATGCTCGCTGCGGGACTCACGATGACATCGTGCGACTACCTTGACGTAATCCCTGCCGAGACAACCACTGGCACCGACATGACCAAGGACCGCCAGGCAGCCCTCAACTATCTGTACTCTTGCTACGGATATTTGCCTACACCTAACGCCGGACCTACGTCGCTCGACTTCCTTACCGGCGACGAGGTAGTGACAGCTTTCGAGCATGAGACATTCGCCGCTTTCCCGAAGGGCAACTATTCTGCCTCAAACCCAGTGATTAGTTACTGGAACACTCTGTATCAGGGCATACGCCAGTGCTACATGTTCCAGGACGAGCTTAACAAGACTGGCAACTTCCATGGACTGGCAGAAAAGGACCGCAACGACTACAAGGCACAGGTGACATTCCTCATCGGCTACTATCACTTCCTGCTCTCTCGCTGCTATGGTCCTATCATCCTTGTTCACCAGACTCCAGACCCAATGCTTCTGCCGTCTGACTATCAGGGTCAGGAACCTTACGACGACTGCGTGAACTTCATTTGCGAGAAGTTCGACGAGGCTGCCAAGGGTCTTCCTGAAACACGTACTGGTGCTCAGGCCAACGAGTTCGGTCTTGCCACAAGTGTAGCTGCCAAGGCTATGAAGGCAAAGATGTTGCTCTATGCTGCTTCGCCTCTGTTCAACGGCAACAGCAAGTTCTACTCCAACTTCAAGGACAGCGAAGGCAATGCCCTTATGCCTTTGACATACGACAACAACAAGTGGGCAAAGGCTGCTGCCGCATTCAAGGACGCTATTGATGCTGCCGAAAAGGCTGGCTACCATCTCTACGACCGTGGCGACTGCAAGCTCAACAAGAACGGCTATCCTGCCGACCCACACGTGCGTGCTCTGCGCTACACCATCACCGACTACTCGGCTGAGGACGAGAAGGCAGGTGCCAACTCTGAGGTTATCTGGGCCGACTCACGTGGTGAGGGTTACTATGGCATCCAGAACAAGAGCGAGCCATACATCTATGGTGGCGACGGTGCTTGGAACGGTGTGGCTCCTACCATTGCCATGCTTAGCCGTTTCTACACCAAGAACGGTCTGCCTATCGACCAGGACAAGACATTCGACTATGCGAACCGTTGGGAGCCAGTTGAGGTGGACGCAGCTCACGAGGACGAGGCTTATCCAGGACGCAAGACTCAGAAGTTCAACCTCGACCGCGAGCCACGCTACTATGCTTGGATTGCCTTCCAGGATGGCTACTATGAAATTCTGAGTGCTTCTAACAACGGTGCCTATAGCGAGGACGAAGGCTACAAGCTCACTTCCGACAACAATCATGGCCGCCTTGTTTGCGACTTCGTGCTCGGTGGCAACTGTAGCCGTGGTGTTGACGCCAACTCAAAGCGTACCAGCAACTACTCTCCGACTGGCTTCCTCAACAAGAAGTTTGTCAACCCAGACCTTGTAAAGACAAAGAACGGTTATGACTACACCAATACTCCTTGGCCACTCATCCGTTTGGCTGAGCTTTACTTGGGTTATGCTGAGTGTCTCGTTGAGACTGGCGACCTTGCTAATGCACGCATCTATCTTGACAAGGTGCGCACACGTGCCGGTCTACCAGGTGTAAAGGAAGCATGGGAGCAGTTTGGCAAGGAGCCTGCAAAGGCTACTACCAAGGAAGGTCTGCGCGACATCGTGCGCAACGAGCGCATGAACGAGTTCTATCTTGAGAACCAGAACTTCTGGGATATGCGCCGTTGGTTGCTCGCCGAGAAGTACTTCAACGTAAAGGTGAAGGGCTTGAACATCGACGCTGAGAACATCAACGACTTCGGTGAGGTTCAGGAGGTTGTATTCGAGCGTAAGTTCCAATCGCCTATGAACTACCTCATGCCAATCCCGTCAGCCGACATCAACCGTAACAGCCACGTAGTGCAGACTCCTGGCTATTAATTTTAAGCATTGTTACAAATAAAAAGACACAATGATGAAAAAGACATTCATAAAATTGCTTATGGCTGTAGCTCTTGTTGGCACTATGGCATCATGCTCAGACGACGACAAGACAACACCAAAAGTGAACATCGAGGAGTCGAGCGTTACCGTTGACAGCAGTCAGCCTGGCAAAGTGGTGTTCCACTGGAAGACTCCAGAGAACGCAGACTTCTATTATATTAAGGTGGCTTACGACGACCCGGTTAAGGGTCACCGTGTGCTCAATGCCAGCACCTATGCCGACTCCATCATGATCGACGGCCTCTATGCCAAGTATGGCGAACTGGCCTACTCGTTCACAGCAGTTAGCGAGGACGGCGGCGAGAAGGCTCTCTTCACAAAGACAGCCAAGGCTGGCTACGTGCCTGCCGACATCAAGGACTATGAGGTTGGTCCTATCAGCCTTACAGCAGCACAGCTTTGGACCGACGACCAGGAATCATCGGAAGGTCCTATCGCTGCCCTTGTCGACGGCAACAACGGCACCTACTTCCACATGAGCTGGAGTGCACCTACACCATGGCCTCACTACATCCGTGTAGACCTTGGCAAGAAGGTGAAGGGCATCTCATTCTGGTATAAAGGTCGTAACAATGGCAACAACGACAACCCGAAGAAGATGACTATACTCGCAAGCAACAATGTGGGCGACAACCCTAATGCTGCTGGAGCATGGGAGATTGGCAAGCTCGGCAGCGATGTTCTGCCAAGCGGCAGAGCTCCTGAGTACACTTCACCGGGATTGTTCAGCGAGACTGAATTCCAGTATCTCTGGTTGCAGATTGAGGAAGCTTACTCTGGCAGCCAGTGGATTGCTATGGCTGAGCTTACTGTAAAGGAAATGACTCGCTCGATTTATGATCCTGAGAAAGAGCCAATCAAGTAAATCAACCACTTATCCCTTGGGATAAAAACATAACTTAAAGACTCCGTGGACAATGGCTTGAATAAAGCTGATGGTCCACGGAGTCTTTTTTTGGGGGGCTTCCGTAATATGGAGTGATAGAATATCTAAAGGGGCTTTAACAAAAACAATAAAAGCACCCGATTATTGGCAAACCCTACAGGTTCAATCTATTTGTTTAAGGTTGGCTTTACGAGAGCAAGCTCTCTACACCCAACCTTAAACAAATAGATTGGTGCAGAAGCACTAAGCCAACAATCGGGCGATAAACAGAAAAAACATTGTGACCATATCCTCAAACAAAATATATTCTGAACACAAGGGCAACATTGTGCTAATGTTTTTTCTGTTTATCGCCGTATATATTACCCCAATTCGGGATAAAATAGCGATTAGTTGCATGTTAAGACAGATACATGAATTCTCTTCCCATGCCAT
>CAKQFF010000181.1 GCA_934230685.1 uncultured Prevotella sp. | reverse complement strand
ATGTTCCGATTCAACAACACCTTTGATACGAAATGGGCGATGTTCTCCGTTATGATGACTTACATCACAAAGGGATATGAGGAGAACCATTACATCTACAAACCGATGTTCAATACCGACTTGTCTATATACAAAGGCTTCCTGAAGGACTGCCTGACTTTCCAGCTTTATGTCAACGACGTGTTTGGCACGAACGATAGCCATATTATAGGTAAGTACGGCAAACTGAAGGAGACAATCTTTGATGAGTTCTCAACAAGCAAAATATCATTGACAGTCCGCTATAAGTTTAATGTCACTCGAAGCAAGTATAAGGGTACGGGTGCAGGAGACAGTCAGAAGAACAGAATGTAAGGAATAGTCTTCCTTGAGATTTCATATAATAAAAAATCTGTCAAGCAAAGGTAAACAAAAGAATCATTACCATTTGCTTGACAGATATTCTTTCTATCTAACAACCTATATCATAAGATATTGGCATTATATCATCCTTAGAATTGGCATTGGATATTGGATAATCGAAAAAAATGCAGTAATTTTGCATTCACAATAATATTATGAACAATAGAGGAAATAATGAAGCGCAAAATTCTTATCTTTTTATTTAGCTGCATAAATGCAGGCATAAACTTCGCTCAAAGCTTTAGTGGGAACTATACTACAGAATGGCAATGGGACATGAACAACAAGACCAACTGGGTTAATCTGCTAAGGTTGGAGATGAACATTCCTATTGGCAAGGGCAACGACTCCTTTGAGGCTGCCACCCTTCATGTGTCAAAGAACAACGACAACATAATTGACGACTGGCAGGGATTCTCGAATATTGAGGCTGATAATTTGTTTGCCACCATTGCTGTGCTCGGATATATGCACGAGTGGAAAGCGGGACATCTGTTTGTGGGAGTTAGAAATGTGAACGAGGATTTCTTCACTTCTGATGTCACATCGCTCTTCACCAACAGTTCTGGAGGCATATTCCCTACCATCGCCTCAAGCTATCCTATCGCCAACTATCCCTTCTCAGGTCTTACCATATACTTTGATGTGACCAAAGATGGATGGACATTCAGAAACAGTCTGTATAATGGCGTGGGCTACAATGGCTGGAAGGGCAAGGACAATCCTTTTATTGTGCGGCCCAAGAAAAACGGCATCTTCAACATGTCGCAGCTGGAATACTCCTATAGCAAGGGTAACTATTATGCGGGAGTAGCTGTACACTCTCGACAATTTCCTATTGATGAGGAGGGAGAAATGGCTCCTACAGAGGAGTCGTACACCAATACCACATGCGCATGGTGGATATATGGCGAACAAAAGCTGTGGACTGCGGGCGAGAAGAGTCTGACGTGCATGCTGCAATATTCCGAGAACACAAGCCACAGAAACGGTTGCTACAGATATGCTGAGGCTGGATGTGCCTACAAGGACAGCAGCAACGAGATTGGCTTGTCGGGACAGTATGCTAAATTCAACCAAGGTGCGGAGCACTCTGTAGAGGTGACATGGAAAAGACAACTGAATGATGCTATCGCGCTGCAACCGTCGTTTCAGTATATATCCAACGGTAACGGCGACTTCACGGCATTAAGCGCAAGACTGTATTACAGCTTTTAATATGATAGAGGGTGTATCAAAAAGATTTACTTCTTTTCGATGCACCCTCTTGTTTTTTATCATTCAAAATTTATTTATAACTACTCTACAGTAAGCTTTACAGTCTTTAGATCTCGACTGTTAGGACCTACCATAATAGTGAAGTCGCCTGGCTCAACAACCGGTTTCAAGTCTGAGCCATAGAATTCAAGCAGACTACGTATTATGTCGAATTTCACAGTCTTCGACTCTCCACTCTTTAAGTGGATACGCTGAAATCCCTTCAGTTCCTTCACCGGGCGGGCAATACTTGCACTTATGTCACGGATATAAAGCTGCACTATCTCGTCGCCATCACGCAAGCCCGTATTCTTCACCGTTATTGAAGCCTCCACTTTACCATCAGCATTCATTTTGGATGAACTAAGGGTCAAGTCGCCATACTCATACGTGGTGTACGACAGTCCATAGCCGAATGGATAGAGAGGGTCGTTGCGCACGTCGAGATAATTGCTTTGATACTTAAAGAAACGATCGGTACTTTCGGGCACTGGTCTGCCCGTATTCATATGATTGTAGTAGAGAGGCAGTTGGCCAACGTTTTGCGGAAAACTGTTTACAGTCTTACCTGTAGGAACTTTGTCACCAAAGAGCACGTCACAAACAGCGTCGCCAGTCTCCGAACCAGCAAACCATACATTCATTATAGCGTTCACATTCTCCGATTCCCACTTCAACACAGTAGCCCTGCCAGAGAAGTTGAGCAAGACAATAGGTTTGCCTGTCTTCACAAGTTCTTTGAGAAGCATCATCTGAGCGTCGGGCAATTCAAGATTGCTTCGCGAGGCACACTCGCCACTCATCTCGGCCATCTCGCCAAGACACGCAACCACAACATCCGACTTACGAGCTATCGCAAGAGCCTCATCCATCATCTGCCGCTGATTGCCATGCTCTATAGGACGCCCAAACTCTATCTCTTTCTGTTGTTTCTCGTCGAGATAGATGTTGGAACCCTGGGCATAGAGCACAGTAGCCTTGCCATCAAGACAACGGGTCATAGCCTCGCGCAGAGTGGAATACTTCTCAGGCTTATCTCCAGTAGACCAGGAACCAGGCAGATTGTTGCGTGTGTCGGCAAGCGGACCTATGAGAGCCACAGTGCCTTGCTTCTTGAGTGGCAACAGATTGTCTTGGTTCTTGAGCAACACAAAAGTCTCGGCAGCCATATCACGTGCAACGCTACGGTTGGCAGCTGTATAAAGCTCCGTCTTCTCACGTTTAGGGTCGCAGAAGCGGTATGGATTGTCAAAGAGTCCGAGCTTGTATTTAGCCTCAAGAACACGGCGACAAGCCTGATCGATGTCGCTCTCCTTCACAGTACCCTTTTCAATACAGGTCTTAAGATTGCAGACAAACGCCTCCGAACACATGTCCATATCGGTGCCAGCCTTGAGAGCCTTGGCGGTATTGTCAAGAGGATTGCCCACGCCATGCGACATCATCTCATTGATAGAGCCATAGTCGGTTACAACAAAGCCGTCAAACTTCCACTCCTTGCGCAGCACATCGTCAATAAGCCATTTGTTGGCTGTAGCTGGTATGCCGTCGACAATGTTGAACGATGTCATGAATGAGCCAGCCCCTGCCTCGACAGCAGCCCGGTAAGGAGCAAAGTACTGATTGTACATACGCACATGACTCATGTCGACAGTATTGTAGTCGCGTCCCGACTCCGACGCACCATAAAGGGCATAATGCTTGACACAAGCCATGGCATTATGGTCG
>CAKQFF010000180.1 GCA_934230685.1 uncultured Prevotella sp. | reverse complement strand
ATGGCGCGCATGATAGAGGGCGGCGAAGACCCCCAATTCATAGCCCGACGGCTTGTCATCTCGGCTGCCGAGGACATCGGCCTGGCCAATCCCAACGCTCTGCTCCTTGCCAATGCCGCCTTTGATGCCGTGATGAAGATAGGATGGCCAGAGGGACGCATTCCTCTGGCCGAAGCCACAGTCTATCTCGCCACCTCGCCCAAGAGCAATTCTGCCTACAACGGCATTAACTCAGCTTTGGAACTGGTGAGGAAAACCGGCAACCTGCCTGTGCCTCTGCACCTGCGCAACGCCCCAACGCAGCTCATGAAGAATCTTGGCTATCACGACGGCTATAAATATTCGCACGACTATCCGGGCAATTTTGTCGAGCAGCAATACTTGCCCGATGCCTTGGCTGGCAACACGCGCATCTGGCATGCGCAGCATTCACCATCCGAGGAGAAGTCGTATCAGCAGATGCTGAGGCTGTGGGGAGAGAGATTTAAGGAATAAGAAATTGAAGGAGTTGTTCCTTATCCTTAATGCTTAACTCCTCAACTCCAATTAAAAATATGAATTTCATCAACTAAAACAAAAATAAAAAATGAAGATTGTAGTAATGGACGGAAATGGCGTCAATCCTGGCGACATTTCCTGGGAAAAGATAGAGCAGTTCGGAGAGTTGACTGTCTATCCACGCACAATGCCCGAAGAGGTGCTCGCCCATGTGGGAGACGCAGAGATTGTGCTTACCAATAAGACTGTATTTGATGCCGAGATAATCTCACGCCTACCAAACACCAAGTATATTGGCGTATTGGCAACAGGATATAATGTTGTCGACCTGCAAGCTGCAAAGGAACACGGCATCGTCGTGACCAACATCCCAGCCTACAGCACCGACAGCGTGGCACAGATGACCTTCGCCCACATCCTTAATGTCACCAACCAAGTCGACCACTATGCTCGTGCTTCGCGCGACGGCGAGTGGAGTAGATGTCCCGACTTCTGTTATTGGGACAAGCCTCTCATTGAGTTGGCAGGCAAGACAATAGGCATAGTCGGACTTGGACACATAGGAATGAAAGTAGCTCGCATAGCACGTGACTTCGGCATGGACGTGTTTGCGCTTACAAGCAAGGCTGCCACCGAGCTGCCCGAAGGAATCCAGAAGACAACACTCGAGGGCCTTCTCGGGGTTTGTGACATCATTTCCTTGCATTGCCCCCTTACCGACTCCACACGCGAGATAATCAATGCCGAGAGCCTTAGCAAGATGCGCAAGGGCACTATCCTCGTCAACACCGGACGCGGACCGCTTGTCAATGAGCATGATGTGGCAGAAGCTCTGCACACAGGCCAACTCGGAGCCTATTGCGCCGACGTGATGTGCTCGGAGCCACCATCATTCGACAACCCCTTGTTCCGCGAGCCTAACGCCTTCATCACTCCTCATGTGGCATGGGCAACAGTTGAGGCACGCTTGCGCCTGATGGATATAGCCGAGAACAATATAAAGGAATTCTTGAGTGGTAATCCGGTAAATGTAGTGAACCCATAAGATATATGATACCACACGAAGAATTGTATGGTCCGTTGCTCAATGTAATTGAGTTTCTCGGCACCTTCGCTTTTGCAATCTCCGGTATACGTCATGCGGCAGCCAAGCACTTCGACTGGTTTGGCGGTTTTGTCTGTGGCATTGCTGTCGCCATAGGCGGCGGTACGTTGCGCGACATGATGCTCGGCGTTACTCCATTCTGGATGACCTCCTCTATTTACATCATCTGTACGTTCCTCGCTCAGATGTTTGTGATAATATTTGCCCGTTCGCTCAAGCGTCTCGACAACACGTGGTTCTTCTTCGACACGCTCGGTCTTGCCCTCTTCACGGTGGCAGGATTGCAGAAGACCCTTGACTGCGGACATCCCTTCTGGGTGGCGATAATAATGGGCACGATAACTGGTTCGGCAGGTGGCGTGGTGCGTGACGTGTTGCTCAACAACGTCCCCGTGATATTCCAGAAGGAAATCTACGCTATGGCGAGCGTCGTGGGCGGTCTTGCCTATTGGGGACTCGTAGAGTGGGGTTGCGACATGACAATCTCCGTCATCATCGCCTTCATTCTCATCGTCCTCATCCGCATATTAGCTGTGAAATATCATATTTCGCTGCCGGTATTGAGGGGTGAGGAATAGATTTCTTATAATAAAAAAAATAAATATATAAAAGAAAGCTGACAATCAGAAAAAGAAGCAAAAAAGAGCGTAAAAATTTTTGGCGTTTCAAAAAAAAACACTACCTTTGCACTCGATTTGAAGACATGGTCTCGTAGCTCAGTTGGATTAGAGCAACAGCCTTCTAAGCTGTGGGTCTTGGGTTCGAACCCCAACGAGATCACTTCAAAGCAGATTGCTTCAAATTCTGATTGTGCCGCCAATTACTTTTAAATCAAGTAATTGGCGGTATTTTGCATTATGTAAGTTGTTGATAGTAAAAAGGTTAAATGCGTAAACTCGTTTATAAACCAGTTTATTTCGCAATGCTCGGGTACATCTGTATATATCGGCTTTCCCGTGCTGTTGAAGTCGTTTTTTGAGTGGTATGTATTACATATGTATTACACCTTCTCAAAAATGTATTACACCTGCGCGATTTGAGACTCCCGAAAATTGGAAATAACTATTTAATTTTTGCGCATTATGTCAAATTTAAATTTTAACATTATTTACGACAGAAGGAACGTTGCCTCAGCAAGTAGACCCGCTACTTTGGAAGCTCGCTTTACATTTAACCGCAAACAAAAGTATTTCTCATTAGGAATAAGAATACTTCCTAATCAATGGGATTCTCGTGAAGGCAAGATTGTGCGCCATCCTGAGAAAAACGAGTTAAACCAACGTCTGGTAGCGGTTAGAGCTAAAGGAAACAAAATTGTAAACATGTCTTTTGAAGACGACAATTTTGACTTTGCATCCATCGAGCACCTTTTTCTTGGCGATATAAATCGTGTGGACTTTCCTACTTACTGTGAGCAGCGCACCGTCAAGCGTCGTGTTGCCGAAAGCACCAAAGGACGCTACCGTGTCTTTACTCGCTTTCTTCGCTCATGGGGTAAGATACGTTCTTTCTCCGAACTTACTGTAGCCAGCATTCGTGCAATGGACGAGTATCTTCATACTCGTGGTACAAAGCAGTCTACAATTTACAACTACCACAAGTATCTCAAGCTGTTTATTTCCGATGCAGTTATTGACGGCTTCATAAGCGAGAATCCATACAAGAAATTGCCGTTCCGTATTTCCCGAGGCGACAAGCAGTACGTCGATTGCCTCACCATCGAGCAGTTCGAGTCCATCCGTTCCCTCACCGTCGCCACTCCCCACCTCGTCAAGGCGCGCGACCTCTTCCTCTTCCAGTGTTACACCGGACTCGCCTATTCCGACCTCATGGCATTTGATTTC
>CAKQFF010000179.1 GCA_934230685.1 uncultured Prevotella sp. | reverse complement strand
TCGACAGACAGTCGACAAATGTGCGCAGAAGGATGTAGGGCGACTTATAGTTGTTGTCGGCATGCTGGTAGCCCCACGAGTCGTTCATAGTCATGCAAAGTTCCCAATGCTTGTCCTGCGGGCGAACTACAGGCACACCCTGCTCAGGAGTGGCATAGTCGCCATAACCCTGTATGCGCGAGTTGATTATGACATTCTTGTTGGCCTTGCGCAGGAATTCCGACATTCCCTTGGCGTTCCAAGTCTCAGCTGTCTGCTCCCAGTCGCCGTCAAACCAATAGAGATCTGGCTTGTAGGCATTAAGCTCGCCGAGCTGGTCGAAGTCGAACTTCAGGAATTTCTGCCAGCGTGCTGGATCTTCCTTCACGTCGTAGCGAGTATCTGTGCGAGAAACGTTAGGATAATCGGGGTGCGACCAGTCGATGAGCGAGTAGTAGAGTCCGAGCTTGAGTCCGTGCTTGCGCACTTCCTTGACAAACGGAGTCACAATGTCGCGCTTGGCAGCTGTCGACTTAACGGTGTTGAGGTCGCTATACTTGGTGTCCCACAGAGCCACACCGTCGTGGTGCTTGGTTGTGAGCACAGTATATCTTGCACCACTCTCCTTGATAAGGTCGAGCCACGCCTTTGGGTCGAAGTTCTTGGCTGTGAAGCCAGAGCATTGTGACATGTATTGCTCATACGGCAAGTACTTGTTGTAGAACGACCAACTCTCCGACACGCCATTCACAGCATAAATGCCGTAATGGATAAAAACTCCAAACTTGGCATGGTCGAACCATTCCATACGCTTGTCTTTCTGCTCCTCTGTCTCGTTGGGCAGGGCAGTCTGTGCCATCGCACCAGTCATCGCGGCAGCACAAAGCAGCGACGACAATACGCGTTTCATTTTCATACTATTAATGATTAGTTTTTTATTTGTTTATTAGCTTTATAGTTTTCTTTGTTAATAATTGTTGGCTACAAAGGTAAACAAAAATTTTTCATTTAATGCTATTTGAGCAAATAATATTTGATGGAAAATGGTGAATATGTGGCATTTTTAAGTACATCGCTCACGTTTTCATAATAATTATTTGTAGTTGTCAATGTTTTTCAGTAATTTTGTAAATCTATTTGATAAAGAACAAACAATAGGTATTCCACGTGTTAAAGCGCATTATAAACATAACCATCTGGACCATCATCGGTCTTTACACAGCTATCGTGATTCTGCTGCACATTCCTTTCATACAGACATTCGTAGGAGAACGTGTAGCCGACGCTTTGTGTCAAAAATTTGGCACAAAGGTTAATATTGGCAGAGTTGACCTTGGATTTATCAACCGCCTTATCATCGACGACTCTGAAATGCAAGACCAGCAGGGCGAGCAAATGCTCAAAGTGTCGCGCATATCGGTGAAAATAGACCTGTTGGCGCTTGCCAACGGAGAAATAGAGATTACCTCGGCACAATTCTTCGGCCTGCAAGCCAATCTCTACAAAGCCACATCCGAGTCCAAACCAAATTTCCAGTTTGTCGTCGACTCACTCGCCTCCAAGGACACCACAAAGCAGAAAACACCTCTCGACCTGCAAATCAACTCGCTCATCATACGCAACGGCTCTGTGAGCTGGCGCGTATTGGCGCGTGCCAACAACTCAGGAAAATTCTCGCCCGACAACATCGACGCCCACAACATCAGCGCACACATTATTATAAACCGCATTACCGACGATTCGCTAAACGTGAAGGTGAAGCGCATCGCCTTTGATGAGCGTTGCGGATTCAAGCTGAAGTCGCTGTCATTGCACGCAATATACGGGCCAACAGGCGCAAGCATCAAGGACTTCAACATCGAGCTGCCCTCCACCATCATTCAATCCCAAAACATCACGGCCTCTTTCCGCAAGAAGGACGGCAAGATAGAAATGCCCTCGCTGCTTTTCAACGGAAGCATCAACGCCCCAAGAATAAGCCTTGCCGACCTTGCAGGATTTGTGCCAAAACTTGGAGGGGCAAAAGAGCCTATAAGCCTGCTTGCCGACTTCAACGGCACGGGGTCGCAACTTAACGTGACACGACTGGAACTGGCCAACGACAAGCACAATCTGCGGCTTAGAGCAGTTGGCGGCATAAAGAATTTCCAGGAAAGAATGTCATGGTTTGCCAACGTGAGCGAGCTACGCGCCAACCGCGAGGCCATCGCATCAATCGTGGCAACCGCCACCGGGAAAGAAGTGCCTGCCATAGTGACACGCATTGGCGACATCCACCTCACTGGCTACGCTGGAGGCAGCAAGAACAAGCTGACCGCAAGCGCGAAACTCTCAACCTCATTGGGAGACATCAAGTTAGCACTCAACAAAATCAACCAGAACATTACCGCACACGTCGAGACAAAAGGACTTGATGTGGGCAAACTTGCCGACGACAAAAAACTCGGACACGTGTCGGCCAATCTTAATATGCAAGGCACGTCAAAAGATAATTTGGCGGCAACCGGACGCGTGTACGATTTCGACTATAACGGCTATAAGTACAACGACATACGACTCAACGCTTCCTTCCGAAATAAAGTTGTTGAGGGAAAGGTGGACATCGACGACCCTAACGCCAAGATTGCCGTAAACGGATTGCTGAACATCGCCGGCAGGACGCCCCTGCTAAAGGTGGAAGCATCCATCAACAACTTTGCGCCTAACGCCCTCAAGCTCACCCCTAAATGGCAGTCGACTGCGTTTGCAGCCAACATCAACTGCGACATCAAGGGCAACAACATCAACAACGCCAACGGAATGGTTGAAATAAGCGACTTCACCATGCAGTCGCCGGAAAAGGAATACGCTCTAAGCAACGTTACCGTAAAAACCGGCTTTGAGGGCGACAACCATTACCTCGACCTCGACAGCGACTTTGGAACCGTGAACATCAACGGACGCTTCAACTACAACACCATAGCACGAAGTGTGCTCAACATGGTGGCAAGCAAGTTGCCCACCATCCCCGGACTGACACGACAACCACAAAAGGAATACAACGACTTCACCATCAACGCCTCGATTTCAGACACGCAATGGATGAAAAACCTGCTTGGCATTCCGCTCGAAATACACCGTCCGCTGAACATCAACGGCGAGTTGGACGACAAGCGAGAGAAGATAAACCTGTGGTGCGACGTGCCTTCGTTCACCTACAACGGCAACAAATTCCGCGATGCCTTCATCAACATCGAGTCGCCAAGCGACACTCTGAAAGCTGACATCCGAATTAAAAAGCTTGCACGCAAAGGCAGATTCATGGCCCTGCAAATCAACGCCGGAGCCTCGGACAACCATCTGAACACATCGCTGAGTTTCCGCAACAACGAGCGCCATTCCCTAAAGGGCGTGATAAACGCAAGCACCGTCTTTGCCAAGGACGACGAGGGGGTGTCGACGGCTTATATCGACGTGCTGCCTTCGCGCGCCACCATTGGCGACACCACATGGCAGGTGGCCCCATCCAC
>CAKQFF010000178.1 GCA_934230685.1 uncultured Prevotella sp. | reverse complement strand
TAGCCTTGCGGCACTGCTCCTTGTCCTCGTCGTTGAGCACCTTAGGCTGAATCTCCATGCCGAGGCGTCCGCTCATAGCCACGTCGGTGCGATACTTCAAAGGCACGGTGCGTGCTGTCTGATGGTTGGGAGCGTTGGAGATGTGCGAAGCCATAGCGATGGCAGGGAAGAAGTAACTGGTTCCCCACTGCATGTATACACGCTGCAGGGCATCGGTGTTGTCGCTTGTCCAGAACTCGTCGAAGTAGGGCAGTGTGCCCCAGTTGACACGTCCACCACCCGAAGCGCAATCCTGGATGGTGAGGTCGGGGTATTTGGCGCGTATACGCTGCAGCACTTTCTCGAAACCGCGGTGATACTCGATGTAGAGGTGGCTCTGGTTGTTGGCTGTAAGATACTGTGAGCCGTGGTTTGAGATGTTCATGTTGGCATCCCACTTGATGTAGTCAATCTCAGGATACTTCGTCATCATGTCGTCGACGATAGAGAACACGAAGTCCTGCACCTTAGGATTACCAAGGTCGAGCACCACCTGAGTGCCGCCGCGTCCGCACTTTAGGTCGCGCTTTGGAGCCTTGATCACCCAGTCGGGATGCTTCTCGAAGAGCTCGCTCTTTGTGTTCGACATCTCAGGCTCAAGCCAGATGCCAAACTTAATGCCCAATTTCTTTGCTTCTGCAAGCAGCCCCTCGATGCCGTGTGGCAGTTTCTCCTTGTCCACTACCCAGTCGCCGAGCGCACAGTTGTCGATGCTGCGCTTGTATTTGTCGCCAAACCATCCGTCGTCCATAACGAAGAGCTCGCCGCCCATAGACTTTATGTCTGCCATCATCTGCGCCATTTCCGGTTCCTTGATGTTAAGGTAAACACCCTCCCAAGAGTTAAGCAGAATCTTGCGCTCGCGGTTGCCGTTCATCAGTTTATACTTGCGTCCCCAGCTGTGGAAGTTGCGGCTCACTCCGCTCATTCCCTCCTTGCTGTAGGAGAAGGCAGTCACGGGAGTGGTGAAAGTCTCGCCCTTGGCCAAGTGATACTCCGAATTGTAGTCGTCGATACCGGCAAAGAACTGGTGGTATTCCGACTCATCGGTCACGGCACGCAGCTTGTAGTTGCCCGAATAGCAGATAGCGGCACCGATTACACGCCCCGTGTTCTCCTGCCCCTTACCGTCGAGCGAGAACATAACCTCGCCACGAGAAGTGTGGGCATTGCGTGTTCCGTCGCGGTTTTCAATTACAAATGTGCCAGGCTTTAGTTCCTCCTCCGAGAGCTGCGCCTCGTTGGCCCACGCACCGTAGAAGTGAGACATCCACACGTTGCCACGGCGTATGGGCAGATAGGCAGAGTCAAACTGCGAGAGAGTGACGGTTGTCTTCTCGCCATTGTTTATCTCTGTCCACATCTCTATAATGTCCACATCGTTGTAGGCACGGTAGCACACAGTGACGTAGAACGGATAGACGCGGTCCTTGAGCTTAACCTTCAGCACCTTGGCGTTGTTCTCGGTTGTGGTGGTGTAGCTGTCTACATCCATCTCCAGAGTCATGTTGCCGTCGGCATGACGCACCGAAAGGGCAGCAGCCGATTCGCCTATCATGCCATACACAGGATAAGCGTCCTTGCCAGCTGTGCCGCCTGCCTGCAGAGAGGCAATGTCGGCATCCGACAACTTGTCGCCATAATACACGAATTTGAATGCGCCTCCCTTTGTTGCATCAACAACGAGCGATGTCTTGGGGGTTGACACACTGATGTTCTCGGCATTTGCTGCACCAGTGAGCATCATCAGAGCCAAAGCAGGAAGAGGTATACGCTTGGAAAATTTTCCCATAGTTTTGATAGTTTGTTGATTTAATAATTATATTCTGACTGCAAATTTATCCAATTTATTCTAAAAGTACAAACATTTGTAATGTATTTTGCCTCTGATTATTCGCAATATCAAGTATTTTCGCTAAATTTGCAAAGTGAATGTCACTAAAACAATTTTGAAACTAATACTACATTAATATGTTAGACGTAAAAGAAACATTGAGCGGCGCAGAAGAGCGCATGGAGATGGGTGCTATGTACTTGGAAGAGCAGCTTGCACGCATCCGTGCCGGACGCGCCAATGTGGCTATTCTCGACGGTGTGCGAGTTAGCTCATGGGGTTCGATGGTGCCATTGAACCAGGTTGCCAACGTTACAGTGCCCGACCCACGCACTATTGCCATCCGTCCTTTCGACAAGAAGCAGATTCGTGAGATCGAGAAGGCTATTATGGACAGCGATGTGGGCATCACTCCTGAGAACAACGGCGAGATTATTCGCCTTGGCATTCCTCAGCCTACCGAGGAGCGCCGCAAGGAACTCGTGAAGCAGTGCAACAAGATTGGCGAGCGCACTAAGGTGGAAATCCGCAACGCACGTCAGGATACTAAGGACAAGCTTAAGAAGGCTATCAAGGACGGACTGTCTGAGGACCTTGAGAAGGATGCCGAGAACGAGCTTCAGAAGATTCACGACAAGTTTGTGAAGAAGGTTGACGATCTGCTTGCCGCCAAGCAGAAGGAGATTATGACTGTGTAATAAGAAATATAAAAGGTAAAAGGGCTTTACTCTTTTACCTTTTTGTATTTTATATAAAAAAGAATAAGGATGCAAGGATTAGTAATCAAGAACACCGGCAGTTGGTATACTGTGCGTACCACCGATGGAGCCACGGTTGACTGCAAGATTAAGGGCAACTTCCGACTTAAGGGAATACGCAGCACCAACCCCGTTGCTGTGGGCGACAATGTGGAGATAGTGCGCAATCAGGAGGGCACAGCTTTTATTACAGCCATCTGCGACCGCCGCAACTACATCATACGCAAGTCGCAAAACCTGAGCAAGCAGAGCCACATCATTGCCGCCAATGTCGACCAGGCTTTCCTCATTGTCACAGTCAACTATCCCCAGACAAGCACCATCTTCATCGACCGATTCCTCGCTACTGCCGAGGCTTACAGTGTGCCTACGGTGCTTGTGTTCAACAAGACCGACATTCTCTCGGAGGAGGAACGCCACTATCAGGAGATGATGATGAAGCTGTATGAGACAGTGGGCTACAAATGCTTGGCTGTTTCTGCCACTACCGGCCTTGGCATGGACGCTGTGTCGCCAATGCTCAAGGACAAGATAACGCTGCTGAGCGGCAATAGTGGAGTGGGCAAGTCGACATTCATCAATCATATTCTGCCCGACGCCAACCTGCGCACATCGTCGATTTCAGACGCCCACAACACAGGTATGCACACCACCACGTTCTCCGAGATGCTCGAGTTGCCCGAGGGTGGCTACCTTATCGACACTCCGGGAATTAAGGGTTTCGGCACGTTCGACATAGAGCCTGAAGAGCTGACAAGCTATTTCAAGGACATCTTCAAGTTCTCCAAGGACTGCCGCTTCAACAACTGCACCCACACTCATGAGCCGGGTTGCGCTGTGTTGAAGGCTGTGGAGGA
>CAKQFF010000177.1 GCA_934230685.1 uncultured Prevotella sp. | reverse complement strand
GCTCGTCAAGACCGTGGAGAGGTTCGTCGAGGATGAGTAGCTCGGGGTCTTTCACCATGGCTCTGGCAAGGAGCACAAGGCGTTGCTCGCCGCTTGAGAGCTTGAGGAAACTCTGTTGGGCAAGATGTTCTATGCCGAAGACGCGCATCCAGAAGAGGCAGGTGGCATGGTGCTTGGGGTCGGGCTTGACGTATAGGCTCACGGCATTACTGAATCCGCTAGCCACGATGCGCTCGGTGGTGACGTTGCTGCGGAAGGCACGATGCATCTCGGGCGACACGTAGCCGATGTGCTTCTTGATGTCCCAAATGCTCTCGCCGGAGCCACGGGCGCGGTCGAAGAGGGTGATGTCGCAAGCGTAACTCTGTGGGTTGTCGGCACATACAAGGCTCAGTAGTGTCGACTTGCCGCTACCGTTGCGTCCGGTCAAAGCCCAATGCTCTCCGTTGCGCACAGTCCAGTCGAGGTCCTTCAAGATGGTGCGCTCGCCGTAGCGGATGTTCACGCCGTGCATGTCGACAACGTTGGTGGCGTGGTATTCCTCGGACTTATAGGGAAGGTTGAGAATTTTGGAAAGGAGATCGGTGGCGGATTTTTCGGTTGTTTCTAATTCATCGTCTGTCGTAGAATCATTATTGTCAGTTTTTTCGACTTTATTTTCTGTATTTTCGGTCTTATTGTCAGTCAAAGCCTTATCTGATTTCTTCATATATTCCTCGCGTGTGAGTTTTTCCCCAACGGTCATGTCGCTCACCTCAACCACATGAGTAATGAACTCAGGAATGTCCTTCGTGCGGTTCACCACAAGCATAATCTGAATGCCGTGTTCTGTGGAGAGAGTCTGCAGGAGGTTGGTGAGTTGTATACGGGCTTCCTTGTCGAGACCGATGTATGGATTGTCAATGATGAGCAGTCTGGGTTGCGAGAAGATGGAGGAGGCTATGACCATTTTGCGCAGCTCGCCACTTGAAAGAAGGATGACGTATTTGTCGAGCAAGGAGTCGAGTCCGAAGAGATTGTAGATGTGCTTCTGCAAGGCGCGACGCTCTTCTGTGTTCTCGCCTGCCGCATTGTATTCCGACTCAAGGCGTGAGCCTACTGTGGCAGTCTCTGGGTCTATTTCGGTCTGGTTCCATCTCTGCTGCAGATAATAGGTGGAGTCGTTGTCGCCTCCGTATGTATCCTTGAAGCACACGTATTTGATGTTGTCGGAAATATACTGGTGTGTGGAAGGAGCGAAGTCGTACTTTATGGCGTCGCCAAGCAAGGGATGTTTACCCGTGAGAATGTCTACAAACATCGACTTGCCTCCGCCGTTGGGTCCCATTATGGCGATGTTCTCGCCGTCGCAAAGTGTGAAGTTCACAGGCTCGCGCATGCGCCAATCGGGCATGCGAGTAATGCCGTTGTTGATATCGATTATTTTCTGCATAAAGTTATTGGTTTTGATCCTGAATTTGAAATTTTCTTTAGTAATAACCTCTCTGATAAATATTTTCCACCGATTTCACGGATGACACAGAATTGTTGGTGTGGTATTCTGGTCGTATATAATAATTAATAACTAATATGGTTCTTCTTTACAAAATCCTTCCACCCGCTATAGTGAGTGTCGGTCACGGGACGTCCTTGCTGCATGAAATGGCAGTAGGCCACGCCCAGGGCATCTGTGGCATCCATGAACTTAGGCATTTCGTTGGCGTTGAGTCGCAGCAGACGTTGGAGCATGGCAGCCACCTGCTCCTTCGAGGCGGAACCTTGTCCGGTAATGGCCATCTTTATCTTCATCGGCGCATACTCATGCACAGGCACGCTATGCCCCACGGCTGCAGCAATAGCCACGCCCTGCGAGCGGCCAAGCTTAAGCATCGACTGAACATTCTTGCCGAAGAATGGGGCCTCGATAGCCATTTCGTCGGGTAGGTATTGGTCGATGATTTCGGTCACGCGACTGTGTATCTTGCCAAGGCGAAGATAAGGGTCGGTATCCTTGCGCATGTCGATTACGCCCATCGCCATCATCTCCGCCTTGTTGCCCGTGGCTCGCAGCACGCCATAGCCCATAAGATTGGTGCCAGGGTCGATACCAAGTATTATTTTTTCTGTTTTCAAATCTTTCTGTATTATCTATCCAAATAAGGGTTGTGGGCAAGCTCGTATCCCATAGTAGTCTCCTGACCGTGACCGGGGAGAAGCTTAATGTTGTCGGGGAACTGTACAAACATACGCAGACTCTGGATAATCATCAGCATACTGCCTCCCTCGAAGTCGGTACGTCCGATAGAGCCGCGGAACAGAGTGTCGCCCGTGAAGGCCACCTTCTCATCCTTGATGTAAAGCACCACGCTACCCATAGAATGTCCCGGAGTCTCGATAACCTCGATGTCGTGGGAGCCGAAGGTGATGTGGTCGCCCATTGTGAATGTCTTTATCTCCATGTCGAGAGGCTCTGTGAGCGAGATGCCGAAGTAGGCTGCCTGCTTGTCGGCCCCCTTGATGTGGGCAACATCTGAAGAGTCGATTTCGAGAGGCAGACCATAGGTCTTGGCTATGAATGTGTCGCCGAAGTTATGGTCGAGATGTCCGTGGGTGGCTATTAGGTGTACTGGCTTCAGTCCGTTCTCGTTGATGTACTTCTCGATGGCGAGTTTCTCAGCCTCGTAGTAGGCACCGCAGTCGATGATGACGCATTCCTTGGTCTCGTCGCTCACAACGTAGCAGTTTTCCTGCAACATGTTGCATGTGAATGTTTCTATGTTAAGCATATATTTCTTTTTTATTCAATAATGTTATTAAAGCCACTTCTTGCAAAGTAATTAAAGCGGCTTCTTGCAATCTTTTAAAGCGGCAGATAAATAAGGTATTTCTCCTTAAACCACTCCTCGCCGAACATGTCGTGGATTTCGGTAAGACTCACAATCTTCTTGAACGGTTGAGTCTCAGCCTGCAAGTTGCCGCCCTTAAGGCATATAAGACCGTTGGGCAGGGCGTTGTGCTGGTTCTTGTGCTCAATGTTCTTCTTTATGATTTTCACAAGGTCGGGCAGGGGCATTACGGCACGACTCACCACGAAGTCGTATTTTGCCTTCTCCTCCTCGCCCGATAGCTGCTGTGCAACTACATTCTTCAAGCCTATAGCCTGGGCCACCTCGTTCACCACACGAATCTTCTTGCCCGTGCGGTCGATGAGCTTGAACTGAGTTTCGGGGAAGATTATCGCCAAAGGAATGCCTGGAAAACCGCCGCCAGTACCAAGGTCGAGCACGTGTGTTCCAGGTTTGAACTTAATCTCGTGGGCAATGGCGAGCGAGTGGAGCACGTGGTGCTCGTAGAAATTATCCATGTCCTTGCGCGAGATAACGTTTATCTTGCTGTTCCAATCCTCGTAGAGGGCCTTGAGCGCAGCAAACTGTGTGCGCTGTGTGTCTGTGAGGTTTGGGAAGTATTTAAGTATCAATTCCATATCTTTGCTTATATAATGTGTAATAATTGTGCAAAGATACGATTTTTTTGGAGATAAACGTAATAATCAATAATAAAATAAATAGA
>CAKQFF010000176.1 GCA_934230685.1 uncultured Prevotella sp. | reverse complement strand
GCAGATAAGCCGTCAGTTCCAACTCGACATAGACCGTCATAATGCTCAATATGCACCGATTGATGTTGAAATATTCCGTTTATCACATGACCGCTTCCTTTGTATAGACGATGATGTGTATCACATAGGAGCATCCATTAAGGACTTAGGCAAAAAGTGGTTCGGATTCTCAAAGATGGAAATACTTACACCAGATGAATTGGTGGAAAGAATCAATAGAAGGTAAGACGCTTCTATATGCCGATGCTTCCGTTACTCCCATTCGTGACAGTCGTTTGTCATTCACGAAGGAATAACACTAACAATGGGGAATATTGGAAAGTTACATATCTGATACTATCTATCAATGATATTGTAAAAATTAAGGTAAACTCGTATAAGAGAACGTGTTTAAAAAGAGTCGTATCATGGCATGATATGGTCGTTTCAAGCCATGATACGGTCGTTTCAAGGCATGATACGGTCATTTCAAGTTAGAGCTACTATGGCAGAATACGTAAAAAGAAAGAGAGTTGCCTAACATGAATGGCGACGGTGAGAGAAAGGCATACAAATCATACTCAATATATTATAGTCTAAAGCTTATGTATATAAGCTCCTTTATTTTGTATAAATATACATAAAAACGTCATTTCTTGTATATTTTTTACTGTTTGTATGTATTTTTATACGTATTTATTTGGATAATTATTCGAATATTCATAATTTTGCATCCGTAAACGAATAAATATACATCCATATACAAGTTATGAAGTTAAAAAGCGATAGAATAGAAACATTGAAGATGCTCATTTCGAGCAAGGAACTCGGAAGTCAGGATGAAGTGCTTGCCGCTCTTGCAGAGGAAGGCTATGCTGTGACACAAGCTACGCTGAGCCGCGACTTTAAGCAGCTCAAGGTGGCAAAGGCTGCAAGCATGAACGGCAAATACGTATATGTGCTGCCCAACGAGACAATGTATAAGCGTGTGCCCACGCCTCGCATGGCTTCGGAGATGTTGCGCATCCCAGGCTATCGCTCAATCAATTTCTCGGGCAACATGGGTGTCATACGCACCCGTCCGGGTTATGCAAGTTCCATCGCCTACAATATCGACAATGGTCATATCGACGAGATTATAGGCACTATTGCCGGCGACGACACCATCTTTATCGTGATAAAAGAGGGTGTGAGTCAGGAGCAGGTGATCAAGGGACTCAGCACTATAATCCCGGGAATGGAAGCAGACTTTTAGAATGTGGAATGTTGGGTGTTGGATGTTGAATTGTTGTGGCAAAGCCGACAATTAAAAACTCAGGACTCAGAACTCAAAACACGATTATGAATAGAGAAGATATAACAGTGATGGTTGCCGACGCATCACACGAGAAATATGTAGACATAATACTCGATACCATTGAAAAGGCGGCAAAGGTGCGCGGCACTGGTATTGCAAAGCGTACACATGAGTATGTGGCAACCAAGATGAAGGAGGCCAAGGCCGTAATTGCACTTTATGGCGATGAGTTTGTGGGCTTCAGCTATATTGAGACATGGGGCAACAAACAGTATGTCACCACATCGGGTCTTATCGTCGACCCTAAGTTTCGTGGTCTTGGCGTGGCAAAGCGCATCAAGGATCTCACCTTCACTCTTGCCCGCACACGTTGGCCTCATGCCAAGATATTCTCGCTTACGAGCGGTGCTGCCGTGATGGCTATGAACACACAGTTGGGCTATCATCCCGTGACATTCGCCGACCTTACCGATGATGAGGCTTTCTGGCGTGGATGCGAGGGATGCATCAATGTGGATGTGCTCAAGCGTACAGGACGTAAGTATTGCATCTGTACTGGTATGCTGTATGATCCGGAAGAGCATTTGCCGGCTAAGCTGCCGGAGGCTGTACTGGAGAGATTAAAGAAATTGGGTAACTAATATTTAATAAGAAAAATATTATGAAAAAGGTTGTTGTCGCATTTTCAGGAGGACTCGACACCTCTTATACAGTTATGAAACTTGCCAAGGAAGGCTATGAGGTACACGCGGCGTGTGCCAATACTGGCGGTTTCTCTCCCGAGCAGCTTAAGGCCAACGAGGAGAACGCCTACAAGCTTGGCGCAAAGCAGTATGTCACACTCGACGTTACTCAGGAATACTACGAGAAGTCGTTGAAGTATATGATTTATGGTAACGTGATGCGTAATAATTGCTATCCCATCTCTGTCTCTTCAGAGCGTATCTTCCAGGCTATTGCTATCGCCCGCTATGCCAACGAGATTGGTGCCGACGCTATTGCTCACGGCTCTACCGGTGCAGGCAACGACCAGATTCGTTTCGACATGACCTTCCTTGTCATGGCTCCAGGTGTGGAGATTATCACGCTCACACGCGACAAGGCTCTCTCGCGCAAGGAGGAGGTTGACTATCTCAATGAGAACGGATTCTTTGCCGACTTCACCAAGTTGAAGTATTCTTACAACGTTGGCATTTGGGGTACAAGTATCTGTGGCGGCGAGATTCTCGACTCAACCCAGGGATTGCCCGAGGAGGCTTATCTAAAGCATGTGACTCGTGAGGATGAGTCGGAACTGAAGATAACATTCGAGAAGGGTGAGATAGTGGCTGTCAACGGCGAGAAGTTCGACGACAAGGTGGCTGCCATCCAGAAGATTGAGGAGATTGGAGCTGCCTATGGCATTGGTCGCGACTGCAATGTGGGCGACACCATTATCGGTATCAAGGGTCGTGTAGGCTTTGAGGCAGCCGCTCCTAAACTTATCATCGAGGCCCACCGCCTGCTTGAGAAGTACACTCTGAGCAAGTGGCAGCAGTATTGGAAGGACCAGGTGGCCAACTGGTATGGCATGTTCCTTCACGAGAGCCAGTATCTTGAGCCGGTGATGCCCGATATCGAGGCTATGCTTACTTCATCACAGCGCAATGTCAACGGTACTGCAATCCTCAAGCTCCGTCCTCTTGGATTCGAGACAGTGGGTGTGGACAGCAAGGACGACCTGCTTAAGTCGAAGCTTGGCGAGTATGGCGAGATGCAGCATGGCTGGACTGCCGAGGAAGCCAAGGGCTTCATCAAGGTGCTCTCCACTCCGCTCCGTGTATACTATGGCATCCATCCCGATGAGAAACGCTAAATCTGTGTGGCAGATTATGGCTAAAAGTCATAATCTGCACGGTTAATGCAACTTTTCAGTTTGTCGTAACGTCAAATACATATAACAATAATAAAAAACGATACGACTATGAATAAGAAACTTCAGCGTTCGTCAACCGACTGTATGCTCGGTGGCGTTTGTGGCGGACTTGCCAATTATTTTGATTTTGATCCTACGCTTGTTCGCGTAGCTTACGTTCTTCTATCTGTATGCACGGCATTCAGTGGTGTGCTCGCTTATATCCTGCTTATGATAATCATGCCGAAGGAGCAGGAGGCCTAACCACAGAAGGGTGTGCAAGGATAGCCGAGATGAATTAATTATATAATATACGATGAAAATAGGAATCCTCGGCGGAGCCGGCTACACAGCCGGTGAGCTTATCCGCATACTTATCAACCACCCCGAAGC
>CAKQFF010000175.1 GCA_934230685.1 uncultured Prevotella sp. | reverse complement strand
CGGTAGACTGCGCCAGGCCAGCCGCTATAGGCACCAGCGCAACGATTGTGCCCACGCTTGTGCCTATGGAGAGGCTGATGAAGCAGGTGGCAAGGAAGAGTCCGGGCAGCACCAGGTTGTCGGGCAATACCGACAGCATGAGGTTGACCGTGGCGTCGACCGCCCCGATAGTCTTGGCGGCATTGGCAAAGGCTCCTGCCAGGATGAATATCCACAGCATGAGCATGATGTTGGGCGCGCTTGCCCCCCGGCTGAACACGTTGACGCTTTTCTTCAGTCCGCGCTCGATGGAGTGGATGCTTATGGCATAGATGCTCGACAGCATGAACGCCACGCTGATTGGAATTTTGTAGAAGTCGCCCGAGACAATCGATGTCGCGAGGTAGATGGTGATGAAGAATAGGAGTGGACTGAGAGCCGTGAGTCCTTTCTTGTTGTTTGTCATAATCTTGTTTAAAATCTGTGTGCTTAAAAGCTATTCATGCTTGAAAGCCATATATGCTTAAAGCTGTGTGCGGCGGTAGAAGTCGACGTTCTCCTTAGTGAGCAGCTCAATGGGCATGTAGTTGACGGGCTGCACCTTCTTGCGCAGCACGATAGCCTTGAAAAGGGCGTCGACACAGCAGTAGCCCTGCTGGTAGCCGTGTTGGGCAATGAGGAAGGACACGCTGCCCTGACGCAGACACTCGGCGTTCTTTGCCACCATGTCGTAGCCCATAATCTGCACCTCGCGCATGTTGTTGCGCAGGAGGTATTCGCCGATGATGTGGGCCTTGGAGTTGAGCGTGATGCAATGGTGAACGTCAGGATGGGTAGCGAAGAAATCGCGTATCATGCCGTCGTATTCGCTGCGCGTGCTCTTGAAAGGCAGGCAGAACTCTGTAATCTTGATGCTTGGGAAGTGGTCGTGCATGTAGTGGCGGAAGCCCACCTCGCGGTTCATCTGCTGCTTGCTCGTCACGCGTCCGTCCTTGATCTGCTTGAAGAGCATTATCTCCTTTTCG
Organism: uncultured Prevotella sp.; assembly: GCA_934230685.1. Lineage (GTDB taxonomy): Bacteria > Bacteroidota > Bacteroidia > Bacteroidales > Bacteroidaceae > Prevotella. The sequence continues at coordinate 2,575 of CAKQFF010000175.1, read as the reverse complement.
TTGGAGGCGATGAGCATGAGCATTCTGGCGGCAAAATATCCGCTGCAGAAAGAATCTTGTCCGAAGAAAGAGAGTGGCTTGAGGTCGGGCATGTATGAGTCGAGCATTACGAAGGGAATCTGTCGCTCGTGCATGCGGTCGGCAAACTCCTTGGTCACCTCGATGTCGGCAGGCACAATAATCACTCCGTTGGGGTTGGCCTCAAGGCATTGGGTGTAGCCCGCGATGAACGACTCGTTGTTGAACCGCTCATAGTAGACAAGCTTCACGTCGATGTGGAAGTCGCGTCTTATCTCCACGGCCTTTCTCACGCCTTGCTCCACTTCCTCCCAATAGGCCTCCGACTCATGCTGGGGCAGGAGCATGTAGAACACGTAGGACTTGTTGTAGGCCAATGCGCTTGCGTAGACGTTGGGCTGATAGTTCATGTCCTTGAGCGCAGCCTCCACTTTCTCGCGTGCGGGCTTGGAAACGTTGGGGCGGTTGTGCAGCACGCGGTCGACGGTTCCTACCGAGACGCCTGCTCTTTCTGCAATGTCTTTGATTCTGATTTTCTCCATCTATTAATAATAATGACAAGATTCTTTGTAATTGGTAATAATGTTTGCCTGTAAAAAAACTGCCTACAAAGTTAACATAAAATTTTTTAATTGTGCGAATGCACAGCGTTTTTTTTGTGCCTCGCGTGCATTTTATTTCATGATTGTGTGCGGATTGCAGTTTTTATGCTTAACTTTGTGATGATAAACCTTACAGAACAATATGAACATTCACAATCCTATGCGCAGCATGTTGCAGCGGATATTTCTATCTATAATCTTTGTGTGTGTGGCCCTGGGCTGCACGCAGAAGGCCGACCATGCGCTTGCCGACAGGCTCAACGACATTTCCTACAGCTACCATTACCGCAATCTCGACTCCACCCGCCATTACGCCCTTAAGGCTCTTGCCGAGGCCGAGGCCTTTGGTTACGCCGACGGCAGGGCAGAGGCTCTGAACAATCTTGCGTTTGCCAGCATCGCCAAGATGCATTACGATGTGGCCGACTCGCTGCTCAACGAGATGGCGGCTGCCACCGACAACCAGATAGAGCTGCTTGTGGGCAATGTGCAGCAAATGCGTCTTTGCCAGCGCCGTTCCGACAGCAAGAACTTCTATCACTTCCGCGAGAGGGCCAAGGCGTGCATGGATCGTATACGCGAAGACGAGCATCTGTTCTCGCCACGCCAGAAGCGCAGGGCCGTTTATGCGCGCTCGGAGTATTCGGTGGTGCTCTCCACCTATTTATATTATATCGGACAACGCACAAAGTCGTCGAGGGTGTTGATGGAAATCGACCCAGAGGGACCAATCGTCAAGGACACAGCCCAGTTGCTCGCCTATTATTATAATGTGGGAGCAGGCGGCGTGCTTTCAGCCTCGTCGCATGGCGAGCTGATGCAGTCGGAGTTTGAGTATCTCATGCGTTGCTATCTGCTCTCGCGCCAATACCGCTACGTGTTTTGGGAGGCCAACTCCCTGCAAGCCATAAGCGAGCATCTGCAGGTGCGTGGCGACCGCCGCCGCTTGATGTCCGACAATTTCCAGGAGTTCGACTTCCTGAATGTCGACCAGATGCCCGACAGTCTGCTTGCCGGAAACCTTGCCCAGCGTGCCCTCGCGCTGTTCGAGCAGTATGGCGATGTGTATCAGACGGCAGGTGCTTGGCGCACATTGTCGGAGGCCTACCGCTCCATTTGCGACTACCAGTCGGCATTGGTGTGCCTGGAGAACGCTCTCGCCAAGGACACGGCTGTAAACGCCGCCCCCGATCTCGTGGCTTCCGTGCGCGAGCAGATGAGCATGGTGTATTCGGCTATGGACAACAAGCCGCAGAGCGACTACAACCGCAACATCTACCTCGGCATGCAGGAACGCACACGCCAGGACCGATTCCTGGAGGCGCGTGCCGAGCAGCTCGACTACTCGCTGCAGCAGCTCGACGTGATGATTGTGGCTGTGATTCTGCTTATTGTCGTGGTGGTGGTGATGCTCGTGTACTTTGGCTATTGGCGCAACAAGCGCGGCGGAGTGCCGTCGATGGAGGTGTTGCGACAGCCGTTTGAGGAATGGCGCAGGATGTGCGCCTGCTCTTACGACGGGATAGAGGAGGAAATAGAAGAGAAGGAGGAAAACAATAATGTGAGCAGGCGTAAACTGGAGCGTATGCGCGAGCGCAACGTGGAGCAAAGGGCCAAGGTGTGGCTTGCCTCCACGGTGACCCCGCTTGTGGGGCGAATGCTTCATGAGGTGAAGTGCCTTGAGCAGAAAACGGAGGACAAGGAAGTGCGCGACTCCCGTTTCACCTACATATCACAACTCACCGACTCGATAGACGCATGCAACCGACAGCTCACACATTGGATTCAGCTGCGACAGGGCGACTTCCAGCTACATATAACGAGCTTTGCTCTTGCCGAACTCTTTGCCTCGATACGGCAGAACAACGAGAGTTTCCGTATGGCGGGCATAACCCTGAGAGTTGCCGACACGGAGGCTGTGGTGAAGGCCGACCGCACGCTTACGCTCTTTATGC
>CAKQFF010000174.1 GCA_934230685.1 uncultured Prevotella sp. | reverse complement strand
GCGCTGCAAGAAGCAGGCTACCAGACTGGAAATAAGAAGGACACCTATCAAGTGACCCACCTTATAGATAATGTGATAACCAACAAATATGTGGGTTTCCCGATATTCATCCTTATGATATGGGTGATGTTCGAAGCCACATTCTCGCTTGGACAATATCCTATGGACTGGATAGAGGCTGGCGTGGAGTGGATTGGCTCGATGATTTCGGAGCACATGGCTGCTGGTCCATTGAAGGACATGCTTATAGATGGAGTGATAGGCGGTGTGGGTTCAGTGATAGTGTTCCTGCCTCAAATCCTTATCCTCTACTTCTTCATATCATTTATGGAGGACTCTGGATATATGGCTCGCGCAGCCTTTATCATGGATAAGCTTATGCATAAGATGGGATTGCACGGCAAGTCGTTCATTCCGCTCATCATGGGATTTGGATGCAACGTGCCGGCTGTAATGGCAACCCGCACCATCGAGAGCCGTCGCTCGCGCCTTATCACTATGCTCATCCTTCCGCTGATGAGCTGTTCGGCACGCTTCCCTATATACATTATGATTATAGGCACTATGTTTGCCAAGCAATACCGCTCCTCAGTAATGATGTCGCTCTATATAGTGGGCATTGTTATGGCTGTGATAATGAGCCGACTGTTCAGCAAGACTCTGTTCAAGGGTGAGGACACTCCTTTTGTAATGGAATTGCCGCCTTACCGTTTCCCTACAGCCAAGGCTATTGGTCGCCACACATGGCAGAAGGGTAAGGAATACCTAAAGAAGATGGGAGGTATCATCCTTGTGGCAAGTCTGATAGTATGGGCATTGGGCTATTTCCCACATAATGAGCAACTCTCGCGCGAACAGCAGCAGGAGCAGAGCTATATCGGACGCATAGGACATGTCATTGAGCCTGTGTTCCGTCCTCAGGGCTTCGACTGGAAGCTCGATGTGGGACTTATCTCTGGTGTGGGAGCCAAGGAGATTGTGGCTTCTACCATGGGCATCCTCTATCATAGCGACGATGCGGCAGAGGAAGGCTCAGAGGAATCGTATTCTCACTTGCAGAAGCAGATGGTTGCCGACGGCATCACGCCGCTTGCCTCATATTGCTTCCTGCTCTTCGTGTTGCTCTATTTCCCTTGCATTGCCACAATAGCTGCAATAAAAGGTGAGACAGGCTCGTGGAAATGGGCTATATTCGCGGCTTGCTACACCACTGTGCTGGCTTGGATTGTGTCGGCTGTGGTATATCAGGTGGGAAGTTTGATAATGTAATAAAATTCATGACTACTACTGAAATCGTAGATCATCTGGCAAGCAAGGGCGTGCGTCCTACTGCCAATAGAATATTAGTGTTTAAGACCCTTCACGACCTTCATCGCCCGATGAGTCTGAAGGGTCTTGAATCTCGGCTTCTCTACATGGACAAGTCGAGCATATTTCGTGTGCTCTCGCTGTTTCTTGAGCATGATGTTGTTCATACTTTTGAGGACGGACGCGGACATTTGAATTATGAACTGTGTGAGCATCATGGTCCATGTAATCACGATGAGAACCATGTTCATTTCTATTGTGAGTCATGTCAGCGCTCATTCTGCCTTGAGGATGTTCATGTGCCGGAGATACAGTTGCCCGCAGGATTTGAGGCCAACTCTGTATCGTTTGTGGTTAAGGGAGTGTGTGCGGAGTGCAGTGGTAAAGAATAACGTGTGAATGCTAATTTCTCAAAAGAAAAATATGAATAATATTCTTATTTCGTAGATATTGTTCCTTCGAGTATGTATCATAAAAAACGGGGATTAACGACCTTTCAATCAAGTCGTTAATCCCCGTCAATTTTTTATTTTTGCTTTAAGTATTACTCTTCAGCAGCCTTGAGTTGTTCAGCCACCTCGTCGTTGATGCGCTTAGCAAACTCTTCCTTAGTCATAGTAGCCTGCTCGCCACCGCCCTGCTTACGCATAGAAACAAGACCCTCGGCAGCTTCCTTCTCGCCTACAACAACCATGTAAGGCACACGCTTCAGCTCGTTGTCGCGAATCTTGCGGCCAATCTTCTCGTTGCGGTCGTCAACAACAGCGCGAACGCCCTGCTTGTCGAAGAACTTCTTAACCTCCTGAGCATACTCGTTGTACTTCTCTGAGATAGGAAGAATAGCCACCTGATCAGGGGTAAGCCACAATGGGAAGTGACCTGCGGTATGCTCGATGAGCACAGCAGTGAAACGCTCCATTGAACCAAACGGCGCACGGTGAATCATTACTGGAGTCTGCTTAGAGTTGTCCTCGGCAGTGTACTCCAGCTTGAAACGCTGTGGCAAGTTGTAGTCAACCTGGATGGTGCCAAGCTGCCAACGGCGACCGATAGCATCCTTAACCATGAAGTCGAGCTTAGGACCATAGAAAGCAGCCTCGCCTACTTCCTCGCGAGCCTCAAGACCCTTCTCGCGGCAAGCCTCGCGGATGGCGTTCTCCGACTCAGCCCAAATCTCCTCGCTGCCGATATACTTCTCTGTGTCTTTCGGGTCGTGGAGAGAAATCTGTGCCTCGTAGTTCTCGAAACCAAAGATGCTGAACACCTTGAGGATGATGTCGATGATGTTCTCAAACTCCTTCTTCACCTGTTCAGGACGTACAAAGATGTGGGCGTCATCCTGTGTAAATGTACGCACACGTGTAAGTCCGTGCAGCTCGCCACTCTTCTCATAGCGGAATACAGTACCGAACTCTGCAATGCGCAAAGGCAGATCTTTGTAAGAGCGTGGCTTGCGTGCGAAGATTTCGCAGTGGTGAGGACAGTTCATAGGCTTGAGCATATACTCCTCGTCCTCCTCGGGTGTGTGGATAGGCTGGAAGGCATCCTTGCCGTAGTGAGCGTAGTGACCAGAGGTGACGTAGAGGCTCTTGCCACCAATACCCGGAGTGATAACCTCCTCATAGTTGTAAGTCTTGAGAAGCTTGCGCAGCAAGTCCTGCAAGCGCAGACGGAGATCTGTACCCTTGGCAAGCCAGATAGGCAGACCCTTGCCCACACGCTCAGAGAACATGAACAACTCCATCTCCTTGCCAATCTTGCGGTGGTCGCGCTTCTTGGCTTCCTCAAGCATCTGCAGATACTCGTCGAGCATCGACTTCTTGGGGAATGAGATACCGTAGATACGTGTCATCTGGTCGCGCTTAGCGTCGCCGCGCCAGAAAGCACCTGCAACACTTGTGATCTTGACAGCCTTGATAGAGCCTGTGCTCATAAGGTGCGGACCGCGGCAGAGGTCGGTGAAGTTGCCCTGAGTGTATGTTGAGATTGTGCCGTCTTCAAGGTCCTGCTCGATGTGCTCGCACTTGTAAGCCTGACCGTCAGCCTGGAATTCAGCCAATGCCTCAGCCTTTGGCACCTCACGGCGAACCACAGGCTCGTTCTTCTTGGCGAGTTCCTTCATCTTAGCCTCAATCTTCGGGAAGTCGTTCTCAGAGATTACGTCGCCTTCCTTAGGCATAACGTCGTAGAAGAAACCATTCTCAACAGCTGGACCGAAGCCGACCTGGATGCCGGGATAAAGCTCCTTCAGAGCTTCGGCAAGGAGGTGGGCA
>CAKQFF010000173.1 GCA_934230685.1 uncultured Prevotella sp. | reverse complement strand
ATAGAGGTTATAGGCGACGAAATAGGACTCTCACGCGTTCAGCTCTACCGCAAGGTTAAAGCCCTCACGGGCATGACACCAATAGAGATACTGCGCGAAACAAGACTAAAGCGAGCCATGCAACTGCTAAAGACAACCGACAAGACTGTATCTGAAATAGCCAACGAAGTGGGATTTGCCACTCCAGGCTACTTCTCGTCGTGCTTCAAAAAGCAGTACGACAAGTATCCAACAGATGTAAGAGAAGAAATGAAGGTTTAAGTTAACTTATAAAAGATGACTAAATTTTCAATAGAAAACAAAGAATAAGTTTGCGTTCTATTGAAAATTTAGTTATTTTTGTACCATATATATTATGTATATAATAAGTTTAGCTAAACGATTAACAAGGAGGAACAATATGGACAAAACAAAATTGACACGCGAAGAGGCTTTAAAACGATGGAAGGCTTCAAAAGAACTAAAACGCAAAATGTCAGAAAAATTAGAGCGTCTAGTTCGTGAAAGCTGCAAAGACAAACAAGGGACTGATACTGTAAGTATAGAAATATGGTAATGAGAAATCTTTCTTTAGAGGATATTAATAGAAAATCTGAATATATAGTAAGAAAAGAAGACAGCAAAGGTACTTTTAGTTTTGTTACAGATAATCATGCCGAAATCTTCATCACCTTTGAAAGGGATGATATATTACAGTCTGGCATTGTATATCAGTTTGGCATTTCCAACCCTAAAGGAACAAAATCTCCTCGCGATTCTAAAGTACGTGAGACCATATTGGCAATAATAGAAGAGTTCTTTAATAAAAATAAAGCTGCACTTCTTTATATATGCGAAACTGGTGACGGCATGCAGAAGATGCGCAGCCGTTTGTTCCAATATTGGTTTAGTATATATAATGAGAAAGAAGAATATCTATTTCTTCCTCAAGTTGTGTATGATGAGGAAGAAAATGAGAACTATGCTGCCTTAATCATAAGAAAAGACAACCCTTGTTTTGTGGAATTAGTGTCAGAATTTACAGAGACAATTAATCTGCTTAATGGAAAGCCTGATTAAAAAACTCAACATTTTTGACTATACCGTCAACGATTGTTGCATGTAACATGAGTGATATTTTGTGAACGATTCATGAAATATCACTCTTATTTTGTTCTCTAACTTTGCAAGCGTAAACAAGACGCAGCCTCAACAACGCAGTTCTTGTTAAGCTAAAAACCTTTATTAGGTATAATACAGAGAACAAATAAAAACTTAAACCAAAACATAAAACGTATATCTTATGAAAAAAGCAAAAGTAGCTTTAGTAAGTATGCTCATGCTTGCTGGCTCTGGCGCATACGCCCAGACTAATGGCATTGGCGGAACGGTGACTGACAACACTGGAGAGCCTATCATTGGCGCATCGGTGAAAGTGAAGGGAGCCAATAATATGGGTACAGTGACCGACATAGACGGTAACTTTAAGTTGAACGTTAAACCCGGTGAAACCCTTATCATCTCTTATATAGGATGCAAAGACCAGGAGGTGAAAGCTGGCGAGAATCTCAAGATTGTGCTCCAAGATAACTCAGAGTTGCTCGGAGAGGTGGTTGTTACTGGTTATCAAGTGCAGCGCAAGGCTGATTTGACTGGTTCTGTATCAGTGGTAAGCACAAAAGACCTCAAATCGTCAGCAGATACCGACCCTATGCGCTCTTTGCAAGGCAAAGTGCCAGGCATGACCATCACTACCGACGGATCGCCTATTGGCACTGGTACTGTTCGCATACGTGGTATTGGTTCATTCAACTCATCACAAGACCCTTTGTTTGTTATTGACGGAGTGCCTACAACTACAGCCCTCAACTCGCTCAACATGAACGACATTGAGAGTATGCAAGTGCTCAAGGATGCAGCTTCGGCATCTATATATGGTTCGCGTGCCGCCAATGGTGTTATCATTATCACCACAAAAAAAGGCAAGAAGGGCAGCAAACTCAATGTAGATTTCTCAACAAACCTCACTGCACAATTCTACAACTCGCAGTCGATGATGAAGCTCTGCAATACACGCGAGTATGCTACAGCTATGGCACAAGCAGCCCTCAACGATGGCATTGACCCCGTGGCTTATGCACGTAACTATGGTCTCGATCTCAACGCATCCAGCGGACGCACTATCAAGGCATACGACCCTTCTACTGGCAACTATAATACATATACCGTCAATGGTGTATACGATGGTTACATCAATGCCAAGAAAACAATGCGCATTTCGGACACCGACTGGCTTGACGAGATTTCGCGCACCGGTTTCATGCAGAGCTACGACCTCTCCCTATCGGGTGCTACCGACAAGTTTACAGGTCTTTTCTCGGCAGGTTACAAGAAGAACGACGGTATATTGAAGTACTCCAACTTCGAAAACTTCTCAGCACGATTCAACTCTACATACAATGTCAACAAGATAGTAAGTGTAGGCGAGAATGCAACAGTAACCTATTCTAAGCAAGTTGACTGCGCTCCTATGGAGAATGCGCTGAAGATGGCACCTACCGTACCCGTGTACGAAGAGGATGGAACAACATTCGGAGGTCCGGTTGGTGGCATGAGCGACCGTCAGAACCCTTTGCGCGAGATGTATATGAACCGCGACAATGCCTTGAAGATATGGCGTGTTTTCGGTAATGCTTACGTTGACGTAAAACCGCTCAAGGGTCTTATGCTCCGCTCAAACTTCGGTCTAGACTACTATCACTCGTTCATTCACTCAATGAGCCACACCTTCAAGTCGGACATTGTGAACAATGATATTCCGAGCACCACACTCTCTGCCCACGATGACGTGCGTTGGACATGGAGTAATACAGCCAACTACAACTTCAAGATAGCACGCGACCACGACTTCACGGTGCTTGCCGGTATGGAGTTGCACAAGCAGACTGTAGAGGATATGGGAGCATACGCACAGTCATTCGTAATTGAAGATAAGGACTATATGTGGCCAGATGCCGCAACAGGTATTGAGAGAGCCACTGGTATTGGTTCAAGCTATTCGCTTGCATCTTTCTTCGGAAAGGTTGACTATAATTGGCAAGATTTCGTTCTCGCCTCGTTCACCATACGTCGTGACGGTAGCTCACGTTTCGGCAAGAACAACCGTTATGGCAACTTCCCTGCCGCTACACTTGGCTATCGTCTTTCAAAGAACCTCAAAGCATCATGGATAGACGATCTTAAGATTCGTGCATCATGGGGCAAGACCGGTAACCAAGAGATATCCAACACAGCACGCTACGGCTTGTATGTTGCCGATTATGGCTCCGACCGTGTAACATCTACCGCATACGACCTCTACCGTCAAGGCACTGGCATTTTCCCATCAGGCTTCCGCACCACACAGACTGGCAACGACAACCTGAAATGGGAAACAACAATACAATATAACGTTGGTGCCGACTTCTCTTTGTTCAACCAAGAACTCTACGGAACTGTCGATGCTTATATTAAAGATGTAAAGGATATGCTCATATCGCCCGCATTTCTTGGTGCTATGGGTGAGGGTGGTGCAAGTTGGTCGAATGGTCCATCACTGCGCAATATAGGTATGGAGGCTAACGTTGGCTATCG
>CAKQFF010000172.1 GCA_934230685.1 uncultured Prevotella sp. | reverse complement strand
TGCGTTGCATCCGACTTGAAGACATGGCTGCAGATTATGTATCTGTACCTCACCAATCCACGCAAGGACAAGGACATATTCCATAATATGATAGCCAAACAGCAGTCGATGTTGCGCAATCGCAACGCGAGCCCCAACGTAACCTACAACGACTCGCTGCGCGTTGCTGTATACGGAAACCGCAAACGCACACAGCCGCTCACAGCCGACCGAATGAACGAGGTGGACTTCGACCGCATCTACCAAATCTACAAGGAACGCTTCAGCAATCTTGCAGGCATGAACCTCATCATTACTGGCGACATACGCGAGGACGACTTCGAGGAACTGCTCTGCCAATACGTGGCAAGTCTGCCAGGCAAGCCTAATACCAACAACGACTGCAAGCCAGGACCATACATTCTTGACATTCAGCCGGGACAAGTGACAAAGGTGTTCAGCAAGCAGAAGGCTACTCCATCGGCACAGACCAACATCGTATACTCAGCTCCAATAGCCTACACAGCCGATACTGACCTCAAGCTCGATGTGCTCTCACAAATAATGCGAGAGGTTTACACCCTTACTGTGCGCGAGGAGAAGGGCGGCACCTACGGCGTAAGCGTGGACGGACAGTTCTGGAAATATCCTGCCGACGGATGCTCAATGACCGTAAGCTTCCGTTGCGACCCGAACAAATACGACGAACTGCTGCCTATAATCGACAAGCAACTGCAGATTATGACCACAGATGGTCCCACCGACGAGCAGCTACAGAAGGTGAAGGAATATGAGCGCAAGAACTATAACCGTGCCGTGCTCACCAATGGATGGTGGGAATACGTGCGCTATCACCAGTTGCGCGAGGGCATCGACTTCGACAAAGACTATCTTCAGAAGGTCGACAGCCTCACTACCGACGACATTCGCGACTTCTGCCGACAACTCACATCTACAGGAAATCGCATACAGGTAACTATGAAATAATAAAAGAAGAATGACAAAGAGTTTTTTTTCAACACATAAGTGTATTAAAAGAGGAGCAGCTACATTATTGCTGCTCCTATCAGCCATCACCATACAAGCCGACAACGTGATGACGCGACATGCCGACGGAACATGTACAGTTCGCACAAATACTATCTGCAAAGCAAGAGGCTATCGCAAGGGCACACCAGTTGAGGTGTACTTCAAAAACGGAAAGGTTGTGAAAGTAGTGGCTCTGAAAAATGAGGAAACTGTGCCCTACTTCTCACGCGTGAAACAGTTTCTGCTGCCACTCTACAATAACCTGAAGATCTCGAAGGCAAAGAAACTTGCCGAACGCACCGAAATCGACGGATGCACCGGGGCTACATTCAGCACTAAAGCAATACAGAAAAACGTGAAGGCTGCTATTGACTATTACGAGAAGAATAAGTAGAAACATTTCTATAATACCTCAGAAGGGATGACAAGGTAGAAAAAAACACCTTGCCATCCTTTTTTTATGTATTGCAAGCAAACCCACATTATCCCGAACGAATCCCGAACGAATCCCGAACGAATCCCGAAGAAATACATTTATAATATAACTGGCAACTAAGTCAACAAATATGAAATAATATCGCCACTCTGTTTGTAAAATTAACAAAAATAGAAATTATGTGGAATTAGAAAATACATGGAGAATTATAAGGCAGACTTTCAACCTGATTGACTCTATCCCTGAGAGACAATTAGGCTGAAAGTCTGCTTTATTTTATTTCGGAAAGTCCGCCTTGTTTTTTTCGGAAAGACTGCCTTATTTGATTTTTGTTATGGTTTATACTTTGTCGTACAGCCTCTCCAAAGGTCGTCTGCCACATGGAGGATTACATCATGGAGTTCGAGGTCGGTTTTGAAGAAGTCAGGGATTGCATCATAGCCCACAACAGCTCCAAGGATATTGCCTGTCACGGCTCCTATGGAGTCGCTGTCGCCCTTATGGTTGACCGAGGCTATCATTGCCTTCTCAAAGTTGTCGAAGTACTTAACGGTACAATATACTGCAATAGCAAGCGTCTCTTCTGCCACCCATCCCTCACCAATTGCCTCGATATTCTCAACATCAGATGCGGGTGAATCTACAAGACTGATGGCCTTGTCGGTCAAAGCCCGCAGTTCTGCAATGCTCGCAGCTTCATCTGGATAGAGAGAGAGCAACGTGTCGTAGCCTTCTGACAAATAAGCCTTAAAGTCGTCTACTGTAGTATTGTCATTCTGCAAGATACGATAGATGATGTGTGCCTCCAATGCCGATGGCAAGAAGCCGAGAGGATGCTGGTGGGTTATCTCTGCCGCATCGGCAGCCAGCCGGTCCACATCCTCAATGTTGGAGATGCGTCCTTCAAGAGGCTCACCTTCGGGCGTGTCTCTCCATACCGCACCATAGAGCGCCACAGGAGCAGTACGCATTATGCCGCCACAACCTTTACTATTGTTGCAAGGAGATGCACCCATAAGGATGTCTCGCAATGCAGTCATACATGTATTGCCTGGAGCACGACGATTGTTAAGTTCTGACACATCGCCAATCCAGCAATCCTTATGACGACCTGATCTCTTGCCGATTTGTGTGTAATACCATTCAAGATAAGCCGCACAAATAGTATATTTGGGAGCTGAGCCTTGGTTTTTAGCATTCAGCAAACCACAAGCTGTGAACAGAGTCATCTGAGTATCATCGGAGATCCATGCCTTGCCGTCCACCCCACCTTCTGGCAGCCACCATTGGGTGGTGTCCAGTCGGGTAATGCCATTCTCGCCATACCTCTTCTTTATATCCATGTACGAGTAGATAAACTCAACTGGATAGCCGAGTGCATCACCAACGGCTCCTCCTATAAGCGAGCCGCGTACCTTGTCTAATTGTTTGTTTTTGTCCATGTCAATATTTCTTTTTACTTATTATTATTTCTATCTGCTTATAATTATTTTATCTTCTACCAAGACCTAAACCTGTAGTCTTTTATGATTTATGTTTTTAGAGAGTGCAAAGTAACTACTTTTCTATCATTTTTTGCTATGTTGGTTTGTAAATTTACAAAAATACTGTATTTTTGCTATAAAATATAAAATGCAGAAAATGAAATACGTAGAACTGAGTTTATTTCCTGAGGAGGAAGAGGATTTTCAAAATAACTCCGAGCTGAACGGAAGCAACGAGCATGACTCTTCTGTAAAAATAGAATACGACTTTACGGATTTGTTTGAAAGGCTTTCCAAATCTGCATTCCGCAGCCGATTCCATCTCTCGCAAAAAGACCGGGAATATATTGCCGGGAAAGGTCTGGCTACAATCCGCAAACATGCAGAGGATTTCGTAGCCAAACGTCTCGCTCCTGCCGTGATTCCCAACGACGGCAAGCAGACTCCAATGAGAGGACATCCCGTATTTATTGCCCAACACGCCACAGGCTGCTGTTGCCGCGGCTGCTTCTTCAAATGGCATCATATACCAGCCGGAAGGCAGCTTACAAGAGAAGAACAGCAATACGCGGTGGAGGTGTTGATGGCGTGGATAGAGAGACAATATTGTTCTGATGACATAATAAAAGCGTTGTGCCCTCCATCTTCATAATCTGGAAGATACGAATTCGTGGACGATTGCCCTCGCATGTTGCGAAAGC
>CAKQFF010000171.1 GCA_934230685.1 uncultured Prevotella sp. | reverse complement strand
GGTAAGGTGTGCATCATTTGCAAGACTTCGCTCGACGAGGCAAACACATCGTTTGCCCAGGGTGGCGTGGCCTCAGTGACTAATCTCGCAGTTGACAATTTCGACAAGCACATAGAGGACACTATGATTGCGGGCGACTATATCAGCGACCGTCGTGCCGTTGAACAAGTTGTACGCAATGCTCCCGAACAGATAAAGGAGCTTGTGAACTGGGGTGTCAATTTCGATCGCAAGGAAGATGGTGAATTTGACCTTCACCGTGAGGGCGGACACTCTGAGTTCCGCATCCTGCACCATGCAGATGACACGGGTGCTGAGATTCAGCGTGGACTCATGGAGGCTGTGCGCAACTGTCCTGACATAGACATTAAGGAAAACCATTTCGCCGTGGAAATCATCACACAGCACCACCTTGGAGCACGTGTGACACGCCGCACTCCTTATATCAACTGCTATGGCGCATACGTGCTGAACCCTGAGACTGAGAAGGTGGACACATATCTTAGTAAGGTTACGCTGATGTGTACCGGTGGTTGTGGCGCTGTATACCAGACAACAACCAATCCTGTTATCGCTACTGGCGACGGTGAGGCTATGGTTTATCGTGCCAAAGGAACAGTGAAGGACATGGAGTTTGTGCAGTTCCATCCTACAGCCCTCTATCATCCTGGCGAGACTCATCCTGCATTCCTCATTACTGAAGCCATGCGTGGCTACGGTGGCATTCTGCGTTTGCCTAACGGTGAGTCGTTTATGGAGAAATACGACAAGCGTCTGTCACTTGCTCCACGCGACATCGTAGCGCGTGCCATCGACAAGGAAATGAAGATTCATGGCATCGACCACGTATGTCTCGACGTGACACATAAAGACCCAGAGCAGACAAAGAAGCATTTCCCAAATATCTACCTCAAGTGCAAGTCTATAGGCATTGATATCACTACCGATTATATCCCTGTGCGCCCTGCAGCCCACTATATGTGTGGAGGCATAAAGGTAGACCTAAACGGACAGTCATCAATCGAGCGTCTTTATGCTATCGGCGAATGCTCTTGCACAGGTCTGCACGGTGGCAACCGCTTGGCAAGCAACTCTCTTATCGAGGCTGTAGTATATGCAGATGCCGCAGCAAAGCATTCTTTGGAGCATGTAGATGAGTATGACTTCAATGAGCAGGTGCCTGAATGGAACGACGAGGGCACTATGACCAATGAGGAGAAGGTGCTTATCACACAGAGCGTGAAGGAGGTTGGCGAGATAATGTCCAACTATGTGGGCATCGTGCGAAGCGACCTTCGACTGAAACGAGCTTGGGACCGTCTTGACCTGCTTTACGAAGAGACAGAAGCCCTGTTTAAGCGTGTTAAGGCAAGCCGCGACATTTGCGAGCTGCGCAACATGATTAATGTGGGATATCTTATTACACGTCAGGCAATAGAACGTAAGGAGTGCCGTGGTCTGCACTACACAACAGACTATCCATTGCACGCTTACGACAAGAAATAAAAATACACATGTCCGGATGCAAACAATAGTTTGACAGACTAATAGTAGGAGGCTACGGGAAATATGCTGTAGCCTCCTATATTTTTATCAACCAATATATATAAAGTTATGAAGAAGAACTTAATGTCAGTTGCAGTCGCTACTTTCGCTTTCATCCTCATGGGAGCTGGCGTAAGCAAGGATGCTATAAAATACAACAAAGGCATAGCTATTGTCAACACATCATCAATAGTGAAGGCCCGTGGCTTCAACAGCAAAACTCCTGTGAAGATTTACATAAAGGGAAATAAAATCACAAAAATCGAGTCATTACCCAATCAAGAGACCCCTTCTGTGTTTGCAAGTGCCGAGGTATTGCTCAAGAATTTCATTGGCAAATCAGTAGACGAAGCCTCAACAATGAAGGTTGACGGTGTGAGCGGTGCCACATACTCATCCAAAGCTCTCATACAAAACGTCAAGGGTGGACTGAAATATTATAAGGAAAATAAGAAATAAACAAAAGTCTATCAGCATATTTATGCAAGCACAATAAACTCTAACTCTATCATACTATGGATGATGCCGCAAACAACAAGCCAACCGTTTTGGGTAAGCAATACTATTGGGAGGAGCTGTACTTTTATCAGAAATCTGATGTTATTTATCAGCTTTCTTTCACTTTTTGCAACCGTTACATACATTTATATAAAGACAGGACACGCGACCAAATAATTCAGGCAGCACGCTCATGCAAACAGAATATTGTAGAGGGACTTGCCGACGGTGTCACTTCATCAGAAATGCAATTAAAACTACTCAATGTGGCACGTGCCTCTTTGAAGGAGCTTCGTGAAGACTTTGAAGATTACTTGAAATCGCGTCATTTGAAATTCTATACAGCAGGTGATGAAAGATACACCTCAATGGTGGATTATTGCCGCATCCATAATAAGCTTAAGGATTATGAGCCTTACTTCCAAATATGGGACGATGAGCAAATGTGCAACTATGCTCTCACACTTTGCCACATGATTGACAAAATGATGATGACTTTCTTAAAAAACTTAGAACAAGAGTTTATCACAGAAGGCGGTATAAAAGAGCGCATGCACAAAGCACGAACAGGCTATCGCCAGCAACAGGATGCACGGCTGAAACAGCTTGAAACTGATTTTCCAAAGCTTGAAAAAGCTCTTGCAGAAGCTCAAGCAGAGGCCTATAAATGGAAGACTGCCTATGAAGACCTGAAACAACGTGCTTTGAGAGCCTATTACTCACAACAGGAAGAGATTAAAAGACTAAAAGAAAGGATAGAAAAAGAAGAGCAGAAATAAACGGAAGTTGTAATGTAAGTATTTGGTTTATGGGGATCTATAATAGACTAGTTTTACTAGAAGTACTAGAAATGCTAGAAGTGCTAAAAGTGATAGAAGTGCTAAAAGTACTAGAAATGCCCCAAAAGCTATAAATAACAGAAGAAACCAATACTTCTAGTAATACCAGGATATTATAAAATTGATATTATTATCAATTTTACAACAAACCTCATTTTCCTCTATAAAAAATTGTTTTTCAAGTTTATTTTCTTAATTTTGTGCTACATAAGCAATACACATAATAAAATATGATACAAGAATATCAAATACGCGTGCAACCGGTTGTGGCTTCGAGCGAGCAGAACATACGACAGTTCGTGGCTGATGACAAGGGTATTGACGCAAGAACAATAAATGCTGTGAGAGTGCTGAAGCGAAGCATCGACGCACGACAGCGCACTATTTTCATCAATCTCACTGTGAGAGTATACATCAATGAAATACCACAGGATGATGAATATGTGCCGACAGAATATGGCGATGTAAGTGGAAAGCCCACTGTTGTTGTAGTGGGTGAAGGTCCTGGCGGACTCTTCGCTTCGCTAAAGCTAATAGAATTAGGACTACGCCCCATTGTCCTGGAGCGTGGCAAGAATGTTCGCGACCGCAAGGTAGACCTTGCCAACATCAAAAAGAATCAAGCCGTTGATCCTGAAAGCAACTACTGTTTCGGCGAAGGTGGAGCAGGTGCTTATTCTGACGGCAAACTCTACACACGTTCTAAAAAGCGCGGAAGCATTGAGAAAATACTCAATGTGTTCTGCCAGCATGGAGCCTCAACATCTATTCTTGCCGATGCACACCCACATATCGGTAC
>CAKQFF010000170.1 GCA_934230685.1 uncultured Prevotella sp. | reverse complement strand
GGATAAGGCCGTTGTCGCCTGTCTCGGGCAGTTTATCAAGAGGCACGGGCGGCTCGTCGATATCGATCGACGGGATACCGGGCTCATCATCCGGCAAATCGGGCTTCTCGTCGCCCGGGGTCGGATTTACGGGTATCACGATGGTCGGCTCGTAATAGAGGTCGATGACCTTATCTTTATTGACGCGGCCGCTTATCGGGTCGCCCTCCATGCCGACAAGGGCATAGGCAGTATCGCCGACCATGATGGTCTCGTATGCACGAGAGCTCATATCGTAATTCGTACCTTCGTTATATGTGCGCTGATAGCTGCCGCGGATGACGTTGCCGTCGGTATCGTAATAATTGACCGTGACGGTGTATGTCTTGCTGGGGCCGTCGCCGGGATCGGGCTCGACGTATTCTTCGGCGTAGAAGATCCAGTCGATATACGCCTCGGCGTCCTGATACTTGTTGTCCAGCTCGATAGGAAGCTCGACCTTAACGGTCAGCTGGATCTCGTCGCCCTTGCTGAACCGGCCAAGCTTGACGCCGGCCGTACCGACACCCGCGTTGACGAGATCGAGGACATTGCCCTCGGCGTCGGTGACCGTGACATACTGAAGCAGGCTGGTCTCATTCTCTTTGGCCTCGAGATGGATGCCGCCGTCGGCCTCGGCGTCCTTATAGAGTTCGCAGTCGCGGGCGTAGAGATAGATATCATACCGGCCCGAGGCCTCCGACTTGACGTCGATATTCTGGCTCAGCCGGTCGCCGGGCATCATGTTTTTGAAGTTATCAAAGAGGTCGTTCTTATCGGTAAAGGCAAAAGCCTTTTCGGCGGTGAAGGTGACCGTCGGAGTTCCCGCCGCCGACACATTGTCGGCCAGCGAAACGACACTCATGGCGAAAACCATCGCCAGTGCAAGGGCCATGCCGAGTACGCGCTTTCCGTGCTTATAGCTTTTCATATCCGCATCCCCCTTACTGTACGTTCAGGCTGCCGTCGGCGTTGACCGTGACATTCGTCCATGCGCCTTCAACGGCATCCTTGGGCTCGGCCTGTATCGACTGGGCCATGACTTCAAGATCCATCTTATAGCCATTGCCTTCGGGGAAGGTTACCTTAGCCTCGCTGACGACGGCGGAGGTCTCGCTTCCGACGGCTATCGGCTTGGTATAATACCAGAAGCCGTCGCGGCCTTTCACCCAGTTATCGTTGGCATATACCGGGATACTGCCGCTGTTCTTGACCTTAACATCTTTCTTGACATTGTTCTCGAATTTTTCTTCGATCTCGATATCTGTCTTTCCTGGAGCAAAGGTGTTTTTGACCTCACCCGAGGAGGTGGCCAGCCAGGCCAGCACACCTCCGACCGACACCGCGAGGATGGCGACCAGTGAAACCATGAGGATCAGGGCCTTTTTGCCCGACCCGCTCTTGCGATCATTTCTTTTCATTATGGTCTCCCCCTCTCTTAAGAACCTGTGGCGACATCAAGGCCGCTTGTGAAAGTGTTCGGAATGATCTTCTCGTCGGTCAGCCACTTATCTTCTGTGAGACTGTTATTAACTGTCACTTCTGTCTTGCAGGTTTTGACCTCGGTATTGGAGATCCCGTGATCTTTACCAACAAGAACGGGAACATCGCTATTATCGGCCGTGTACCTCCAGCTCCAGTTTGTATCCTCGGAGACGGTGTAGCTCTTGCCGCACAGCAGACCGGTTATGGTCTTGCTATCGCCATTGCCCAGGACGAACTCGACGATCTCTTTATTACCGTCATTGACGGTGAACACAAATGTGTTGCCGTAAAGGCTTGTGTCACCCTTGGTGACTTTCTTTTTGACCGTCAGATCGAAGTGGTTGATGTGGACCGTGAAATCATGCTCTTCGCCATCGACAGCCTTTGTGACCGTGAAATTGGGCTTTTCGAAGGTCTTACCGTTGATGGTGACCTTTGTGATATCGAAGTCGGAATCTTTTGCACCGGTGGTGTAATTCAGACCGGCCAGCGTTCCGTCGGTATTATCAGATACCTTCTTTACCTCCGCGAGGCTTACCGCCGGGGCATCGCCTTCGGCTTTGGGGATGTCGGTATGGCTCTTGCCGTCGGTCCAATCTGTGACCTTCAGGACGTTATTAGCGTCACGGACTACCGACCATACGCCCAGATCAACGTCCGTGTCGTAGTTGGCCCAGATGTCCATAGCCGTTATTGTCGGCTTGAGGACATGGACTGTAAACCTGTAATTCTGTCCGGCAGGCGTCTTGCCCTTTACGCTTATTGTCGGCTTGACCTCTGTGCAGTTTTCAAAAGCATCGGCAGGCTTATCATAGCTGTATGTCACTTCCGGCTCTGTGCCGTACATGCTGTTGGCTGCTTCGTCACCATGCTTCCATACAAGGCCGTCCTTATTGTTCTCATAATTAGGTGTATTTGAGAGGTAGATCGTGCTGTCCTTGAAAGAAGCCTCCGGCTTAAATACCTTTACATTTGCGTCAGCAGTCTTTGTGACACCATCCTTTATCGTTCCATCAAGGCTCGGCTCAACAGTTACGCTGATGTTATGCGTGCTGTCCTCCTCGTTGCTTACGCTGCCGGTAACAACAGTATAGTCGCCGATATCAACATAAGCTGTTTTCCAGCCCTCGCCGGGAGTAAAGTCATCATAGAGCTCATTTGCCGATGGAACAGCGCCGCCATAATAGACGTTATAGTCATTACCAGTGATTTCAGGAACCTTCAGCGCGACGTCGACCTCGGGTTTCGGGAAGCTGCCGATGTTATTGTTGTTCTCATCGTAGACAGCCGATTTATTTCCGATATTGGTCGGCACCTTATTGCCGCCCCAGAACTCTGTATGCGGCTTAACATAGATCGTCTCGTTGAACATCTTCTTGTTGTTGCCCGAAGTGTCACCGGGGTTAAGTTCAACATTTGTCCACTCGATGTACCAACATCCGTTCGTATCCTGCTTTACAACGCCCTTGCCGTTGGCGGCAGTGATCTCCTGTCCGACGGTATATGCATTACCATTGGCGTCGCAGGGAACAAAGCCCGGCGTGATGTAATCGCGGACAACCGCATTTTCGATCTTCGTGCCTGTCTGCTGGGCTATGCTTGTAAATATTTTTTCTATCTCACTTGTCGAACCGACACAGTAATATGAACCCTCGGGACGGTTACGGGTCAGATCATCTGGATATCTGCCAGTCCAATTCTCCCAAACCGTTTCCCACTCGTTATATTTATTATCTCCTACGTGCGATCCATCCGGGCGATGACTCGATACACGATATAAATATTCGTTTATTTTTGAGCCACTGCTTTTGTCATAGTTTTTCTTCCAATTCTGATGGTTACCAGCCGACGGAATACCGTTGCTGCCCGATCCGCCTATGGCAACCGAGTAAACAACCGATCCGCAGCCCTGAAGTTTACCATCAAATTCAGAGGTCTCCCAGCGCGAATCATTGTTGTAGAAAGCCTGATCATAATATGTTGTTTCGCTCCATCCCCAACCCGATTCCGTCGTCGTTGTTCCCAGATCGGCATTTTCACCTTTGTCGGCTTTCAAAATGTGTGCCCAATGGATAGCTCCCTGAGCCGAATAGTATGCATCATTGCCCCATGAACCGCTTCCTGGAACACCGTCGGTGAAAAGAATGGTAACACGTTTATTATTATAATTTGCATCGTCAGAAGGAACTGCCTGGAATATATCA
>CAKQFF010000169.1 GCA_934230685.1 uncultured Prevotella sp. | reverse complement strand
TAAATCCACTGTCCGCTGCTGTTCACTGTAGGGCTTATGCCCTTGATGAAGTTGCACTCATCCTTTATCGACTGATAGTCGTTCAGTTTAAGTGTCTCCATAGATGATGCATCCTGTCTCACACCACCCGGACCGCGGTCGGCACCAGGACTTATCATAATCATGTTGGAACCCATCTCCGCAATGTTAGCCTGTATGCTCTTCTTCGAACCCTGACCTATGGCAAGCATCGTGATGACCGAAGCCACACCGATGATAATGCCAAGCGCGGTGAGGAATGAGCGCAACTTATTGGCGGCGATTGCGCGTAGGGCTATCTTTAAAAGATTGCTATAATTCATTTTGGTAATTATTAATTGTTAATTTTTAATTATTAATTGGCAAGTATCTGTTAGGGTTGTCTTGGCAATTAAACAATTAACATCTGTCATTCAACGTCAAACGTCAACCAATTAACATTTAACATTCAACGTTTAACATTGAATACCATGAGTTATTCATCCGAATTAGCCGGCAACGCCGCCAGTCCGTCGGCTGCCGATAGGATGTTATGGTTATACTCATCGCTTATCACACGTCCGTCGCGCAGCATTATGTTGCGTGATGAATAGTTGGCTATGTCGGGGTTGTGGGTTACGAAGATGATGGTGCGTCCTGCGGCATGAAGTTTTTGGAAGAGGATGAGAATCTCAAACGATGTACGTGTGTCGAGGTTACCGGTTGCCTCATCCGCAAGAATGACAGCAGGATCATTGACCAATGCACGGGCAATAGCCACGCGCTGCATCTGTCCACCCGACATCTGGTTTGACTTATGATATAGTCGCTCACCCAGTCCCACAGCCTGCAAAGCCTTTATTGCTCGTTCCTCGCGTTCCTTGGCACTTACAGCTGCATTATACATCAGTGGCAGCTCTACATTCTCCACGCTTGTGGTCTTAGGCAAGAGGTTGTAGTTCTGGAAGATGAATCCTATCTTGCGGTTGCGCAGTACGGCACGTTGCGATTTCGACATCTTTCTTACCGACACTCCGTCGAGATAGTATTCGCCAGTGCTTGGTGTGTCGAGACATCCAAGTTGGTTGAGCAGAGTAGACTTTCCCGAGCCTGACTTACCCATAATGGTTACGAATTCTCCCTCGTATATCTTGAACGACACTCCGCGCAGCGCATGCACGGTCTCATCGCCCACAAGGAAATCGCGCTTAACGTTGTCGAGTTCTATTACTACTTTCTTTTCGTCCATAATTGAAATTTGTTTGATTGAAAACTGGAGTTTAGTTGAAGAGGGTGTGTCAATAAAGCCAAGTGATACACCCTCATTTTCAATCTGCAATTTATTTCTTCTTGTTCTTTCCCGGAGGACCTGGTGCGAACGGACTGCTCTCACCTCCAGCATTAGCTTGGGCATCATCCTGCTCGCCACCAATAACATTGAGGCCAGTAATAACCTTTACACCAGCAGAGATGCCGTTAAGGATTTGGGTGTTAGTGCCATCTGTCATGCCGATGTTCACCTTATGAGCCACGATATTGTTGCCCTCGATAGTCCACACCTTATTCTTGGCGTTGCCAGTCTGGTCTATAATCTTCATCTTGCCTACAGTCTCCTTCTGTGGAGTGAATCGCAGAGCCTTCGACTGTACAGAGAGCACACCCTTGCGCTCGGCTGTATAGATAGTGGCATTGGCCGTAAGACCCGGTTTGAGCTTAAGGTCGGCGTTGGGAGCTGATATAACAACCTCGTAGGTCACAACGTTGTTGTTGGTTGTAGCCTCCTGGCGCACTTGCTTAACTGTTCCCTCAAAAGTATCGTCTGGATAGGCGTCAACAGTGAACGATACGCGCTCACCTTCCTTAACGTCGCCTATGTCAGCCTCGTCGACATCAGCAACAACCTGCATGTTGGTAAGGTCCTGGGCTATGGTGAAAAGTTCTGGAGTAGAGAAGCTTGCGGCAACAGTCTGTCCTTCTTCTACCGACTTTGAGAGCACAACACCGTCAATAGGCGATGTGATAGTGGCATAGCCGAGGTTGGTTTGTGCGCGCTGCACCTCTTCCTTGGCTGAGGCTACCTGCTCCTTTGCTTGTGTGTAGGACAATTTAGCGTTGTCGAAGTCATCGGCAGCCACAAGTCCCTTCTGATAAAGAGTCTTGTAGCGGTTGAAGTTGGCTGTCTGGTAGTTTAGTTGGCTCTGTGCTGTTGCGAGCTGTGTCTTGGCTGTGTTGAGCTGACTCATGAGGTTGGTCTTGTCGAGCTCGGCAATCACCTGACCCTTCTTCACCACAGAGTTGTAGTCAACATAAAGCTTGCTCACAATACCACTCACCTGGGTACCCACTGTAACCGAGGTTACAGGCTCGATGGTACCCGTGGCTGTGATACTGTTCATAATGTTTGCCGGAGCCACAGCAGCCGTGTCAAACGAAATCTGTTGTTCTTTCTTGCCGCCCGACAATGCCCAAGCGGCAATGGCTATTACGATGACAACAGCCACCAATAGCCATAGCTTACTTAATTTTTTCATCTCTCTAACTTATCTCTAATTATATTATTTACTTAATTTCTCCCGTCTTGTAGAATTCCAACATATTAAGGTTGAGTATTGCGAGATATTTGCTCTGCAATTCGTTCTGCTGTGCCTGTAGCAGGTTGTTCTTGCCAGTCATCAGCTCAACAATGTTCTTAAGGCCCTGCTTGAACTGTTCCGACAGAAGTTCATAGCTTGCCTGTGCGCTTTCTGTTGACACCTGAGCTGCCTTAAACTTGTTTTGGTTTGTCACAGCCTGTAGCCAATAGTTCTCCACGGTAGAGTAGAGTGTGGTCTGCTTGTCCTGCAAGTCGAGCAGATAACTCTGTTTCTGTATCATTGCCTTGTTTACAGCCGTCTTTGTCTGGCGGTTATCAAATAGTGGTATGCTTATTGTCACACCGCCACCAAACGTTAGGTTATTCTTGAGCTGAGTGCCCCAAGCGTTGTTGTTCATGGATGATGTGTTGGTCGACAGACCAGCATTGAGACCTATGCTTGGCATTTTGCCAGCCTTGGCAATCTTGACGCTCAAGTCGCTGCTTTCAACTCCAAGCTTAGCGTTCTTTATCTCCGGACGCTGATCGAGCGATGCTGTATACACATCATTTAGTGCAGGCACTTCCTTGAGGGCCATCTCGTCGGTGGTTGAAGGAATGGTGACGTCGAACTCCTCATTGTCGGCAATCTGCAGCAACTGCTTAAGCTGGCGCTTGTAGTTGCGCAGGTTGCTCTCTGCCTCCACGATGCTGTATTCGTCTTGAGCGCGTTGAGCCGTGAGTTGGGCGAGGTCTGCCTTGCTCATCTTTCCAACACTAACCATAGTCTTGCCGCGTTCCTCGTTAGTTTGACTTGTCTTCAGGCTCTCTTTAGTCACTGATATAGCTTCGTTGGAATAAAGAATCTGAACATAGAACTGTGCAATCTGCTCCAAGATATTGTTGGCAGTAGTGGCAGAGTCAAGTTGAGCCTGCTGTGCAGTGAGCTTGTTGAGCTTCACGGTATTTTGCTTTTTGTTGCCGTCCCATACTGTCCAGTTGCCGCTGAGCGAGTAGGAGCCATTGTAATACACCTTGTCAACACTCGCCTGCACCTTATTGCCTGCAATCATTGCCGAGCCTTGCTCAGGCCAAGGGTTGTAGCTCACGTTCTGCGATGTCGACAGGCTTAGCGCCGGCAGCA
>CAKQFF010000168.1 GCA_934230685.1 uncultured Prevotella sp. | reverse complement strand
ATATTGCATCGACAGTTTATGCTCCATGCCGTGATATAATGGATTCGCTTGGGCTTTATACGGCAGAGCGTGGAATAATAAGAAAAAGTGATAATGGAGAAATTGTGGCAATAAATAGATTGATTTTAGGTGAAAGTTTCCATGGACTACTCATCAAGAGAACATTTCTTAATGAATACTTAAAAAAGCAAAGGAAATGTCTATTCTATTGTCTTCTCGGAGAAAAGAACCTTATCTCTGCTCCACATTATCAAATTCTATCTAGAAATGATTTAACAGGAGCGGCTTTGTATAAAGAAGATGATGTTGCAGAAATGATACAGCCATTAAGATTTGAGTCCAAAGAAGAACCTCAAAAAGAGCCTGAAGGTGAAGATGAATATGGTTTAGGGATGCCAATTGAAAAATGGTTAGCCATGCCCAAGCAAAGTTCAAGTGCTATCATTGATAGATTAAAAGAATTGGCTGAGTTGTCAAAACAAAATGGAGCAAAAGAATAATAAAACTATATTGATATAGTCATTCAAACAATGAACCTTTTTCCTGACTTCGTCACTTTTTTAAGACATGCTTGTAAATGCTTGATAATCAAGAATTATTCTTATTGCATTGAGTGACGCGCAAAAAGACGGGTAAAATAACAAACTCGCCCCCTATACGAGAAAAGACCAGTTTTTTTGCATTCTTGCCGAGAAATATTAGATGATTTGTATTTCTTGGGTTTAACTCCCGATAACACCTCCTAAAGAAGCAACTTAAAAAAATATACATACATGTTTAGACTTAAAGATTTAGATATTTTGGGTAGCAAGGCGGAGCTCGCCTCGCTACCAGAGGGCAAATTGCTTATCAATACAATTAATGCACATTCGTACAACACTGCACGTAAGGACGGGTTGTTCGCTGAGGCGCTGACAAATGGTGAT
This sequence comes from uncultured Prevotella sp., assembly GCA_934230685.1. Classification (GTDB taxonomy): domain Bacteria; phylum Bacteroidota; class Bacteroidia; order Bacteroidales; family Bacteroidaceae; genus Prevotella. The sequence continues at coordinate 2,790 of CAKQFF010000168.1, read as the reverse complement.
GTACTCATTCCGGACGGAGTTAGCATCGTGAAGGCGTGCCGATGGATAAAGGCGAAGAGCCAACCGAAGGAACGTATTGCAGGATGGGACTTGTTCGAGTTTGAAATGAACAAACTCGAAGAATGTGGAGTGAAGAATGTTTCCCGTGAGCGTCCGCTCACGGTAATGTTCATGGGCAGCTCGCAGAAGGTGCTTGACTTGATTGTGAAGCGGGCGGCTGAGGTGTATCCGCATCTGAAAATTGTGACCTACTCGCCACCGTACAAGCCAGAGTTCTCGGAGGAGGACAATAAGGCTATCATTGATGCTATCAATGCTGCTGATCCTGACTTGCTATGGATTGGTATGACTGCGCCAAAGCAGGAGAAGTGGACATTCTCGCATTGGAATGAACTGAATATCCACTGCCATGTAGGTACCATCGGGGCAGTGTTCGACTTCTTTGCTGGTACGGTGGAGCGTGCACCCGTATGGTGGCAGCGTCATGGTTTGGAGTGGCTTTATCGACTGCTGAAGGAGCCGAAGCGCATGTGGCGCAGGTATATAATTGGCAATGCGCTGTTCCTTTCCAATGTTATCTTTCGCGAGAAATGGTAAAGGATATTTACTACAAATTCATACAATTCTCGCTTGGTATTTACGATGGTCGGGAGTTTGTTGACGGGTCGGCACTGACGGGCTTCGATTGGGAGCGTTTCTTTAGTTTTGCCAGGAAGCAGACGTTAGTGGGCATCATCATGGAGGGCATATCGAAACTGCCGAAAAGCGTGGCACCAACGCAGAAACTGCTGATGAATTGGTTCATGGCGAGTCAGGGTATCCGTCGACAGAATTGGATGCTAAACGAAGCCACCGCCGATATATATAATAAGGTGAGGGCTGCGGGTTACGACTGTTGCATACTGAAGGGACAAGCGAATGCTGCGATGTACCAAAATCCGGCTGCGCGTACCCCCGGCGATGTGGATATGTGGGTGAAGGCATCGCGTGAGGAGATACGTGCGTTGGCTCATTCGCTGGCAAAGGAAAATGGACGTGTGGACGAGGAGAGTTTTAGTCATATCGCTATCACTCTGAATGGTGTATGCGTTGAGCTGCATTACACACCGGGCTTCATGGCAAACTTTGTGTATAGCCGTCGTTTACAACGATGGTTTGCGGATAGCATCGAGGTGCAGTGTCGCAATATGATTGCGTTGCCCGATGAGGCTGGTGAGGTTGCCTCCCCTACTCCTGCGTTCAATGCTGTCTATCAGTTGTACCATCTCTATCATCATTACTTCTATGAGGGTGTCGGACTACGCCAAGTGGTAGACTATTACTACGTAATTTTGAATTTTGAATTAGGAGTTTGGAATTGTCGCTTATGCGATGAGGAGTTGAAGAATTGTGAATTGGAATTTCAAAACTCAAAATTGAATAATTCAAAATCGGCAAAGCCGATAATTCAAAGTTCAAAACTCAAAATTCAGAACTCGCTAAAGCGTCTCGGCTTATGGAACTTCGCTGGTGCGATGATGTATGTGTTGCATGAAGTGATGGGATTGTCGGAGGAGCTGATGATTGCACCGATAGACAAGACACGTGGACGGATGTTGCTCGACGACATTCTGCATGGTGGCAATTTCGGACATCACGACAAACGTCATGCGTGGGGACACGATGCTTATAAAGACAACGGTTTCAAGCACGGAGCGTTGGGGCATAATCTGTTAAGATTATACCGCGACGCTCGTCTGCTTAGATATTATCCTGCGGAGGCACTAAGCGAACCGCTATTTAGAATTTGGCATTTATTTTGGAGAATGCGAAATAAAAAATGCTAACGCAAGCTTTACTTGCGCCCTGCCTTCCATCCGCCCGTTCCGTAGCATCCCTGCTCTGTCACAATAACGACCTTATTGCCATCGAGCACCTTGCGCGGACTATGCACCTTTGCGTCATTCGTTGCGCCGTTGATAGCGGTCGGTTCGGTGACAACAAGGTGCATTGTTGTTTCTACCCCACTGTCGTATGTGGTGGCGGTGATGGTTGTTTCGCCTACGCTAAGGAGCGTAACGTAACCACCTGTGACGGTCGCAACGCTCTCGTTTGAGCTCTTCCAACGCAAGCGTTTGTCGGTAGTGGTCTTCGGCATGAATGTCGGGCGCAATCCAATGTGGGCAACGTCTAACGATACCGTCATCTCTTCCTCTGCAAAGCTGATCGAACGCGATAGCTCGGGCTGCTTCTGCTCACCCTTGCGATAGAGGAACGGCAGGGGTAGGGTCTTGGATGTGTAGAGATTGAAGCGTGCGTAGCTGTTGTCGGGAGTGCTGTAGCGCATTGTGCCGTAAGCTTCGTTGGTAGGAGTAAGCGTTGCGCCTTCGTGACCAAGTTCTATATTCCATTCGGTTATGCCCTTGTTCCATGCCAACTTCTGTTTGCCTGGCGCACCAAGCTGACGACCGAATTGGTCGGTGAGGGTCCAGTGCTGCTGGTCGGCAGACTTGTGCAGTGTGAAGCGCAGCACATCCGGGCAGGTAACGTCAGCCGTTGAGGTCACCGACACTACATCGAGATAGTTTGTCTCGTCCATGCCGCCTAAGTCGGCAGCTGCCGCTCCGTTGCGGAATATCATCACCTCGTCGCCCGCGCTGAGCGTGCTCTTCTTCGTGAGCTTCTCATACTGCCAGCCGAGCGGCGACTCCAAAGCTATGTCAGCCTCATCGTATTCGATAGTGATGGCATCGAGATACACCGAGCCTTCGCTCTTGCCTCCAGCCACAACGATACTCATGTCGTTGGTGG
>CAKQFF010000167.1 GCA_934230685.1 uncultured Prevotella sp. | reverse complement strand
CTTTATGCTCAACACAATCCTGGGCAACGCCCGACGCTACACGCCAAAGTCGGGTGCGGTGGACGTAGGGGCTGAGGTGAAGGACGATTATGTGGAGATTTATGTGAGGGATACAGGAAAAGGAATGACGGAAGAACAAACCCATAATGTGTTCAAGCGGCAAGTTGTGGTGGATGGCAACAACACGTCTGTGGAGGGCGGCCATGGCTTCGGACTTGTCAACTGCAAGGGCATTATCGAGAAATACCGCAAACTGAGTGCCATATTCAATGTTTGCAGCATAGGCGCGGAGAGCGAGGAGGGCAAGGGCAGCCGCTTCTTCTTCCGCTTGCCCAAGGGTGTGGCGCGTGTTGTCGTGGCTTTGGTTATTGCCGCGTTTGGCAACGTATGTGCCTTTGGCAATGTTGCCGACTTCAAGATGTTGTCGGCTCAGGCCAATGCTTATGCCGACAGCGCATATTACTCCAACGTCAACGGCTCGTACAGTCTCACGGTGGCCTATGCCGACAGTTGCTTCCAATGCCTTAACGCAGCCTATATGATGCTCGACAGGGCGGAGAGGGGGAAGCCCCGTCTGCTCACTCTCAGCGGCGACTATCCAGCCAAGGCTGCCGAGCTTGGCTGGTTTCGAGACAGCGTGGGCATCGACTTCAACATCATTCTTGACGTGCGCAACGAGACGGCTGTGGCAGCCCTCGCCTTGCATCGTTGGGAACTGTATTCCTACAACAATGCCGTATACACGCAGCTCTTCCGCATGTGTAGTGCCGACAACACTCTGTCGTCGTATGTGCGCAGCATGCAGGGTGCCGAGAGCAACCGCAACATTGCCATAATCATGCTTGTGGCATTGCTGTTAGGTGTGTTTCCGGCGTATTATCTGTTGTATTATCGCCGCCGAATGAACTACCATCTGTATGTCGACAGGATAAATGAGGTGAACGCAATACTTATGTCCGCCGACATGGAGTCGGCCGAGAAGCTTGAGGCAATAAAACGTGTGTGGAAAAACAGCATGGCTGAAAGAAAATATGCAGGCAAAGACGGTTTTCCGGCTGAGATAAGCCAGCTTATGGACGACATCAACAAGGCTGTGGCTGGCGATATGGAGAAGACCGCCCAACTCCTGAGGCGCAAAGAGCTTGCGGACGAGGAGGGACGGCGTGTGCAGATGGACATCGACCGCCTGTATGTATCGAACAATGTGCTCGACAACTGCCTCTCGTCGCTCAAGCACGAGACCATGTACTATCCTTCGCGCCTGAAACAGCTTGTGGTGGACGGCGACAACGAGGCTAACGTGCGCTCCTTAGGCGAGATAACACGCTATTACCAAATGCTTTACACCACGCTTATATCACAAGCCTACAACATTCTGCAAGGAGCTGGCTCGCCGTCGGCTCCCGACTTCACTATGCGCTATTTGTTTGTCTTGCTGAAGAAGAAAAACCAAGGCAAGCCATTGGTCGTAAAGAAGACAGCGTTGGCCGACGGCTACGTGCAGATGGAGGTGGAAATCAGCAGTCAGCAGTTGTGCGCAGCCGTGGGCAATACGCCTGCCTTGCTCTTCTCGCCACAAACCCCGGATGTAGACTTCCTGATATGTTGCCAGATAATGCGCGACATGGGAGAATATACGGGCAAGAGAGGATGCGGAATAGCGGCCAGGGTGGGCGAGAACGGACGGTTGAGGATAGAGATAAAAGCGGTGAGGGGAGTGTATTGCCCAAGTAACGCATGAATTTGACATGCTGTAGGTAAACCTCCTGCTGATTTTTGCTTTCCAGACAGCAATAATTTGCTCTTTTGTGTTTGATTGTTGATATTTATTTGTAATTTTGTGGTCTAAAACGTTTTATAATATAATGTGTCGTGCGTCTGCAAAGCCGACACACATCTTTTTTACCATACAAAGGAAACAGATGAGTGACAATACATTGACACAATCGCTCACCACAACGGTGAACAAATTGTCTGAGCCCCAATCGTTCAAGGGCTTGTTTCATCCGCATCGTGACGGCAATCCATTGCCTTCGGGGGCAGTCCTCGAAGAAATAGTAGCATTGTCGAGAGCAATACTCTTTCCGGGGTATTACGGCAACTCATCCGTAAATTTGCAAACCCTACATTATCATATTGGTGTTGACGTGGAGCGACTCTACCAGCTTCTGCGCCAACAGATTCAGGCCGGACTGTGCTTCATGGAAAGCGACGAGAGCGAAGGCTGCACTTGCAACATAAAGCAGGTAGCAAAGAAACTCGCCGCGCAGCTCATAGAGCGTCTGCCAGACATTCGCGAGATGCTCGGAACCGACGTGATAGCCGCCTACAATGGCGACCCGGCTGCAGAAAGCACGAGCGAGGTGATTTCGTGCTATCCTATCATCAAGACCCTCACAAACTATCGCATAGCCCATGAGCTCGCCCTGCTTGGAGTGCCACTCATTCCGCGCATGCTCACAGAGCTTGCACATTCGGAGACGGGCATCGACATCCATCCCAACGCAACCATCGGCAAGTATTTCACCATCGACCACGGCACGGGCGTGGTGATAGGCGCCACCTGCGTGATAGGCGATAATGTTAAGATATACCAGGGCGTGACGCTCGGAGCCAAGAGCTTTCCGCTTGATGCCGACGGCAACCCTATCAAGGGCATTCCGCGCCATCCCGTCATAGGCAATAACGTAGTGATATATGCCAACGCCACCGTGCTCGGCAGAGTGAAGATTGGCGACGGATGCGTGATTGGAGCTAACGTGTGGGTGACAGAGGACATGGAGGCAGACACCGTGAAAGTGAAGAAATGATTTTTTTCATACAATATATTAGCATCAAAACTTACATTAAAAAAGAAAAATATATAATTGCTTATTTAAAAATATGAATGAATTTGAACTGATTGCCAAGACATTCATGGGACTTGAGCCCGTTTTGGCAAAGGAACTCACCCAGATGGGTGCCAACAATGTGGAGATTGGACGAAGAATGGTTTCGTTCACAGGAGACAAGGAGATGATGTATCGAGCAAATTTCCAGCTCCACACAGCTATCCGAATCCTTAAGCCTATCGCACGCTTCAAGGCTGCGTCTGCCGACGACGTGTATGAGGAAATCAAGAAGATAGACTGGAGCCAGTACATCGAGAAGGGAAAGACTTTCTCGGTAGACTCGGTTGTCTATTCAGAGGAATTCCGTAACTCACGCTTTGTGACCTATAAGGTGAAGGACGCCATCGTCGACCAGTTCCGCGAGAAGACAGGCACTCGTCCCAACATCTCTGTGAGCAATCCTGATATCCGTCTTAATATTCATATCGCCGAGACAGCAGCCACCCTCTCGCTCGACTCAAGTGGCGAGTCGCTCCATCGCCGTGGCTACCGTCAGGAGTCGGTTGAGGCTCCGCTCAACGAGGTGCTTGCAGCAGGCATGATTCTCATGACAGGCTGGCAGGGCGAGACAGACTTCATCGACCCGATGTGTGGCTCGGGCACTCTCGCCATCGAGGCTGCACTTATTGCCCACAACATGAGTCCGGGTGTGTTCCGCAAGGAGTTCGCTTTCGAGAAATGGCCCGACTTCGATGCAGAGCTGTTCGATTCTATCTACAACGACGACTCTCAGGAGCGCGAGTTCACACATCATATTTATGGCTACGACATCGACATGAAGGCTGTGAACACAGCCCGTCTGAATGTGCGTGCGGCTGGCCTCACAAAGGACATCACCATCGACTGTGCCGATTTTAAGGACTTCACC
>CAKQFF010000166.1 GCA_934230685.1 uncultured Prevotella sp. | reverse complement strand
CCCTAATGCTGTAGCGTTCGGGGCAAACCTTAATATATTAATAAGCAGATATCATAATGGAAACGTCAGAGATATTAAAAAAGGTTCGCAAGATAGAGATCAAGACACGCGGATTGAGTCAGAATATATTCGCCGGCCAATACCACTCGGCCTTCAAGGGCAGAGGTATGGCTTTTGCCGAGGTGCGCGAGTATCAGTTTGGCGATGATGTGCGAGATATCGACTGGAATGTCACAGCGCGTTTCCGCAAACCATTCGTAAAGGTGTTCGAGGAGGAGCGTGAGCTTACGGTCATGCTCCTCATCGACGTGTCGGGCTCGCTCGATTTTGGCACCCGGCGCCAGATGAAGTCGGACATGGCTGCGGAGATGGCAGCCACCATCGCCTTTAGCGCAATCCAGAACAACGACAAGATTGGAGTGATATTCTTCTCCGACCGCATCGAGAAGTATATCCCGCCCAAGAAGGGACGCAAGCACATCCTCTATATCATACGCGAGATGCTCGACTTCCATCCCGTGAGCCATCGCACGGACATAGGCGAGGCTGTGGCCTTTTTCACACGCATGATGAAGCGACGCACCACAGCTTTTGTGCTGAGCGACTTCTACGACCGCCGCGACTTCACCAAGCAGATGCAGATAGCCAACAGCAAGCACGACCTTATGGCCATACAGGTGTACGACCGCTGGGCACGACAGCTGCCCGACGTGGGACTGATGAAGATTATGGACGCCGAGACAGGGCGCGAGCTTTACATCGACACAGGCAGCCGAAAGGTAAGGCAGGCCCACACCCGCTACTGGATGGAGCATGAGGAAAGACTGCGCGAGACATTCTCGCGGTCGAAGGTGGACTGGGTGTCGGTGGCCACAGATGAGGATTATGTGAAAGCCATGATGCAGCTATTTGCATCAAGAGGCTGACCAAACCAAGCAAACAGAATATGAAACGATTTTTACTTATCATCATAACGGCATTGGCTGTAAGCTGCGGCTATGCTCAGCAGGTGAGCGTGGAGTCGAAAATCGACACCATGACCATACTCATCGGACAGCAGACACGCATGACCGTCGATGTGACGGCACGCCACGGAGCCAAGGTTGTTTTCCCGCAGTTCAAGCGCGCCCAGTATATTGTGCCGGGAGTGGAAGTGCTTGGAGCGTCCAAGGCCGACACCTCGGATATCGACGGCATGATGCGCGTGAGCAAGACATTCACGCTCACCAGCTTCGACGAGCGTCTTTATGCCATCCCAGGCATGAAGGTCAAGGTCGACGGCAAATCTTATTCTTCCAATCAGTTGGCATTGAAGGTGCTCACCTGCGATGTCGACACGTTGCATCCTGAACAGTTTTTCCCTCCGAAAGACGTTCAGGACAATCCGTTTCTATGGGCTGAGTGGAGCACGCCGTTCTGGCTGAGCATCGTTGTGATGCTGCTCACGCTTGCCTTCGGCTATCTTGTGCTGCGCCTGAAGCAGAACAAGCCCATCATCACCCGCATACGTGTGGTGAAGAGAATACCTGCCCACCAGAAGGCTCTCGACGAGATGAGCCGACTGAAGACGGAGCATTACAATACTGCCGACGAACAGAAGGAATACTACACACAGCTCACCGACACTCTGCGCAAGTATATACGCGAGCGCTTTGGCTTCAACGCCATGGAGATGACAAGCTCCGAAATCATGGAGCACCTGCAGAGTACAGGCGACGACACCATGATCAGCGAGCTGCGCGAACTCTTCAATACGGCCGACCTCGTGAAGTTTGCCAAGTACTCGTCGCTCCTTGGCGAGAAGGACATGAACCTCGTCAACGCCATCAACTTCATCGACCAGACCAAGCGCGACGAGCAGCCCACCGAGGAGAAAATCGTGCCCAAGCTCAGCGACGACGAGGCGAAGACACGCAAGAACCGCATCACCATCAAGTCGCTACTGTGGACTATGGCTGTGGCTATAACGGTTATGCTGGCTTATATTATATATAATGTGTATATGCTTTTGCAGTAAAATCTTGTCAACTAAACAAAGAAAATGGAATTTGCTAACAAAGAATATTTCCTGCTGCTCTTTCTGCTCATACCTTATATAATATGGTATCTGCTGTACAGAAAGAAAAGTGAGCCTACCATGCGCGTCAGCTCCACCGAGGCTTATTTCAACGCCCCCGTGAGCTGGCGACAGCGCATCGTGCATTCGCCAATGGTACTGCGCTGCGTCGCCTTCGTGATGCTCGTGTGCGTTATGGCCCGACCGCAAACCCACAACGCGTGGGACAGCAAGTCGGTGGAGGGCATCGACATTATGCTTGCCATGGACGTGTCGACGTCGATGCTTGCCGAAGACCTTAAGCCCAACCGCCTTGAGGCGGCAAAGAATGTGGCAGCCGAGTTCATAGCCGGACGACCCAACGACAATATCGGACTCACGATTTTCGCTGGAGAGTCGTTCACACAATGCCCTATGACCACCGACCATGCCTCGCTGCTCAACCTGCTTGGAGGAGTGCGCACGGACATCGCCGCACGCGGAATAATCTCCGACGGTACGGCCATCGGTATGGGACTTGCCAATGCCGTGTCGCGACTGAAGGAATCGAAGGCCAAGAGCAAGGTGATCATCCTGCTCACCGACGGTAGCAACAACATGGGCGACATCTCGCCAATGACAAGTGCCGAGATTGCCAAGAGCTTCGGCATTCGTGTTTATACCGTGGCTGTGGGCACCAACAAGGTGGCTCCCTATCCCGTGCCAGTGGCTGGCGGAGTGCAATACGTCAACATGCCGGTGGAAATCGACACCAAGACCCTTGCCAACATCGCCGAGACGACAAATGGCGGAGCCTACCGCGCCACCAACAACCGCGAGCTTGTGCAGATTTACAAGGACATCGACCAGCTTGAGAAGACCAAGATGGACGTGAAGCGTTTCTCCAAGCGCTACGAGGCTTACCAGCCCTTCGCGTTTGTGGCTTTGCTGGCGCTGTTGCTCGAACTGCTGCTCCGACTTACGGTGTTGCGCAGAATTCCTTAAAAAGCAATAATATATATAATTTATATCATTATAGACAATGTATAAGTTTGAAGACCCTACATATTTATGGCTTCTGTGGATAATCCCATTGTTGGTAGCCATCAGATTCTATGTGGTGTGGAAACGCCATCGGCAGTTGCGTCGCTTGGGCGATGTCGAGCTGCTTAAGCAACTCATGCCCGACGTGTCGCGTGCGCGTTCGGCATGGAAGTTCTGGCTGCTTGTTGCCGCGCTCGCCTTGCTCATTGTGATGCTTGCCCGCCCGCAGATGGGCTCGAAGGTGTCCAACGACAAGCGCAACGGCATTGAGACTATTATTGCTCTCGACATCAGCAACTCTATGCTGGCACAGGACGTGGCTCCGTCGCGATTGCAGAAGAGCAAGATGATGGTGGAGAACCTTGTGGACAATTTCACCAACGACAAGATAGGACTCATAGTCTTTGCCGGCGACGCCTTTGTGCAGTTGCCTATCACCAGCGACTATGTGTCGGCCAAGATGTTCCTCCAGAGCATCGACCCCTCGCTCATCAGCACTCAGGGCACAGACATGGCACGCGCCATCAATCTTGCGGCAAGCAGTTTCACTCAGCAGCAGGGTGTGGGTCGCGCCATTATCCTTATCACCGACGGCGAGGACCATGAGGGAGGAGCCGAGGAGGCAGCCAAGGCAGCCCGCAAGAAAGGCATCAATGTGTTCATTCTTGGTATAGGCAGCACCAAGGGTGCGCCGATTC
>CAKQFF010000165.1 GCA_934230685.1 uncultured Prevotella sp. | reverse complement strand
GCCTAAGGAGATGAACCTCCAGTTGTGCGAGCCGTTGAAGTGGTTGTTCAAGGACGAGGTGCGCCGTGTGGGTCGCTCAATGGGAATGCCCGAGCATCTCATCACACGCCATCCGTTCCCAGGACCGGGCTTGGCTGTGCGCATCCTTGGCGACATCACTCCCGAGAAGGTGCGTATCCTTCAGGATGCCGACGACATCTATATCCGCGGCTTGCGCGAGTATAAGGTGAAGCTGAGTGGCGAGGACGCACGCCGCGTGCTTGCAGCTGGCGTTCCTGCCGACATGCACGATGGCGAGATTGAGGTTTCGCTCTACGACCAGATTTGGCAGGCAGGCACAGTATTGCTCTCTACCGTGCGCTCAGTAGGCGTTATGGGTGATGAGCGTACCTACGAGCATCCGGTTGCTCTTCGTGCCGTTACCTCTACCGACGCTATGACAGCCGACTGGGCACATCTGCCTTACGACTTCATGGCAAAGGTGAGCAACGAGATTATCAATAAGGTGAAGGGTGTAAACCGCGTATGCTATGATATCTCTTCAAAGCCACCATCAACAATTGAGTGGGAATAATATTTTTGAGTTCTGAATTTTGAGTTTTGAGTTTTGAATTGTGCGCTTTGCGCATTAGGAATTGTTCAATTATGAGTTTTGAATTATTAATCAAAATTGAATAATTCAAAACTCAAAATTCAAAACTCTCAAACGCCTTTTACTAAACATACTCTCCTATAAAGAATATGGCGCCTGTATTTTCTTCAGTAATTATGTAGATGAACGGACGGTTGGCATGGAAGCTTACGCGACGAGGCTCTAAGTCGGGCAAGGCAGACATCGTCATAATGCTGGCTGTGACGGCCGCAGCCTTTGTACCCTCCTCGCTAACTTCAATCTTAGCCTTCTGTAGCATGGCAGACACATACATCGAAGTGGCGCACATATTGCTGAAGTCGGCTTTGTCGGACTGGAACATCGAAGGTGCGCCAAGCTTGGCGATAGGGTTGTTGAGCTTTGTCTCTGTTGTTGTGGAGAAGCGTGGCAACTTCAGGTCGACAATACATTCCTCCATGCTTTCGTTCATCTTATGTAGCTTCTTCGTGTCGAGACCGTTGATTATTTCCGAGACCGACTTATCCTCGTTGGGCAGAATCACAGTCATCGAGTAAGTGCCGTTGCCGTAGGGCAGACGCACGGCAGCGAAGTCGTTGTTTTTGATGTAGTGGAACTCATGCTCGTTGTGCATCATTTTCACGCGTCGTATATCGCGTGTATAGCCACGGAAATTCTCCTCCTTAGTCTGATTGGGGTCAAACTTGTTGGTCCAAGTACCGTAAAAGTAGATGGCATTCATTAGCACAGAGGTGGTGTTGGGGTCGAGCTGGTCGATGATACTGGGAATCATGCCCTCAGTCTGCTTCTTGCACCAACCGTTGATATGCTTTAGCGCCTTTGGCGACGAGAAGTCAAGACTCTCCACATCCGCTTTATACATGTCGCCCACGAGCTTGGCGAACTCAGGTTTTATGCTTATGTTCTTGTTGGCGGCGATGATGTTGGCAATGTTGATGGTAGTCTGTCGGTCGAGTTTTGAAGCCATGCTGATGACCGCCTTATACGACTCATTGAGATTGTTGATAGAATTGGCGTCCATATTGAGAGTCGCCATAATCTCCTTCTGAGTGTCGCCATTAGCTCCGTTGGCAAGCATCCCCATAAGGTAGGCTACGCTGAGCGGCGACACCACTTGCGGCTCCATGCCCGTGAGAGTGCGCATGAGATTGAGCGCAAAGGCGTTGGTGTGGTCAATGGCTGCGTTCTGCTCGTCAGACAATATCAGATAGTTGTTGTCGAGGTTTTCCATGTTATTCTCCATTTTTGTTGCTTGCATGTTGTCGGCAGGCTTCTGCGCTTTGTTGGCTGATGCACATGAGACAAGGGTCATGGCTGCAAGGACCATGGTTGCTGTCTTGTCAATAGTCTTCATTTTCTTCATATTTTATCCTGTTATATTATTATGTTCTACATTTAACATTGTTGCAATGTAAATGTAGATAATGATGGAACATTGTATGAAGAATGATATGATTAACTATAATTAACGAGCGAAGGATTTCAATTCAAAATTCAAAACTCAAAAATCTTATTATTCTTCCAAATTCGACAGACTACTTGCGAATCTGTGCAAGAAGTTGGAGGAAGCCTCCACGGGGGCGAAGAAGAAGTATTTGAGACTGTTTCTCACGGTCTTCATCATCGCCTTGTTGTTGTTGGCAAGGAAGATGGTGGATTTCTGTTGAATCTTCCATTCCTCGATGTCGATGCGTATAGGCTTTGCCAATGCCTGGATGGCTATTTGGCGTGCGCTCGGCTCAATGTGCTCCACGAAAGGCACCTCGTCGGCATCAAAGCCAAACACCTCAATCAGAATGCTGCCCTCAAGTTGCGCCATGCGGGCAATGTTGAGCCGTCGCAGCCAGCGGTCGAGCTTGATGAAGTCGACCTTGTCGCCCTCGTTGCGCAGGAACAAGCCAATGCGCAGGATGTTGGCAAAGGAGAGGCCATAGGTCATGGTGCCCTCGATGGCCTGCACCAGGATGTCGAGCATGTTGAGAGTCTCGATGGAGGAGTCCTCTGCCATAGGTTCCTTCTCGCGGATGGATTGCAGCCGCGAGTTGAGCAGAGGGTTGCACATGCGCGACAGTCCGGCATCGGGCAGAAGCAGCAGCGAGTGGGAGGGCATAGAGGCAGCCAGAAGCGCCTCGTTGGCAAAGAGCGAGCTGTATTTCTCGATGACGTCGGGAGGGACTATGCCCGCGTTCTTGCCGCTGGCAATGCCCCTGAACAGTACGCCAAGGACATTGTGGATTTGGGCCACATGGAAGATGATGTCCCATTTGAATCTGGACATAGGCTCGATGGTGTCGTCGTCCTCGCCGAAGGCACCCGAGCGCAGCAGTCTCAGAAAATTACGTTTTATAATGTCCATACTGTGCAATCTGTGGATTAATAACTGTTTTTTTTCTACGGTCCTTTAAGAGTATCTTCTCGGCAGTCGCAGCGCTACAGCCGCCGCCACGCATAGGATGAGCGCGAACGGATAGTAGAGGTAGGGCAGAATGTCGATAGGGCTCACCTTGGCGAGTCCCGACGCCATGAGCATCTGTGCGCCGTAGGGGATGATGCCCTGCATGCAGCAAGAGCACGTGTCGAGCATGCTTGCCGCCTTGCGCTTGTCGATGCCGTATTGCTCGCTTATCCTTCGGGCTATGTTGCCCACGGAGATGATGGCAACCGTGTTGTTGGCCGTGCAAATGTCGATGGCAGCTACCAGAAGGCCGATCACAGCCTCCGCTCCGCGTTTGCCGTGGATGCGCGATGATATCTTCTCGATGATGAACTCGATGCCGCCCTTTGCCCTTACTATCTCAAACATTCCCCCGGCAAGCATGGTGACGATGATGAGCTCGCCCATCGACATGATGCCGTCGCCCATGGCGTGGAACCATCCGAAGATGTCGAAGTCGCCACAGAGCATACCTATCACGCCCGTGAGTGCAATGCCTATCACGAGCACAGGCAGAACGTTGAGTCCGGCTATTGCCGTGGCGAGCACGGCAAGATAGGGGAGGACCTTGAGCACGTTTGTGCCGTGGGGGCTCGTGGCGGGATGGAGGTCGGCACCCAGCAGGGTGTAGACCGTGAGCACAATAACGGCGGCAGGCAGGGTGATGAAGAAGTTAACCTTGAACTTGTCTTTCATGCTGCATCCCTGGGTGCTTGTGGCGGCGATGGTGGTGTCGGAGATGAACGAGAGG
>CAKQFF010000164.1 GCA_934230685.1 uncultured Prevotella sp. | reverse complement strand
GCATAACTTCACACGTTTTCTCGTTGTGTCGAATCCCAACAAGGCTGATTTCCTCCGTCCGTTGGAGAAGGTCAACAAGGCGAGCGTCGTGTTTCATGTTGCCCATGAGGAGGGCTCGCTGTCGAAGGTGCTCACAATACTCTCGTTCTATGGCATCAATCTCACAAAGATACAATCGTTGCCAGTGATAGGATGTGAGTGGGAATATCTCTTCTACGTCGACCTTACATTCGACAACCTCACACGCTACCGACAGAGTATCGACGCAATAATACCGCTGACACGCTCGCTGAAAATACTCGGAGAATATGAGGAATGTTGAATTTTGAGTTTTGAATTTTGAATTATCGCCGTTGGCGATTGTGAATTGATGAATTGAGATTTCAGATGTGACGCAATAATTCAAAATTCAAAATTCACAATTCAAAATGCGCGCAGCGCACAATTCAAAACTCACAATTCAAAACTCAAAACTATGAAAATACTTCCCGCCGACCGACTCTCGTTGGTTCAAGAATACTACTTCTCGCGCAAGCTCAAAGAGGTTGCCAAGTTAAACGCAGAGGGACAGGACATAATATCCCTTGCAATAGGTTCGCCAGACATGCCGCCTTCGCAGCAGACAATAGACAAACTCTGTGAGGTTGCCTCCAAGCCCGACTCGCATGGCTATCAGCCCACAATGGGCACACCAGAATTGCGCGAGGCGATGGCTGGCTTCTACAATCGATGGTATGGAGTGGATGTGGATGCCAAGACAGAGGTGCTGCCACTCATAGGTTCAAAGGAAGGCATACTGCATGTCACCCTTGCTTTTGTGAATCCTGGCGACCAGGTGCTTGTGCCCAATCCTGGTTATCCCACCTACACCTCGCTGAGCAAGATCCTTGGAGCAGAGATAGTAAACTACAACCTCCGTGAGGATAACGGATGGCAGCCCGACTTCGACGAGCTTGAGAATATGGACCTCTCGCGTGTAAAGCTTATGTGGACCAACTATCCCAATATGCCCACAGGCGGCAATGCCCGTCGTGAGACTTATGAGCGGCTTGTGGCTTTCGCCCGAAAGCACAATATCGTGGTGGTGAACGACAATCCTTACTCCTTCATCCTCAACGACAAGCCGATGTCGCTCCTTCAGGTGCCAGGCGCAAAGGACTGTTGCATAGAGTTCAACTCGATGTCGAAGAGCCACAACATGCCTGGTTGGCGTGTAGGAATGTGCGTTTCCAATCCTACATTCATCTCATGGATATTGAAGGTGAAGAGCAATATCGACTCCGGCACGTTCCGTGGCATACAGCTCGCAGCTGCTGAGGCCTACAACACAAACACTCCCGAATGGCATCATGAGGCAAACATTGCCACCTATCGCCGTCGCCGCGATATTGCCGAGCAGATAATGACAACGCTCGGTTGTACATTCGACCACAGTCAGGTGGGCATGTTCCTTTGGGGCAAGATCCCCGGCAAGTACAAGGACTGCGAGGAACTTACAGAGCGTGTCCTCCACGAGGCAAGAGTGTTCATCACTCCAGGCTTCATCTTCGGAAGCAACGGCCAGCGCTATATCCGCATCAGTCTTTGTGCCAAGGACGAGAAAATCAAGGAGGCGTTGGAGAGAGTGAAGGGGATGAAATAGGAAGCCCTACCCCCAACCCCTCCCCCGTAGGGAGGGGAGTGAAATGCACAGCAAATAATGGGGGAATAAAAAGTGTAAACTCTGGGCAGCCAATAAGTGTAAATGAAATAAAGAAATAACAAAATAACAAATAAGCCTTACATACTACTCCCCTCCCTGCGGGGGAGGGGCAAGGGGGTGGGGCTTCTAAACGATTACGACTATGGATTTAGAATTACAGCCATTAAACTTACCGAGTGACAACCCACGCCCATTCGTCATTGCCGGACCGTGTTCGGCTGAGACCGAGGAGCAAGTTATGACAACGGCACAGCAGCTCAAGAAACTTGGTTGCCGTATGTTCCGTGCCGGTATATGGAAACCACGCACCAAGCCAGGAGGCTTCGAGGGTAATGGCGAGACAGCTCTGCCTTGGATGAAGCAGGTGAAGGAGGAGACAGGCATGCTCACAGCCACCGAGGTTGCCACACCTGAGCATGTGGAGCTCGCCTTGAAGTATGGCATCGACATTCTTTGGGTAGGAGCGCGCACATCAGCCAATCCGTTTGCCATGCAGGCTCTTGCCGACAGTCTGAAAGGTGTCGACGTGCCTGTGTTTGTGAAGAATCCAGTGAATCCCGACCTTGAATTGTGGATTGGCGCAATGGAGCGCATCAACCAGGCAGGCATTAAGCGTATGGCAGCCATTCATCGCGGTTTCTCAAGTTTCGACAAGAAGATCTACCGCAACCTCCCTATGTGGCAGATTCCTATCGAGCTTCGCCGCCGCATTCCTGAGTTGCCTATCATCTGCGACCCAAGTCATATTGGCGGACGTCGCGAGCTTGTGGCTCCTCTTTGCCAGCAGGCTATGGACCTTGGTTTCGACGGACTTATGGTCGAGAGCCATTGCTCGCCCGACAATGCATGGAGCGACGCCAAGCAGCAGGTCACTCCTGACGTGCTCGACTATATCCTCGGACTGCTCGTCGTGCGCTCTGAGACTGTTACCACAGAAGGTATCCACGAGTTGCGCAAGCAGATTGACGAACTCGACAACAATCTCATGGATTTGCTTGCCAAGCGTATGCGTGTGTGCCGTGAGATAGGACAGTACAAGAAGGAGCACAACATGACCATCCTTCAGACTGTCCGCTACAACGAGATTCTCGACAAGCGTGGCGCTCAAGGTTCGCTCTGTGGCATGGACTCTGACTTCGTGAAGGAAATCTTCGAGCATATTCATGAGGAGTCGGTAAGACAGCAGATGGAAATAATAAACAGGAAGTAATGTTGAGTTTTGAGTTTTGAATTTTGAGTTTTGAATTGTCGGCAAAGCCGATGTTGAATTGTTCAATTTTGAATTGAAAATTTCTAATTCAAAAACTCAAAACTCAAAACTCATAATCGCCAACGGTGACAATTCAAGACTCAAAACTCAATAATTCAAAATCGCCAACGGCGACAATTCAAAACTCAAAACTCAAAAATGAAAATCCTAATCCTTGGTGCCGGCAAGATGGGCAGTTTCTTTCTCGATGTGCTCAGTTTTGACCACGAGACAGCTGTATACGAGAAAGACCCCAAGCGAATGCGCTTTACTTACAACTGTCAGCGTTTCACCACGCTCGACGAGATACGCGAGTTTCAGCCGCAGCTTGTCATCAATGCCGTGACACTTAAATATACAATATCCGCCTTCAAGGAGGTCTTACCTTTGCTTCCCGACGACTGCATCATCAGCGACATATCATCGGTGAAGACAAATCTGAAGGCCTTCTACGAGCAGTCGGGCCATCCCTACGTTTCCACCCACCCAATGTTCGGACCTACATTTGCCAATCTCGGACAGCTCTCCGAGGAGAACGCCATCATCATCACCGAGGGCGACTATATGGGTCGCATCTTCTTCAAGGATCTCTACTCGCGCCTTGGACTCAACATCTACGAGTATTCCTTCGAGGAGCACGACAAGACCGTGGCCTACTCTCTCAGCACGCCATTCGTCAGCACCTTCGTCTTCTCTGCCGTGATGAAGCATCAGGATGCGCCAGGCACAACCTTCAAGCGACATCTGCGCATAGCCAAGGGAGTGCTCAACGAGGACGACTACCTGCTTCAGGAAATCCTCTTCAATCCCTACACCTCACCGCAAGTGGCACAGATACGCGATGAGCTTGGCGAGCTTATCGACATCATCGACAACAAGGACGCCAAGCGCATGAAGGCTTA
>CAKQFF010000163.1 GCA_934230685.1 uncultured Prevotella sp. | reverse complement strand
TGCAAGCATTGGGTAATTTATTGTTATCCAATGACTTGCTTTCTTGTAAAATTACAAGTCTGCTAATTTAAGGTATTCCCTGCCGAGAGAAAAAAATTTTCCTGCCGAAAGAGTTTTTTAGTTCATACGGAATATGGAGTGATAATATATCTGAAGGGTGCTTTAACAAACAATAAAAACACAATGCTCGTGCCGAGCATACATAGAAAAAGCCTCGTAAGTCGTGTGACCTACGAGGCTTAAATTCTGCGCTTCAAGATGGACTTGAACCAACGACCCCCTGATTAACAGTCAGGTGCTCTAACCAACTGAGCTATTGAAGCATTGCTTTTGCTATCGTTATTTCTCGATTGCGGGTGCAAAGGTAGCTATTATTTTGGAAACTGCAAAACTTTTTCGTCATTTTTTTCATCATCATGGCAAATTTCCTCACTTTTCCTCAATTTTTACAGCAATTCACATGTTTCTACCCTATCTTTCACCTTCTCCGACAGCATTTTTAGCAATCAAATATCACCAGAACTTGTTCTGTTCGGCATTATATTCGAATCCAACAGCCTTAAGTCGGTCTATGATTTCTTGTTTGTCTACATGGAGGTCGTCGCACAAGGCGTCGAGCGATGGATAGATGTCGCGCAAGCGCATGTTGATGACGCTGAAGAGCATCATCGGGTCTTTGGGTAATTCGAGCATACTTGTATAAATTTAAAATATCGAGTGCAAAGTTAATAATATATGGCGACTCACAAACATAAAACCTACAGCTTTTTCAGCCTAATGGGTTCATAATATGGATTTTAATTGCTAATTTTGCACCCTGTTATGAAATTTTATCCTGAACACTACCGTTCGCTCCTCTCTCTCGGTCTGCCAATCATGATAGGACAGATGGGAATGATTGTGCTCGGCTTCGCCGACACTATGATGGTGGGTCACCACAGCACCACCGAACTTGGAGCTGCATCATTCGTCAACAACATTATCAATCTCGTCATCATCACCGGCACGGGATTCTCCTACGGACTGACACCTGTCGTAGGCGGACTTTTCGGACGCAAAGAACTGCCAGAAGCAGGACAAGCCCTGCGCTGCTCACTGCTTGCCAACACCTTAGCTACCGCACTCATGATGGCGGCCCTTGTGGTGCTTTATTTCAACTTAGGCAATATAGGACAACCGGAAGAATTGCTGCCCTACATGCGTCCCTACTATCTCGTGCTGCTTGCATCGTTGCCCTTCGTGATGCTGTTCAATGCCTTCAAGCAGTTCACCGACGGCATAACCGAGACGCGCACCTCTATGTGGATACTCCTCTCAGGCAACATGCTCAACATCCTCGGCAACTATCTGTTCATCTACGGCAAGATGGGATTGCCAGAAATGGGCGTGGTTGGTGCTGGTGTGTCTACACTCTTGTCGCGCATAATAATGGTGGGCATATTCCTCGCCGTATTCCTTTCCCTGAAGAAGATGCGCCCCTACCGCGAGGGATTCTTCAGCTTAGGATGGTCGCGCCCATTGGTTAAGCGACTCTCATCGCTTGGCACACCTATAGCCCTGGAGATGGGCATGGAGACAGCCTCGTTCTCGCTCTCTATTATTATGGTGGGATGGCTCGGCACCATTGCCTTGGCTTCGCATCAAGTAATGATCACAATCTCCCAGTTTACCTTTATGGTGTACTACGGTCTTGGAGCTGCCGTTGCCGTGCGTACAAGCTATTTCAACGGACAACACGACCACGTCAACACGCGCCACACTGTTTTGGCAGGACTGCATGTAATGGTGGCACTGGAGTTGCTCCTTGCCGGAATAATATTCTTGTTGCGCAATCATGTGGGCGGATGGTTTACCGATTCCACAGAGGTATCGTCCACAGTGCTCACACTCATGCTGCCTTTCTTCATCTATCAGTTTGGCGACGGCTTGCAGATAAACTACGCCAACGCCCTGCGCGGCATTGCCGATGTTAAGCCTCTTATGGTCATCGCCTTTATAGCCTTCTTCGTTATATCGCTGCCCGTAGGCTATCTGTGCGGCTTCGTGCTAGGCTACGGACTTGTAGGCGTGTGGATGGCATTCCCCTTCGGACTCACCACAGCAGGTATAATGATGTGGTGGAGATTCCGTCAACAGATGAAAGACAAATAGAAATTTAGTATAAGTTGAATGCTCCTGCCGGGCATACCATCAGAAGCCATTAGGGATATTTATACCCCCAATGGCTTCTTTTAATTGTCATTTATTTCCTGTTTTATCGAATGATAATATATCATACCCGTAATCATCACTTTCTAATGAAACTCTTCTTTTTTTGATAATTTATCACTATGTAAACACTCTATATTATGGTTAAGAATAGTTAATAAGCGTTGAACATCCTATATCTTATACGTTAGTCTAATAAACTCCAAGGAAAACATTAGGTTGAACCAAAATTTAGAATGCTTATGAAATATCTCTTAAACCAAATTGCGCCATTGCTATTCGTTTGCTTACCTCTTGATGCACAAGTAAAAACAAAAGACACTTTATCAATACAATTAAAAGAGGTAGTGGTTGAGGCAGATCAACAAAACATATCAGCCTCTGTCTCAACATATTTTCCTACCTCAAAACAGAAAAATGCCTCACAAAGCGGAATAGATTTGCTAAACCGCATGGCGATTCCTCAATTGGCACTTGGAGCAGGCACAAAGATAAACATCGTAAGCAGCAAGCCTGTGGGAGTGTTCATTGACTGGCTTCCTGCTACTGCCGATGATTTAAAGAATATGAGGACTACTGATGTCAAAAAGGTTGAATACTATGACTATCCATCCGACCCAAGATTTCTTGGCAATGCACATGTCGTGAACTTTGTCATGAAACGGTATGAATATGGAGGATATTTAAAGGCTTTGGGCTCAGAACGCTTTATAGCCAATGACGGTCAACTTAACCTTTTTGGTAGATTCCAGTCAAAGAGATTCACCTTTGATTTGGGATTGGGAGCTTCGTATAGTAAATCAACACACGATTTCACAGAAAGCCTTGAGACCTACCGACTTCCTCAGAATGACGGATTGGAAAAAACTTTCATACGGACAGAATCGATCATAGCTGCCGATAGACACAACAGATTATTGTGGCCTACCCTGAAAGTTGTCTACAATACTGACAAAATCACCATCAGCAACATTATCGGAGCTACTTTCAATCATACACCTATCAATAATATGATGGGAACCGTTAGCATTAATCCCGACAATATGAACTTGACAGACTTCGACAAGACCGAAGCCATGCGTCAGAATTCGCTGTCATACTCGGGCAACTGGAATTTCATCTTAGGAAAGAGAAATACAATCAACTTCAACCCTATTTACTCCTATACCCATTCTCGGCAATCAAGCCTTTATAGGGAAGGTGCCGCTGAATTTCCAAATTATGCCGAGGACGATTTTCATTCCGTCCGCGCCAGACTGCAGTTCAATCACTCGTTCGGCAACTATGGAAACCTGAAGATCTTCTGTCAAGGGCTGTTGTACAGAGCCTCGACAAGATATTCAGGAACTACAGACATGCACGACCAACTCACTACATACCGTATAGGTCCGGGATTGGGATATTCTTTTTCAAAGAATAAATACTATATATATTTAGGTGTGGGATACAATTACGACCATTCGAAGTATGAACAAACCGTCGAACATTCCACCCAACCTTGGGCGGACGCATCGGTTCAGTATTCATTCAACAGCAAGAATCATATCTCAGCCGAATTTCATTACATGACCTCTGTGCCACTCTCGTCTTACCGCAGCGAGGCTGTCGTACAGTCAAACCCGTTAATGAGCTATACTGGCAATCCTGCCCTTAAGC
>CAKQFF010000162.1 GCA_934230685.1 uncultured Prevotella sp. | reverse complement strand
GCCTTAGCCCAACGACGAATGTCGTAGAATGCAAATCCTTCGCCAAACAACTCTATCTGACGCTCACGGCGAATCTCCCAAAGCACAGGATTAACATCATAATTGCCAAACTTGCCACCCTTGCCTGTCCACCAAGGAGCATTGCCCTTGTCGCGGTTAGGATCGAAATTAGCATCGATGTCAGCCACTGTCATGTGGGCCACACCCGAACGGCCGCGCAGCTTGTTGATTGTCTTGTCGGCTACACTCTGGTCGAAGCGACCGAGTTCCCAAGCAGCCTCTGCATAATTCAACATCACTTCCTCGATCTTGAAGATAGGTTTGTCGGCTGTGCAGTATGAGCTTGAACCAGTAGAGAATTCCCACATGTCGTAGTGCTTCCATGTGTAATAGCCAGTGCGGCAACGCATGTAAGCAGTAGTTGAATTATCCGTAAGGTTAGGACTGTTCTTGGTGAGCGACGCTCCCCAATTCTGTCCAGGCACACGCTTCATACCAGTACCACCGAACGTGCCACCACGCAAACATTGTGTGTTAGCCCCAAGATAGTCCATATATGTGCGATACTTGGCTGCTTCCTCAGCAGTGACAGTATGTCCTTCAACCACATCACCGGCGTTCAGATATTTCCATGTCTTGAACATGCTCACGCCGTCAACCGAGCCACCGTTTGGAGCCACTACGTATGGAGGCTGTATGTTCTGATAGAGACGAGGGTCACGGTTGTCGAATGTGTCCCACATATCCTTGCCCTTACCACCCTTGTAGCCAGAGTTGGGATTGGCAATAGGCAGACCGTTCTTCATAAGGAACATGTCGACAGTATACTGCGGCACATCCTCATTATGTGCAGCAATATGCTCAAAGTCGTTGCCACGGTTCATCAATATACCATCAACATACTGCTTGTAGAATATCACACCAGGCACATTGTGCAAATCCTCAGTGGTCCACATCTCGCCATAGCCTGCGGCAGGATAAGCCTCTGTACCCATATACAGATTAGGATACTGGTTCATCAAGTCCTGCGACACCTCAACACACTTTGTAAGATACTGCTCGTAAGGCTCGTCAAGACCATGATACTTAGCCCATGTTCCCTCGCGCAGCAAGAATCGCGAAAGTGCAGCCTTGGCAGCATTTGCCGTGATAGTGTTGTCGCCATCGTCGTAGTTGCCAATGTTTTCGGCAGCATATTCCAAGCAACTGATGATATTCTCGGCCACCTTTGCACGCGGAGTGCGCGGACCGTAAGTCTCCTCACTGCCCTCATTGATAACATTATCAATCCAAGGCACATCGCCAAAACGGTCGATAAGCTCCATATACCACCATGCCTTGAAGAAATAGCCCACCGAACGCCAGTGTTTAGCCTCAGCCTCATTGAGCACACCATCGTCGAGATGGCTCAGCATAATGTTGATACGGCGTATGTAGGAGAAGTCCCATCCACCACCCGATGTTGTCTGAGTGATGTTCTGATAGGCATACGGGTTCATGGAGTTGTCGCGGTTTGTGACAAGACCTCCATAGAAGTCGCCATAATACTGCGACTGTACAACGCAGTTGTTGAAATTGGTGCGTATGTCTGTATTGGTAAACAAAGCATAGCACGGATACATAAACGCCTTGAAGTTGTCATACTCCAGAAAGGCGGTAGCCTCTGTAAGGTCTGTCTTCGGAACTTTCTCAAGAAAATCGTCATTACAGCTCGTCATAGAGAGTGATGCGGCAAGTGCAGCCGCAGCGAATATCTTAATTTTCATTGTGTTCGCTTTTTTATAGGTTATTAGAATGTGATATTGGCACCCACTGATATTGTGCGGTAGTAGGGATAATCCCACACGATAGAGTTGCTGGTGTTACCCTCTGGGTCGTAGCCCTTAGGAAGGTCGGACAATGTTGCAAGGTTCTCCACACTCACATAAATGCGGGCCTGCTCCATTAGTACTCTCTTCACCCAAGTGCGGGGCAGAGTATAGCCGAGCGTGATGTTCTTCACACGCAGATAGGCTGCATTCTGCAGATACTTGTCGCTGACACGTGTGTTCGAACCCACATTGTTGCCCTGTCCATATATGCGGAACAGCTTGGCATTAGGATTCTTCGGCACCATGTAGTCGGCACTCTCTGGGTCGTAGCTCTTAGCCTGCCAGTAGTCGGTCTGATTATAGAACAGTGGCTGGAACACGGCATCCGACGAACCTACACCCGCAAACGGGAAGATAGAAGAGCCTGAAAGCCAATAGTCACGCTTGCCTACACCCTGCAGACGAACGTCGATGCTGAAGCCCTTGTAGCTTGCACCGAAGTTGGCACCAAACTGATAGCGTGCGCGGTTATTGCCAATAATCTTGCGGTCGCCTGGATCTTCAAGTGTGCCGGCACCGCTGTTGATAACACCATTGCCGTCAAGATCCTTGAATTTCTCATCACCCGGCTGCACCTTGTAACCCTGTATTGAGGTAACACCTTCCTTGAGAGTCCATACACCACGCTTTGCGTCGTCAGCCACAAAATCATTGATTGTGTAGTAGCCATCAGACACGTAGCCCCATATTTCGCCAAGCTTCTGACCAACATAATAGTCGCTCAAGAGTCCCGACTCATTGTTGTACTTCTTTATCTTGGCTGTATTGTCGTAGATATTGAAGCCCACATTATAGGCAAAATCGCCTATGCGGTCGCGCCAAGTGAGGTTAAGCTCCCATCCGTTGGAAGCAAGGTCGGCAACATTCTGCAACGGAGCCGAGGCACCCACCACATTAGGAATCTCTATGCCAGCTGCGAGCATGCCGTTAGTGCGGCGACGATACATATCGAATGTAAGCTGCAAGCGGCTTCTGAGAGCTGTCACGTCGACACCGAAGTTCACTGTCTTCACAGTCTCCCATGTGAAACTGCTACTGATAAGTCCTGGCGAAGAGATAATGTTCACCTTGTCGTTCTTGTCAAGCCATACAGTGCTCGGACCTACCGTCATTGTCGGCAGGAACTGGTAAGGATTGATGTTCTGGTTGCCGATAGAACCATAGCTTGCACGGAACTTGATATCGTCGAGCCATGTGCGCGACCATTCCATGAATTTCTCCTGTCCGAGACGCCAACCTACAGATACCGATGGGAAGAAACCAAAGCGGTCGTTCTTCGGGAATTTAGATGAACCATCATAGCGGCCGTTCACCTCGAGCAAGTAGCGGTCCATGAAGGTATAGTTCAAGCGGGCAAAACCGCTGCGTATAGAGTATTCCGAGTAGCTGTCGGTGATAGTCTTGTCGCCAGTTCCACCGGCAAACGACGGAACCGAAGGTGTGGTCTGTCCCTTCACCTGTCCGTAGAAAGACTTGTAGGAATAGCTCTCCTGGTTGAAACCAGCCATGGCCTTGAACGAGTGCTCACCCCAACGATGTTCATAATTAGAGAATATATTTAGTGCGTTATATCGTTTCTGAGTGTCCTGCATGCGGTAGTAGTCCTGTCCCGACTCCACCGACCATTTGGCAGCAAGCTGGGTATCGGCAAAGCGGAAACGACCTGAATAGAAGTTCTGATCGGCATCCTTCTTGTCGAAGGTATATTCTGCAGTGATGGTCCAGTCCTTAAGGGGCTTGAGTATAGAGCGTGTGGAGACACGAGTCACAGCAGTATTTGTATACTGTATAGGCGCAAGGTTGAGCATGTTGCTCGGAGTCTGCGACGGAAGATCCTCGTCAATGCCAAGTATTGAGCCAGGAATATTGCCCTCGGGATAATAGCTCACAAGACGTGTAGTGTAGAATCCCGACATATTGCCCACATTCTGTGGGGCCCGCTTGTCGGCATCTGTATATAGAAGACTTACCTCCTGTGTGAACCACTTGTTGACATCAGCCGACACGAAAGCC
>CAKQFF010000161.1 GCA_934230685.1 uncultured Prevotella sp. | reverse complement strand
GATTACTCTTGTCCGGAAGTGTCATCAGATGGTTCTGTCCGAAGTCGCGGCAAGTATAACGTCCGCTGCGGTCGTGGTCGTCCCAAGTCTGCGACGCCATCTGAATAGGCACAAGCAGACATACTACACCGAGCACGCTAGCAAGAGCCACATCATTGCCTTTGATCTTCTTCTTGAGCATATCATAGATAGCCAACACACCGAGACCACACCAAATGGCATAAGCATAGAATGAGCCAGCATAAGCATAGTCGCGCTCACGCGGCTGCTGAGGTGTCTGGTTAAGATACAGCACAATGGCAAGACCAGTCATGAAGAAGAGGAAGAACACTACCCAGAACTGGCGGATGCCACGCTGTCCGCGCCATGCCTGCCAGAAGAGGCCTATAAGTCCGAGCAACAGAGGCAGACAATAGAACACGTTATGTCCCTTGTTCTCCTTGAGTTCCTTAGGCAAGTTGCTCTGGTCGCCAAGCATCCAGTTGTCGATGAACGATATACCTGTAATCCAGTTGCCTTTCTCAGGCTCTCCACTGCCTTGCAGATCGTTCTGTCGTCCGGCGAAGTTCCACATGAAGTAGCGCCAATACATGAAGTTGCATTGGTAAGAGAGGAAGAACTTTATGTTGTCCCACTGTGTAGGCATCTTCACTGTCACGGCCTCTCCGCAACGGTCGTAAGGCACTTCATATCCTTCTACTCCACCAAGCCAACTCTCATATGCCTTGGCATGGGCAGAAGAGTGCATACGCGGGAACACCATGTTCTGCGCATATATGAGCTTATCCTTGTGCGAAACAACGAAGTAAGAGTCCTTCTCTGTATCAGAGGCTTTCTCCTTGCGCTGCCAAATAGGTGCGCCTTCCTTGCGCTTGGGGATGCACATATTGCCGTCGATGTCGAATGCCACCTGCGATGTATAAGCCTGACCATAGAGCAGCGGTGAATCGCCATACTGGTCGCGGCTGAGATAAGAACCGAGTGTGAACACGTCCTCAGGCGAGTTCTGGTCCATAGGGGGGTTGGCAGAAGAGCGGATTACTATCACTGCATAGCTTGAATAGCCAATCATAAGCATAAGCATGCATAGCAATGCTGTGTTCTTGAAGCGTGCCGAGATTACAGGTACAAGCTCCTTCTCCACCTTCTTGCGGTAGTTGAGTCCGAAGTATATGGCAACAAGAATGATGATGCCAATGATGGCAGCTCCCCACTCTGTGCCGCGGAACGGAATGCCGAGCATACCTACAGCGAGTGTGAACGATATGTTCTGGCGCTTGAAGTTGCGGTCGACATACGACTCGTAGATAGCCCATATCACGATGGCTACAAGCAGGATGATATAGATTATCTCGCCCGTATTGAACGGACAGCCAAACTGATTGACAAACAGAAGTTCAAACCATCCTGCCACAGTGATGATACCAGGCACTACACCATAGAGCACACCTGCCACGATTACGAATGAGCCTACCAAAGCCAAGAGCGAGCCTTTAAGCTCGATGTTGGGACAGCGGCGGTAGCAATACACGAGCACGATGGCTGGAATGCAGAGCAAGTTCAAGAGGTGAACGCCAATTGACAAGCCTGTCATATAGGCTATGAGCACAAGCCAACGGTCGCTGTGAGGCTCGTCGGCGTGGTCTTCCCACTTCAGGATAAGCCAGAACACGATGGCTGTGAATGCTGATGAATAGGCATAAACCTCGCCCTCTACTGCCGAGAACCAGAATGTGTCGGAGAAGGTGTAGATGAGTGCTCCCACCAAACCAGAGGCTTGGATAGCTATCATCTTGCCCATTGTCATCTCGCTCCAATCCTTCAGAATGAGTTTGCGTGCAAGATGCGTTATGCTCCAGAATAGGAACAGAATGGTAGTGGCACTTAGCAGCGCACTCATCATGTTTACCATGCGAGCCACTTGTGTAGGGTCGCTTGCAAACTGCGAGAATAGATTGGCCGTGAGCATAAAGAATGGTGCTCCAGGCGGGTGACCCACTTCCAGCTTATAGCCGGTTGTAATGAACTCAGGACAGTCCCAGAAACTGGCTGTCGGTTCAATTGTCGAACAATACACAAAAGCGGCTACAAAGAATGTGAGCCAACCCAGCACATTGTTCACTAAATTGTACTGTTTCATTTAATATAATTATATAAACTTGTTTTTAATTCACTACAAGATACATATAGGTTGCAAAGTTACAAATTTTTTGTTAGTATGAGCGAATTATGTAAGGAGTTAATAAAAATTAAGCAAGTTAAGAAACCAAATGAGGGGTAGACAGACCTTGTTGGAAGTCTGCCTACCCCTCATTTATTTATTGAGTCTTAATCCACAAGTGGATTACTTGCCGAAGTAACGCTTGTACAAGCCCATGAAGCCTGCGCAGTGGCGAGCCTCGTCCTTAGCCATTTCGTGTACGGTGTCGTGAGTAGCGTCCATACCAGCAGCCTTGGCGTTCTTTGCAATGCGGAACTTATCCTCGCAAGCGCCACGCTCAGCAGCGATACGAGCCTCAAGATTGCTCTTGGTATCCTTCAATACGTCGCCGAGAAGCTCAGCAAACTTGCTTGCGTGCTCTGCCTCCTCGAATGCGTAACGCTTGAAAGCCTCAGCGATTTCAGGATAGCCCTCGCGGTCGGCCTGACGGCTCATAGCAAGATACATACCTACCTCACCGCACTCACCATTGAAGTGAGCCTCAAGATCCTTAATCATCTCCTCGTTGGCATCCTCCTTGCGGGCAGCACCAAGAGTGTGAACGGTAGCGAATGCTGGACCCTCTGCAGGATCGTCCAACTCCTTAAACTTGCTCTTTGGAGCCTTGCAAACTGGACATACCTCAGGAGCCTCTGTACCTTCATAAATATAACCGCATACTGTGCAAATAAATTTCTTCTTCATAATGTTATTGTTTTAATGGTTTGTATAATGTTCTAATTTTCAGTCACTTGACTTTCCTTTTCAAGACATTCATTGCATACACCTTTATAATACAGCTGCACGTCGCTCACCTGATGACCTGCTATCTCCTTGCATGAAAGCAGAGGTGACACCTCGTCAAATATGTCGTAGACCTTGCGGCAACGGTTGCAGTAGAAGTGGGCATGGGCATTGATGTTGCCATCGTAGCACACTCTGTGGTCGTCGATTGTTATCATCTGCGCGGCATCATGCTCTGAGAACACGCGCAGCGTGTTGTATACCGTCGTGCGGCTAAGTGTGGGTATCTTGGAGCAAAGTCCGCGATAAACGTCATCCACCGTGGGATGGGTGAAGTGAGTGAGCAGATACTGCATAATTGCTATACGCTGTACCGACGGCTTTATGCCGTGCTCAGTCAGTCGTGTAATTGCTTCTTTCTGGTTCATACTGTTATGTCTTGACTTCTTGTTGTTAAAGCACTCCACACCGTCGATGTTTCGCCATCTGTCCGGTGTGTTTCTCTTTTTCACATTGCAAAGATACAAAAGATTTTTGAACTGACAAAGATAAATTGTAACTTTTACAAAGTTTTATTTATTTTAATATTAGTAACACCTTATTATATATAGTGTAATATCCGTGTGGAATCAAACACCTTTTCATGTTGTGTAAAATAAACACTTAAAGACCATTCTTATGCGAATTTATTTCATTAACTTTGCATCCCAAATTATTAGGATAACATTTTTATGAAGAAAGGACTTTTTGCTCTTGCCTTGGGCACCTTCACTCTTGGCATGGCTGAATTCATCATCGAAGGCATCTTGACCGACGTGGCACGCGACCTAAGCGTGTCAATACCGCAAGCCGGTCATCTTATTTCCATCTACGCTTTAGGCGTGTGTGCAGGAGCGTTCTCGCTCATATTCATGCACAAGTATCGCCCTAAAAACATCCTGCTGTTCCTCACCTCTCTCCTCGTTATGGG
>CAKQFF010000160.1 GCA_934230685.1 uncultured Prevotella sp. | reverse complement strand
GAAATGTCAAAAATAGATTTGATATCCAATGAGTGGACTGACCTTGTATTCGAGGGCAGAAACCAGTCATACGGAGCCTATCAGTTGCGCAAAAGCACCGGCAAGCGTAACGTTTGGGCTCTCGTAATCGTAGGCCTTGCTGCAGTACTCCTTTATCTCGGACTTCAACTTCAGCGTATGGCTGAGGCTAACAAGAAGGTTGAGAACACTCAAGCTGTAGAGCTCGCTAAACTCAATACTGAGAAGAAAGAGGCTAAGGTTGAGAAGAAGGAGGTCATCAGACAAGAGCCCGAAAAGGTTGTTGAGCAGGTTAAGTCTTCAGTTAAGTTCACCGCTCCTGTCATCAAGAAGGACGAAGAGGTGAAGGAAGAGGACGAGATTAAGCTCGATGAAGTACAGAAGAGCGACAAGGCTGTCGGCGCCTTCACTGTTGAGGGTAACGACGAGGTAGGTGGCGCTGTGCTCAAGGCTAAGGAAGATATCGCTGCTCCAGAACCTCCTAAGCAGGTGGTTGAGGAGACTAAGATCTTCACCGTTGTAGAGCAGATGCCTATGTTCCCTGGTGGCGATGCAGCTCTTATGGGTTATCTCCGCGACAATATGCACTATCCTACTGTAGCTGCCGAGAACGGCGTGCAGGGTCGTGTTGTTGTAGGCTTCGTTGTGGAGCGTGATGGTTCTATTACCGATGTGAACGTACTTCGCTCGGTTGACCCATCACTCGACCGTGAGGCTGTGCGCGTGGTTAAGGCTATGCCTAAGTGGACTCCTGGTAAGCAGAATGGCTCTGCTGTACGTGTGAAGTATCAGGTTCCTGTAACATTCCGCTTACAGTAATATTGACGCATGATTGAATCTTACATGAATAGTATGTAAGATTACGATAACAACCATCCACGTGGCTCCGGTTTTTTCAAGCTGGAGCTCATGGATGGTTGTAGTTTAAATACAAACACCTTCGTCAGCGCAAAACGCTGGATACGCCCCCAATGACCTATCAGTTGGTCTACTTGTTTTGAAAATACTTTATACATATATATTAACATTTTAGATTGTCTAATTATTTAGGTGCAGCTATGAAGATAAATTCTAAAAAAATATCAATTCTTGCTCTGCTTGCAATTATTCTTGTCATGATGTCATGCGGTGGAGAGAAGAAACCTAAGGACGGCAGAACCGACACCACGACCAAAGGCGAGATTAGCTTTGCTTGTGATGAGAGTTTCAGTCCGATAATCGACGAACTCATTCAGGTGTATCAGATGCAGTGTCCTAATACAAAGCTCAAACCTATTTACACCAATGAGATCGACGGTATTAATATGCTTCTTAAGCAGAAGACATGGCTCACTATCACTGCCCGCAACTTCACTCCTAAGGAGTATACATACATAAAGGATGGCTTGAACATGTTGCCTGAGGCTGTTCGTCTTGCTTATGATGGCATGGCTCTCATCTGCAACAACCAGAATCTTGATTCATGCATCACAGTGAATGACATCAAGCAAATTCTCTTAGGTAAGAAAACAAAGTGGAGTGAGGTGAACCCAGGTTCAAAACTCGGTGAAATATGGGTTTGTTTCGACAATCGCAAGTCGAGTGCTGTGAACTATTGCTGCGATTCTATCCTTGGTGGTAAGCCTATTGATAGTCCAAATGTGTTTGCAGCTCAGAACAGCAAGGATGTTATCGACTATGTGGCTAAGACTCCAAATGCCATTGGTGTTATTGGTAGCAACTGGCTCAACGACAAGCGCGACTCAACTAACACTACATGGAACAAGGCTATCACCGTAATGTCGGTGTCAAAGCTTGACAAGGCTACTCCAATGAACTCATGGAAACCGTATCAAGCATGGCTCCTTAATGGTCGTTATCCATTTGTGCGCACTATTTATGCTCTTTTGAACGACCCACATCGTGGTTTGCCATGGGGATTTGCCCATTTCATTGAGCAACCAAAGGGACAGCTTATTGTCTTTAAGGCAGGATTGTTGCCCACACGAGGCGAGATAACTATACGCGATGTAAATGTGAACAATAACCCATATTGAAAATTTTAAAATTTGAATTATGAAGGCAATTAATAAATATTTCGTAGCAGGTGCTCTGATGCTCAGCATCGCAGCACCTACAATGGCTCAGGACGTTAAGGCGCAGGTTGATGCCATTACAAAGGTAGTAGTAGACGCTAAGGGTGACGCTGTCGCTCTGAAGTCGCAGGTAAAGGATTATATTAAAGCTAACAAGAAGAATGCAGATGCTCTTGCTGGTCTTGGACGCGCTTTCCTTGCTGCTAAGAATTTCGAGCAGGCTAAGGTTTATGCTGATATGGCAATGAAGGTTGGCAAGAACAATGCTGCTGGCTATATCCTCCGTGGCGATATTGCTTCGGCTGAGGACGATGGCGGTATGGCTGCTTCTTACTATGAGATGGCCACTCAGCAGGCTCCGCAGGAACCTTCTGCTTATGTTAAGTATGCACGTGTTTACCAGAAGGTTGACCCGAATGGTGCCGTTGCTATGCTTGAGAAGCTCCGCTCTGTAAAGCCTGACTATCCAGTTGACGCAGCTGCTGGCTACATGTATTCTTCTAACAACCAGTTGAAGTCGGCTATGAACTACTATGACAAGGTTCAGAACGTTTCTTCGCTTGAGGACTACATCCTCTTCGACTATGCTTCTACAGCATACGTTCTCGAGCAGTACGACAAGGCTGTTAAGCTCTCAGAGGCTGGTATCCAGAAGTATCCTGAGTATGGTTCATTCAACCGTATCGGTCTTTATGGTTCAGACAAGCTTAAGCAGTACGATGCAGCAGTGAACTATGGTGCAAAGCTCTTCTCAGCTACCGACACCATCAAGTACACTCCTAACGACTATATCTACTATGCCGACGCTCTTATCAACACAGGCAAGTACGACGAGGCTATCGCTTCTTACAAGCACATCCCTGAGGTTGATCCTGAGAACAAGGACGTTAACAAGTACATCGCAGAGGCTTACAGCAAGGCAAAGAGATTTGGTGATGCTGTTACCGCTTATGAGCAGTATTTGAAGGATAAGGGTGATGCTGTGACATACAAGGAGTATGACAGCTTTGCCGACATCTATATCGAGCAGGCTGATGCTGCTACTTCAGATGCCGAGAAGAAGGAAGCTTTCAAGAAGGCTGCTGACATCTATGGCTTGATTGCCGAGAAGTTCGACTATGCTGCTATCTATGCTGTGTCTAAGCAGGCTACCGCTTACTATCAGATCAATCCAGACCTTAAGGTTGGTGCTTCACTTCCTTACTACACCAAGCTTATCGAGCTTATCACTGCTAAGGACGAGAAGACTGCTTCTGACAACAACAAGCTCATTACAGCTTACAACTATCTTGCCGTACACTACATCCAGAATGACAAGGTGGCAGAGGCTAAGAAGTATGCTGAGAAGCTTCTTGAGCTGAGCCCTGAGAATGAGACTGGCAAGCAGATTATGAACTTGAAGTAAAGTATACCCTTTAACTTATAAAGTATATATTATAAATAAGGTGTATCGAAACTCATAAGTGTGAGTTTTGATACACCTTATTTTTTACAGTACATTAATGTAAACAAAAAACGCGCCCGGAACCTTGCGATTCCAGGCGCGCTATTATTTATGCTTGTCTAAGCTGCTTGATTAGTCGAGCTGAGCGAGCTTGTTGTCAGAGCCGAGCACCTCAGTGATCTTGTGCTTGTACATCTGCTCCATGAGGTCGCGAGCTGGGCCACAGTACTTACGTGGGTCGAACTCACCTGGTTTGTCGTGGAATACCTTGCGCACAGCAGCGGTGAAGGCAAGACGAGAGTCAGAGTCGATGTTGATCTTGCAAACAGCGCTCTTAGAAGCCTTGCGGAGCTGCTCCTCTGGAATACCAACAGCGTCAGGCAACTTGCCACCGTACTCGTTGATCATGTCAACATACTCCTGTGGTACAGAAGAAG
>CAKQFF010000159.1 GCA_934230685.1 uncultured Prevotella sp. | reverse complement strand
GCTCATAGATGTCATAGAGACAGATGTTAGGAGTAAGACCGAGCATAAGAGCGCTCTGTACCATGTTTGAACCAATCATGCCGCCGGCACCGACGATCAAGAGTTTCTCGTTAGATAAAAATGCCATAATAAATGAGTTTTATTATATATGTTATGTAAATATGATATTCTGTCTTCGCCTTATATTTGCTTGACAGTGCAAAGATACATTTTTTTTTATTTACAACAAACTATATGCCGTTTTTAAAGTGTTGTTTATTCTTAAAATTTTCCTTGCCTTTGTCAGATTGTCATGTCAGCTTAGCACAATCTTGCCGTCGGCTGTCTCTGCCTTAGCCTTGCCGCCCTTGCGAAGCTTGCCGAAGAGTATCTCGCGCATGAGCAATGGTTTGAGCAATGAGCCTACTGTGCGGTCGATTTCTCGTGCTCCATACTCTGTGGTGTAGCCTTTGTCGAGCAGAAGGCTGTGGGCTTCGGGTGTCACCTCAAGTTCCACATTCTTTGCCTTAAGCTTGTCGGCGAGTCGTCGGAGCGACTTGTCGAGGATGAGCGATGCCATGTGGCGGTCCATATCATTGAACACAACGGTGGATGTGAGTCGGTTGATGAACTCAGGCTTGAATGTCTTCTTCACCTGGGCGAGCATAGCCTCGCCTCTCGACACGTTTCCTGCAAAGCCAATGCTTGCTCTTGAGGCATACTGCGCTCCTGCGTTGGAGGTCATGATGATTACAACGTTGCGGAAGTCGGCACGCTGTCCGCGGTTGTCGGTAAGCGAGGCATAGTCCATTATCTGCAGGAATGTGTTGTAGATGTCGGGATGTGCCTTCTCTATCTCGTCAAACAGCAGTACGCAGTTGGGTGTCTTGCGTATGGCATCGGTGAGGAGTCCACCGTCGTCGTATCCCACATATCCGGCAGGCGAGCCTATGAGTTTCGACACGGCATGTTTCTCGGCATACTCGCTCATGTCGAAACGCACGAGCTTCACGCCTAACGACTGTGCCAACTGTCGAGCAACCTCGGTCTTTCCCACACCAGTGGGACCCACGAACAGCAGGCTTGCCAGTGGCTTGTCCTCTTCGCCGAGTCCTGCCTTTGCCATTTGCACTGCCTCTACCACCTGGTTGATGGCTTTGTCCTGCCCGTAGATTTGGCTGCGCATATTGTCTGCAAGGGTAAGCAATGCGTCGTTCGACTGTGTGCTCAGGGCCTTGGCGTCGATCTTGCACATCTTTGCGAGAATGTCGGCAAGCAGTCGGCGGTCTACAGTCTGCCGTTTCTGATTGGTCAAGGGGTGGGTCTCGCGGTAGGCACCAGCCTCGTCGATGAGGTCGATAGCCTTGTCGGGCAGGAATCGGTCGCTGATATGTTGTGCTGTTGCCTTGACGGCAAACTCCACTGCTCCCGTGCCATACTTCACTCCGTGAAATTTCTCATATCCCTGTCGCAGTCCTTCAACGATGTCTATAGCGTCGTTGATGGAAGGCTCTGTGATGTCTATCTGCTGGAATCGTCTTACGAGCGACTTCTGCTTGGCTATATATCGGTTGTACTCCTCGTAGGTGGTGGAGCCTATGAAGCGTATGCTGCCGCTCTCAAGATAGGGCTTGAGCATGTTGGAGGCATCGAGCGATGCGTCGCCGTTGCGGCCTGCGCCCACAAGGTTGTGTATCTCGTCTATATATAATATGGTGTTGCCCTCTTTGGACAATCCCTCCATCACCTGCTTCATGCGTTTCTCAAAGTCGCCGCGAAATTGTGTTCCGGCTATCATTGTGCCCATGTCCATCATGTAGACATGGGCTCCACGCAGACGCTCGGGCACGTCTCCGCGCTCAATCATTGCCGTAAGTCCATATACGAGAGCTGTCTTGCCCACACCCGGCTCACCCACATGCAGGGGGTTGTTCTTGTCCTTGCGGCACAACACCTGTATGGTGCGCTCCAGTTCTGCCTCGCGTCCTATCAATGGGTTGTGCTGCTGATAGGTGTCGTTGAGGCAAGTGACGAGTTGTCGCCATGGCATATTGGGGCTTTCCGTATCAGCAGTTTCCTCATTGTCGGCAAATGTGCCGTCGTCGATATCTCCTAAATAATAGGATAGCAGAGCGTTTATAAATTCGCCTTGCTGTTCGCCAATGGCTTTGTGCAGGATGTATGCAGCATCCGAGTCGGGCAGCATCAGCATGGCTGCCACTACGTGAGGCACGTCGAGAACGTCCACCTCGGCATACTGCGCTTGCTTTATGGCGAGCGCCATCATCTGCGAGAACTGTTCGGAACCTTCGATAACGTGCTTTACTCCTTCGGGCACACATTCCATTTTATGGAGAGCGTTCTTCACTTCTGTCTCCATTTCCTCGGGGTCGATGTTAAGGTCGAACAATGCGAGTCCGAACTCCGTCTGTCTACACAGGGCAAAGAGCACGTGCTCGGGTGTGACAAATTCATTGTGCCATGCGTCGCATATCTCTATGGCGAGCTTTATGGCATCGGCGGTATATTTACTGTTCTTCAAGATTCTTGCTTTTTGTTGAAAAGTTTTGTGATATGTGTTGACTGTGATTGTGTGGCGCAAGCCGTTACTCAGGCTTGCACTCAAGGCGCAGCGGAAAATTCTCCTCGCGTGCCATCATTGTGGCTTTGCGCACCTTGGATGTGGCAATGTCGTAGCTGTAGACTCCCACTGTGGCACTGCCTTTTTGATGAACATTGAGCATAAGTGCTTCTGCCTCGTCGGCTGTCTTGAAGAATACCGACTGCAGCACATGCACCACAAATTCCATGGTGGTGAAGTCGTCGTTGTAGATTATCACCTTGTAGCGGCGTGGCTCACGCAATGAGGTGTTAGTGCGCGAGCGCACGGATGTTTGTTCGTTTGCCATACATTATATATATTATATCTGGATGTCGGGATTGATAATTTTCATGTATTCATCATAGCTTATGAAGCGTCCACCCATCGATTTAAGGTGAGGCGTCTCAAGCTGGCAGTCGATAAGCTGTCCGCCGTTCTGCTGCATGAATCGTGCGAGGTGGATGAGTGCTATCTTGCTGCCGTTGGGGATGAGCGAGAACATGCTCTCGCCAATGAACACAGTGCCTATGCCAATGCCGTAGAGTCCGCCCACGAGTTGGTCGGTCTCGTTGTCCCATACCTCCACACTGTGGGCAAGTCCTTGTCGGTGGAGTTCGGTGTAAGCGTTTATCATCTCTTCGCCGAGCCATGCTCCAGGCTCGTCGATGCGCAGCTGCGAACAGTTGTGTATCACGCCTTCAAAGTTTTCGTCGATGGAACATTCGTAGCGGTCGGCATTCTTGTTGAAGAATGTGCGCATGGAGTGCGACACGTGTATCTCGTCGGGGAAGATTACGAATCGCTGCATAGGGCAATACCATAGTATCTCCTTTTGGTCGCGAAACGAGTACCACGGAAATATTCCGTTGGAATAGGCGAGCAATAGGCGGTCGACACTGAGGTCGCCACCCACGGCAAAGAGTCCGTCGGGGTCGCCAAGGCGTGGATCGGGAAATACCAGTCGGTTGTCGGGAATGCGGTATATCATATACGATGATTGTATTACTTGGTTGGTTGTGTAAAAGGGTGTGGGGTGGGGCAATGCCACAAAGTTATAAAAATAGAATGGAATTAAGACCAAAAGCCACTGCATTTTTGTTGTTTGTTGAGTGTTTTATGGTCGGGAAATAGTTGTTGTGGATAGTGTCATATCGAAGTGAAAACGTCAATTAAGGTGTATTAAAGTAATGAAATTTCGTTTTGTGAACAACAAAAAGGGAAAAATAACTAATGATTGTCTAAAAACTGCTTTGCTGATATGCTTTTTTACCATATCTTTGCAACCGACAACAGATGATGTTGTTGATGAAGTACTCTTAATGTATACCCCAGTTCGGGATAAGATTTTGTTCATAAAAAGTTGGTAGTCTCATAAATATTTTGTACCTTTATAGGTAA
>CAKQFF010000158.1 GCA_934230685.1 uncultured Prevotella sp. | reverse complement strand
GGACCAGCAACTTCAACATCGCATTCAACCAGAACCGCGTAACCGAGCTTGCAGAGGGACAGAACGCATTGCTTACTCCTGCCCAGTTCGACCAGAACTTCAACCAGCAGTCGAGCTACATAGCACGAAAGGGTGAGTCAATGGGCTCAATGTACGGCTACATCTACGAGGGCACATATAAGTACGACGACTTCAACAAGTCGGGCGACAACTACACTCTCAAGGCCAACGTACCCCACTTCGCTGGTGAGACAAACACCCAGCCAGGTATGCCTAAGTATCGCGACATCAACGGCGACGGCGTTATCGACGACAATGACTGCACCATCATCGGCAACGGTCTGCCAGTACACACTGGTGGTTTCACCAACAACTTTGCTTATGCAGGTTTCGACCTCAGCGTATTCTTCCAATGGTCTTACGGCAACGACATCCTCAACGCCAACCGCCTGTGGTTTGAAAGTTCATGGAACAAGTCGCGCGACCTCAACCAGTTTGCAAGCTACGCCGACCGTTGGACTCCTGAGAACCCGACAAGCGACATTCCACGTGCCACAGCTTCTGCA
Organism: uncultured Prevotella sp.; assembly: GCA_934230685.1. GTDB lineage: Bacteria > Bacteroidota > Bacteroidia > Bacteroidales > Bacteroidaceae > Prevotella. Next base: position 3,433 of record CAKQFF010000158.1, on the reverse strand, counting down.
TCCAACAAGGTGTTCTCATCACGCATCATCGAGGACGGCTCATTCCTGCGTCTGAAGACCGTGACATTGGGCTACACTCTTCCGAAGGCAATCGTTACACATCTGCACATCGACAACCTCCGCGTTTACTTTGCAGCACAGAACCTCTTCACCATCACCAGCTACAGCGGCTACGATCCTGAGGTTTCTATCCGTAACAACGCCCTTACACCGGGTCTCGACTTCTCGGCTTACCCACGTGCCCGTCAGTTCAGCTTTGGTGTACATCTCGGATTCTAAATTCAACAATACACATTATTATATATGAAAGCATTTAAAACAACTATAATCGCATGCGCAGCAATGCTCTCGCTTGGCAGCTGCGACTTCCTCGACAAGGAGCCAACTATCACCACGTCGGGAAGCTATTTCAACAACGAGACAGAGGCAGAGTCGTTCCTCCGCGGCGTCTATGCCATCCTCACTCAGCCGACTTTCTACGGCAACCAGTACTTCTACCTCGTCGGTGGCGACGACCTTGAGCACTTCGGTGGCTCTGGACGCGCTCCTGCCAACGCTGGCTTGATTTGCAACAACGCCACAACGAGCGACCCTTACGTTGCAGGCCTGTGGTACACTCTCTACTCAGGTGTCAATCGTGCCAACGTGATGCTGGAGAACTTGCCCAACGTGCCAGGCATCAGCGAGAAGTCGTTGAAGTCGTATACAGCTCAGGCCCGCTTCCTCCGTGCCTTCTACTACTTCAACCTCGTACAGTGCTGGGGCGACGTTCCTTTCAGAACAACATCCACACAGACAGTTGAGGGACTCCAGATTGCACGCACACCGAAGGCGGAAATCTACAAGTTCATCTGCGACGAAATGGACGCTGCAGCCAACGACCTTCCTTCAGCATCCGAGCTTTCCTACTTGCCTGGCAGCGTGTCGAAGTCGGCAGCATGGGGCATCCTTGCACGTGTCTACATGTTCCGTGCAGGCGAGCATTTCCGCGACAAGACAGCTGGCAACGAGGCAGAAATCAAGGGCTACTTTGCCGAGGCCGACAAATATGCCAAGAAGGTTATGGGCGAGGGCCACGGATTGGCAACAAAGTATTGGGACTACTTCATCGACCAGTGCTCCGACAAATACAACACTACTGCCAATGAGAGCATCTGGGAGGCAGAGTTTGCCGGCAACTACACTACCGACATCGTCAGCGAGGGTCGCGTGGGCAACATCATCGGCATTCAGGCTCCCGACCTCTCGAAGAACGATCAGCTCATCGGAAAGAAAGATCCTGGCTATGGCTACGCTTTCTTCTGGAGCACACCTAAGCTCTATGAGTTGTACGAGGCCAACGGCGACATCGACCGTATGAACTGGAACATCGCCCCGTTCACCTACACACAGTCGAAAGCCGGCAAGGGTGTAGACGGACGCATGTTCGAGGTGGGCAAGCTTGAAGAGGTGAAGAACCAGTATTGGGACAGATCTTACCAGTATGGCGCACCTGACGAGAAGGCCACTCTTGGCGACCGCGAGAAGACAAAGGCTTCGGAGAACTACGACCGCTCATGCGGCAAGTGGCGTCGTGAGTATGAGTCGGAAGGCTTGAAGAGAGCAAAGAACTTCACTTCAATCAACTTCCCTATCCTGCGCTACTCTGACGTGCTGCTGATGGTTGCCGAGTGTGAGAACGAGACCAACGCTGCTCCTACCAAGCTTGCTTACGACTGCATCAACGATGTGCGCCGCCGTGCCAACATCGCTCTCATTCCTGAGAACAGCATGACCACAGAGCAGTTCCGCCAGGCTGTGAAGGACGAGCGCGCCATGGAGCTTTGCTTCGAGATGACACGCCACTGGGACCTCATCCGTTGGGGCGAGTTCGTCAAGAACATGAACGACCTTGCGCCACGTGCCCAGGCTGGAATCAACTGGAGCTTCGGTCCGAGCAACGTCTACACCTATTTCAAGGTGTCTGACGCCTACAACTACTTCCCGATTCCTTCGAGTGAGATTGCCGTAAACAAGCTTATCACCAAGAACAACCCGGGTTGGTAAAGAATTTGAGAATTCAAAAAACGACCTCTAATCAATTTCAAATTTAAAACAATGAAAAGAATTAAATATTATATATTCTTCCTGCTCGGCCTGGCGTCGCTCGCAAGCTGCAGCGATGAGCTGACAGAAAACGTGTCGATGAATGTTGGCGTTCAGACAGAGAATGGCGTGACTGTTCAGGGCGACGTTGTTACTGTGAAGGCTGGCACTCCGGTAGTGTTCAACTTCACTGGCGACCCCGACAACATCTCCTTCTGGAGCGGCGAGGACGGCAGCGCTTATGCCAACAAGGACCGTGTAGTGCTGAATCCTGACGACATCGTGTCGTCAAAGCTCCACTTCAAGCTTTGGGCACAGTATGGCAAGCCTGCCTCGGCAAAGGATGTTCTCCACATGTACATCTCCGACCACTTCGAGGGTCTTGCCGGCAACAACTTCAAGGCCGACTCTGTGCTTGTAGAGAGTTTCGACTGGACCAATTTCGAGCCTGAGCTTACTGACGTCAACGGCAATACCGTGACATTGCCACAGGCTCCCGTGGCAAATGCCGACAAGGCAACCGAGTACTTGGTTGACATCAAGAAGTACTTCGGCAGCCCTATCACCTTCGCATTCTGCTACAAGGGTCTCGACAACACTGTGAACCAGTCGAAGATGAACTTCAGCGAGTTCTACATCGAGAACACTATGAAGAGCGGTGCAAAGACCATATTGTATGCTGGTGACTTCGGTTTCACTCCTATCAACATGATGTGCCACCACGATCTCGACGACCAGAGAAGTATGACCACAAACCGCGAATACGGCACGGTTACAAACAACACCAACGGCATATGGAACTTCGTCAACATCAGCAATGGCTCATTCTTCATCCAGAGCTCGCCAGCGCTGAAAGAGTTGAAGTACTCATGGATTGTATCAAAGGCATTGGTCATGAACGCTTGCTCGCCTGACAAGGGTCAGACAGTGAAGAACATGAGCCAGAACATCAACTCGTTCACTTATACCTACAAGACTCCGGGTGAGTATAAGGCTACCTTCATCGGCACAAACAGCAACTACAAGAAGGAGACACGCGTATTCCGCGAGCTTACCATCAAGGTTGTTGAATAAAAAAATATTATAAGTTAAAGTTAAGAATTATCTATTCATTTAGTAGGAGGGTATGGCAGGGATGCCATACCCACTCTGACATGCTAGTACTGCCGACTTAGTGGAGGGTGTGTCAAAAGTCATAAGCGATAGCGCCCTGAAAGGGCAAAAGTACATAGCCCAGGGCAACGCCGGGTATATAGCATTCAAAAGACAATGCGCCCTGTAAGGGCAACTATCTGTAGCTCAATAGAGTTGCCCTTACAGGGCGATAGTTTCTATAAATCTTTTTACC
>CAKQFF010000157.1 GCA_934230685.1 uncultured Prevotella sp. | reverse complement strand
TGCGACAACGCACATGTTGTCTACTTCTTTTGAATAAATCATAATCGGTATAATAAATAAATTATTAATGAAAATTCTTCACTGTGTTGAGTTGTGTTATACCTTATATATAAATAAGGTATACACACCTTACCCATTAACGATTACAAAATTACAAAAAAAGAATTATACAATACCTATTTAATGGTAATTTTTTGTCCATATTTTAGTATTTTTCATTTTTTGTCTTTGCCTATTATGGATAATATCAACAAACGGGTGTTGTTTCAACGTTTTTCCTATTTATGACATGTTTTTAATATCCAGGGTTCTGCTTGAGGTTCCGGTTCAACTCGCGTGCTTTCTCTGGAATTGGAAATACATTTGTATATCCTTTCTGGTCGGCATCCGATGGTGTGTGTATGTCATACTGCTTGTTGTATGTTCCAAAACGTATCATATCTTGGCGTCGCCAACCTTCCCATACAAGTTCCCTGAGTCGTTCGTCGAGGATATTGTCGAGTGTGGCCGATAGCGTGGGCATTCCCACGCGTGAACGCACTGCATTAAGTTCCTCGTCGCCCGATTCCCCGTTCCTTGTCTTGGCTTCTGCTTTCATGAGCAGCACGTCGGCGTATCTGAAGAGCACTATATCGTTGTCGGGCATACGACCGTCGGAGTATGCCGTGCGGTCAACCTCATATTTCTTCATGCGTGCGCCTGCCGTTTCGATATATTTGCTTGCCGTGAGGTTTTGCTCAACAGCGAGTGGCATGTATTCGAGTGGTGTGCCGTCGTCGAGAGTGACATATTTGCCGTCTACCTCCACCTTGCCTGTATAGAAGTTCATGTCGAGACGTGTGTCTGGCGTGTCTGTGCCGTAGCCGTTAACCGCCATTGTGTGCAGTGTTGCGCATGTGCCATTCTCCGAAGCTCCGCTATAGGCGCCTCCATGTGCGTAGTGGCGTGAGCGGAAGAGATAGTGAAACTCATTTGGATACAGCATCTTGTCCAGTGGGATGGTGAATATGTTTTCCTGTGAGTTCTCGTTGTGCACGGCAAAATTCTTGGTGTAGTCGCTTTCGAGTGAGTATCCAGTGTCCGCAATCAGGTTGCAGTAATGTATGCATGTCTGCCATGCATTCTTCTGTGTGCCGTTGATGTCGAACATGATAGTCTTGCTGTCGGGACGTGATGAGTCGGTCCAGTTGTCGTCGGCATATACTTCGGCGTTTAGGGCGAGCTTGGCAAGTAGGAACCATGCCACGGGTCGTGTCACCCTTCCATAGTAGTTGCCTTGCAGGTTGCTGTGCTCGTTTGGCAGCAGTGGAGCCACTGTCTGCAGTTCCTTCACAATATATCTGAACACATCGCTACGGTTGCTCTGTTGTATCTCTTCGGTCTTCTGTGTTGACGACTCAAGGATAGGGATGCGTCCGAACATATCCATGGCATAGTAGTAAAACATAGCGCGAATGGCACGCACCTCAGCCTGATACTCCATGCATTGCTGTTGCGTGAGTAATGTTTTGTGCTGTTCGATTGTCTCCAACGACTTTGTGGATAGCACTATCACCTTGTATATATATTTCCATACATTGTATAGGTCGGTGTCGCTGGCAGTCCATGTATGGTTGTACATGTTCTTCCACAGACCTCCGTCATACCAGTTGCCGCCTCTGATAGGCATGATGGCCTCGTCTGTAGTCAGCGTGTTGTAGTCGTATATGCCACGGCAGGTGCCCTGCAATCCTTCGCCTTCCTCGTGTGCTCCTATATAGTTGTAGAGCGAGGCAACCGCGTTGACATACAGGCTGTTGGCAGAATCGTAAATCTCCGATCCTGGTATTTGGTCTTTAGGAGACTCGTCGAGGCAGCTCGTCGTTGAGAGTGACAAGGCGAGAATAGATAAAGCTAAAAATCTATGTTTCATAGTCTTCAATCATTACATGTGTAAAAAATAGTATAGGCAATTTAGAATTGCACGCTCACTCCCACTGAGTAAGTCCTGTAGGTAGGATAGCATCTCTTGTCGTCGATGCCCATTGACGAGTTCACTACATAGGAGTTTACCATAGGTGTCAGTCCGCTATAGGAGGTGATAGTGGCGAGGTTGTTCACGCTGCACGACACGCGCAACGAGCGCACGATATGGCTCTTCACAGGAACATTATAGCCTATGGTGAGATATTCGAAGTTGAGATAGTCGCCACGTTCCAGCCAATAGTCCGATACGTTTTGGTCTACAATGTTTTTCTCGGGCGCACCTTTCAGCACATTGTATGTGGGGAACGACGACATATTGTTGTAAGCCAAAGCCGTGCCGTTGAATATCTTGTGTCCGAACGCTCCGTTCATCTGTAGCGACATATAGAAGTCCTTGTAGCGCAGTGATATGTTTGAGCCGAGTGTGGCCTTAGGTGTAGCCTGGCCGCAGATGCGTCGGTCGCCTCCGTCGCCAAAGTCGATAGTGCCATTGTTGTCAAGGTCTTCTATCTTGTATTTCATAGTTCCCAGTTCGTCCTTGTAGAGTCCTGTGCAGTGTGGCAGATAGAACACTCCCAATGGTTGTCCCACTATCTGGTAGAGCACATGGTTGTTGTCGCCGCCATTTTGTCCGGCACCGTCTATTGAGCCTATTGCCGTGATATTGGCAGCCGACATATTCATGCCGTTGTAGTTGCCCGACAACGACAGTAGTTTGTTCTTTTGGAACGAGAGATTCATGCTGACGTTCAGGTCGATGTCCTTGGTCTGCACCGGAGCTATAGAGAAACCTATCTCAAGACCTTGGTTTGACATAGAGCCAATGTTGGCCAGCAATTTGTCGTAGGCAAATGGTGGTACTGGCACATCATAAGAGTATAGCATGTCGGTGGTCTTGGAGTAGTAGTATTCAGCGGTAAGCATCAGTCGGTTGTGCCATAGTCCTATCTCGCCACCTATATTGAATGTTGATTTCGTCTCCCATTTCAGGTCGGGGTTGTTGTTGCGTATGGTTCCGAGCGTCACAGTAGGTGTGTTGTTCACTGGCACTATGCCTGTCTGCTGCACATTATCCATTGTTGTATAGGCTGATATGCCGCCCAGATTGCCCGAGCGTCCGTATCCTGTGCGTAGCTTTAATGTGTTGATGCCGTTGAAGTAGCGCAAGAACTTCTCCTTCTTCACATCCCATTCTGCCGATACTGATGGGAAGAATCCCCATGTGTTGTCGTCGCCCACCATCGACGAGCCGTCTCCGCGCATGGTCAATGTCAGCTTATACCTATTATATAATGTATAAGAGGCGTTGGCCATAACCGATGCCAGCGATTGGTCCTCGTATGTGCTTCCTGTCGCACCATAAGGACGCGACGATGTGGCTCCGATGTTGTCGTAGCCGAATCCGTTGGTTGTTATGCCTTTAGCGCGTGTCCAGAAAGCTGTGCGCTCTTGGTAATGGTACTCCGTAGAGAGGCCTGCCGATAGAGAGTGTGCGTTCCATGTATGCGCGAAGTCGAGTGACACGTTGCCGAGATACTCCTGCTTCTTAAACTCTCCTCGGTATACATTGCCTTGTGCCCACACCCATGTGGGGCAGAACTCCGAGTTCTCGTTAGATGTATACGAGTAGCTGCCGAATGCTGACAGCTTGAGTGACGGGGCGAGATTGTAGAGCAATCGCATGTGAGTGTTGAAGTACATCTCCTTCTGGTCGCTTCGTTCGGCGAGAATGGTAGCAGGAGGATTTATGCGATATGCCGCTCCGTTCTTTGTCCAGTTGCCTTTGGCGTCGCGTCCTGCTGGATATGTCGGGTTTTGGCATGCGGCAGAATAGAACAGCATCTGCGAATCGAAGATATCATTGTTTTTGTATGTTGAGCCGAACACTCCGAAGTCGCCCGTAAGGCGGTTGTCAAAGGCATGCTGCGTGACATCTATCTTGGCTACAAAATTGTTGTAGTCCTTGGTCTTGATGATGGTGTTGTGGTCGATGTATCCGAACGATGCGCGATAGTTCGACTGCTCTGAGCCACCGCTGAAAGCCAGGTAATGGTTCTGTACAAATCCTGTACGTGTGATTACGTCATAGAAGTTGTTGTCGT
>CAKQFF010000156.1 GCA_934230685.1 uncultured Prevotella sp. | reverse complement strand
GAGCGGCAAACGAGACTTGAACTCGCGACCCCAACCTTGGCAAGGTTGTGCTCTACCAACTGAGCTATTGCCGCATAACGCTTAATTGCGGGTGCAAAGGTACAAATAATATTTTAAATAAAGAAAGAAACGAGAGAAAATTTTCAAGAAATTGTAAAATTTTCCATTATCACCTTGTTGCTTTCATCATTTTGGGTCGAGCGAAGACCGCCCGACCTTTATATATATGCACCTTATAAGATATTTCTATTGTGCAGCCGACAACACCTGCTTCACGTCCTCAATACTTCTGTCGAACGGACCGTTATGCTCGAGCTTCAATGTGCACATAGCAGCAGCAAACTTGCCCGACTCCTCATAACCCATGCCCTGGGCACGACACCAGAGATAGCCAGCCGAATAAGTGTCGCCACATCCAGTGGCATCAACTATCTCGCGTGGCTTGTATGCAGGAATGGTATAGAATTGTCCTTCGGCAAGGATAATTGAGCCTTCGCTACCAAGAGTCACGCACACTTCCTTCACACCCCACTCTGCCAAGCGGAGGGCAGCCTCATGCGGGTCGGTGAGACCAGTGATAACCTCCATCTCGTGCTCATTCACTTTTATAATATGTGTATGTGCAAGTATCTCTCGCTTTTCAGCCCAGTCGATGGGATAAACTTTATCGCCACGCACCTCACGCAAATAGCCCTGAGCATCGATAGAGATACGTCCCTTTGTGGAAAGATATTTCACCACCTCGGTAGAGAAATCATCATTTAGCAGCGAACCAAGATGAAAAACGCCTGCCTCGACATTCTGCATCTCCTCAACTGTGAACGGGTCGGCACGCTCAAGCACACGCTGAGTGCGGTCGTTCTGGTTCTCACCATACTTATTCTCAAAGTACACAGTATGACGGCTCGGATAAGTGAGCACGTCGATGCCAACCTGACGCATGTCGTCAACTGATTTCATCTCCGACTCGCCAAGCTTGGTGACAAGCTGAAACGACACATTCTTTGGCAAATGGTTGAAAGCGTAAGAAAAATAGAATGATGTGCCGCCAGCCATATATACGGTCTGTCGCGGCGTGATGATTTTGTCTTTTGTAATATGGCCTATGCAGCAAATATCCTTCATTTATCTGTTTTTTTGTACAATTAATTTTGCAAAAGTACTGCAAATTGGCGAAATGACAAAAGTTTTAGTCTTTATTTGCACTATAAGCACATTGTTTACGCCACATTTTCTACGATTATTTTAAAAACGCCTCACCAGAAATATCATTTCGAAAGCATAATACGCGAAATACATTACGATTTATAACCAAAAGCACTATAAGAAATTTTATATTGTAAGCGTTTTCTTATCATATATCAAAAAATTTTTATTTTTCCGAATGTTAATGATTACTTTTTGAAACTTATTTTGTAATTTTGCAATCACTTTGATAGGGATTTTAATAGTTTACTAATTAAAAGCAATTAAGATGGGTAGAACACAAGACCATCAAGCCAATCATGCGTTGACTGGCGAGAGATTTTCAGGACTTTATAATGCCGCCTACGAACACGATGCGTGCGGTGTAGGCATGGTAGTGAATATTCATGGTAACAAGAGCCACGAATTAGTAGACAACGCTCTGCGCGTGCTTGAGAACATGCGTCACCGTGGTGCCGAGGGTGCCGACAACAAGACTGGTGATGGTGCGGGTATTATGCTTCAGATTCCGCACGAGTTCATCTTGCTGCAGGGAATACCTGTGCCAGAAAAAGGAAAATATGGCACCGGTCTTGTCTTTCTGCCCAAGGATGAGAAAAAACAGCAGGAGATTCTATCCATAATGATTGAGGAGATTGAGCGCGAGGGACTGTCGTTGATGCACTTGCGCTCTGTTCCCACCAATCCCGAATGCCTTGGCGTGTCGGCTCTTGAGACAGAACCTGCCATCAAGCAGGTGTTCATCACAGGCGTTACCGACGACAAAGTGCCCACATTCGAGCGCACATTATATATTATACGCAAGAAGATAGAGAACCGCATCAAGGACAAGGACTTCTACATCTGCTCGCTTTCAAGCCGCAACATCGTTTATAAGGGTATGTTGTCGTCGATGCAGGTGCGCCAGTATTATCCCGACCTTACCAACAATTATTTCACATCGGGCTTGGCACTCGTCCACTCACGTTTCTCCACAAACACATTCCCCACATGGAGTCTGGCACAGCCGTTCCGCCTCTTGGCACACAATGGCGAGATAAACACCATCCGCGGCAACCGCTCTTGGTTCAAGGCCCGCGAGAGTGTGCTCTCAAGCGAGGCATTGGGCGACATTCGTGGCATCTCGCCTATCATACAGCCCAACATGTCCGACTCGGCAAGTCTCGACAATGTGTTTGAGTTCTTCGTGATGAGCGGATTGTCGTTGCCTCATGCCATGGCAGTAATGGTGCCGGAGAGTTTCAACGACAAGAACCCTATACCCGAAGACCTCAAGGCCTTCTACGAATACCACTCTATCCTTATGGAACCGTGGGACGGTCCTGCCGCCCTACTCTTCAGCGACGGACGATATGCCGGAGGTATGCTCGACCGCAATGGTCTGCGCCCGGCACGATATACAATTACCAAGAACGACACCATGGTCGTGGCATCCGAAGTGGGTGTCATGGACTTTGACCCAACTGAGATAGCCGAAAAGGGACGCCTGCAACCGGGCAAGATTCTCCTTATCGACACTCAGGAGGGTAAAATCTACTACGATGGCGAGATAAAGGAGCGTCTTGCAAGTGCGCACCCCTACCGTCAGTGGCTGTCAACCAACCGCATTCAGTTGGAGAAACTGCATTCTGGCCGCAAGGTGGACAACTCGGTTGACGACCTCACACGCAAGGAACTGATGTTCGGATTCGGCGAGGAGGATGTAGACGGAACCATCGTGCCTATGGCAACCAACGGCCAGGAGCCAACAGCCTCAATGGGCAACGACACTCCATTGGCTGTGCTCTCAAGCCACTCGCAGGTGTTCTTCAACTATTTCCGCCAGCAGTTTGCACAGGTCACCAATCCTGCCATCGACTCCATACGCGAGTCGCTCGTCATGTCGCTCTCGGAATATATAGGCCGTGTAGGTTCGGGCATTCTCTCGCCCGACGAGTCGAACTGCAAGATGGTGCGCCTGCCCCACCCTATCCTTACAAACACACAGCTCGACATTCTCTGCAATATCCGCTATAAGGGCTTCAACACAGTGAAGTTGCCGATGGTGTTTGAGTGCAGCAAGGGCGAGGAAGGACTGCGTGAGTCGCTCGACGAACTCTGCAAGCAAGCCGAGCGAAGCGTTGACGACGGCTACAACTATATCATCCTCAGCGACCGTGAAATCGACGAGGCTCATGCCGCCATCCCGTCATTACTCGCTGTGAGTGCCGTTCACCATTACTTGATTTCCGTAGGCAAGCGTGTACAGACAGCCCTTATTGTAGAGAGCGGAGAGATTCGCGAGGTGATGCATGCAGCCTTGCTTCTGGGCTATGGAGCCTCGGCTCTTTGCCCATATATGACCTACGCCATACTCGACGACCTCGTGAAGCGAGGCAAAATTCAGGAGAACTACGCCACTGCCGAGGCCAACTATATCAAGGCTGTCAAGAAGGGCTTGCTGAAGATTATGGCTAAGATGGGTATTTCCACAATACGCTCCTACCGTGGAGCCAAGATATTCGAGAGCATCGGACTGTCGGAAGCTCTGCTCAAAGCCTACTTCGGCACAGAGGTTAGCACCATCGGTGGCGTGGGCTTGGAGACTATCGCACGTGATGCCATCAACATGCACGACAAGGCTTTCAACAACAAGAAGAAGCTCGACTTCCTGCCCAACCTCGGACAGTTCCACTGGCGCAAGGATGGAATACGCCACGCATGGAACCCGGAGACTATCGCAACATTGCAGCTTGCCACACGCACTGGCAACTATGCAAAATATAAAGAATTCACGAAGTATGTCGACGAGAAGGAAGACCCTATCTTCATCCGCGACTTCTTCGACTTCAAACAAAATCCGATACCAGTCGACGAGGTAGAACCCGTCGAGAACATTGTTAAACACTTCGTGACGGGTGCCAT